>JAGFJD010000155.1 GCA_024102975.1 Phaeodactylibacter sp. | reverse complement strand
GTCGGGGCAGCAGGATTCGAACCTGCGGCCTCCTGCTCCCAAAGCAGGCGCGCTAACCGGGCTGCGCTATGCCCCGAAAGCACAGAAGAGCCGGTAGGCTCTTCTGTGGCAGCGGTGACGGCGGGATTCGAACCCGCGATACCCCTTTCAGAGTATGCCGGTTTAGCAAACCGGTGGTTTCAGCCACTCACCCACGTCACCAGGTATGTTTCTGAATTGCTTCGGCCAGCCTATGCAGCGCTTTTCGAAGCGAATGCAAAGGTAAAAACCCAGGGGGGATTATGCAAGGCACCGGGATTATTTTTTGAGCCTTTTTTACGGGCCTGCCTGGCACCGGCCGGATGGGCCCCTCCGGAATTATGAAACTCAACCTGTTGCCCGGAAGGAAAGTTCCCTCGAAACAGGTTCAAGAGGCGAAACTCCTGAAAACCGCGCAATTTTTTATCGTATTTTAGCGGTCCTATGAAAAAGATGAAACACGTATTGCTTTCCCTGCCGGTGGCGCTCGGCCTCCTTTTGTTCCTGGGCCCCCGGCCTCATTACCCTGCTTTCGACGGAAAATTGCCGTCTGTCAGCTGGCCGCTCACAGAGCTGGATTCCATTATCGGCGCACGGGAGGCAGCCATACCGCGGCTCAAGCCCGACAACCAGGCGCGGGTCATCTGGGCGGATTCGGCCCGCAAAACGCCGTACAGCATCGTCTACCTGCACGGTTTTGGCGCCAGCCCGATGGAAGGGGCGCCGGCCCACCTGGACTTTGCCGCCCGGTATCGCTGCAACCTCTACCTGCCCCGCCTGCCGCAACACGGGATCAGGGACCCGGAGTCCTTCCGTACCGTCAGCCCCAAAGACTGGATCGACGCCGCCAAAGAAGCGCTGGCCATCGGCCGCCTGCTGGGCGAAAAAGTGATCCTCATGTCCTGCTCGACCGGCAGCACGCTGTCCATCTACCTGGCGGCAGAAATGCCGGAACTGGTGGACGCGCTGATCCTGTACTCGCCGAACATCGCCCTGGCCGACCCGGCAACGGAGCTCCTCACCTACCCCTGGGGCCTGCAGGCCGCCCGGATGATCGTCGGCGAATACCGGACGGTTTCCAGCTTCATCGGATGGGAGGCCGAGAAATACTGGACCGTCACCTACCGAACCGAAGGGCTGGTGGCGCTCAAAACACTGATGGAAGAAACCATGCAGCCGGAATACTTCCGGAAAATCCGCCAACCGCTTTTTCTGGGTTATTATTACAAGAACGAGGAAGAACAGGACAATGTGGTATCCGTCGATGCCATGAAACTATTTTTCGAACAAACCGCTACCCTACCCGCCCGAAAACGGCTGCAGGCTTTCCCGGGTGCCCAAACGCATATCATCCCTTCCGGGATTTTTTCAAAAGATATTCCAGCGGTCCAGGAAGCTACTTATCGCTTTGCCGAAGAAGTGATGGGCCTGGTGCCGTGATCATCCTGCCGCCGCAGTACTATGGCCGACAGCGTTGTGCAGGCGAAGGCCTGGCGTCAGGAGCCTGCTGTAGGATTTTTTCTGTGTGGAGTTTTTTTTATTTTATTTTGTTGAGAAAATTTTAACTGAGTAAAAACCTGTTTTATACTGGCGAACGCGTGGTTTTGTCAGGAACAAAACCACGCGTTCGCCAGTATATACTGACCCGGCGGGTTTTGTAGTCGACAAAACCTGCCGTGCGTCACTGTGCGGAAAATCACCAAAGGTTGGTTCCAAAACCTGTAAACTTGCCAACGGAACCAAAACCATTGGCATGAAAAATATAGCTATAACGCTGCTGCTTGCGGGCATGGCCTCTATCGGCAACCTCTCCGCCCAGCAGGAATTCGGCCTGCACCTTCAGCCTTTTTCCATAAACGGCTTCACGGGGATACAATCTTTCGCCGCCGGGCAGGATGGCCCGTACATCCTGCTCGTCGGCGGCCGCACCGATGGCCTGCACCGCCGGCAGCCCTTTGCTTCTTTCGACCCGGCGGGCAACAACACAGCAATACAGGTGATCAACCCCGCCGCCCGGGAACGATGGTCAGCGTCGGTGGAGGCGCTTCCCACGCCACTCCGGGAACAACTCCAGTCCAGCAATATGCAATTCTACCAGGAAGGTGGGTTTCTATACCTCGCCGGCGGGTACGGCTACAGCTCGTCGAAAGGGGATCACATCACCTACAACCACCTCACAGCCATTGCCGTAGCACCCTTGATCGAGGCAATTCGGGAAGGCCGGGACATATCTCCGTACTTCCGGCAACTCACCGACGATTACTTTGCCGTCACCGGCGGCTACCTTGAAAAGATCGGCGACATCTATTACCTGGTAGGCGGGCAACGCTTCACCGGCCGGTACAACCCGCACAACGGCCCGTCCTTCGTGCAGGAGTACACCAACCAGATCCGCAAATTCAGGATCAGCGATGATGGCGTGACGCTAAGCGTGACAGATAAAGAAGCCATCCTCGACGAAGTCAACCTGCACCGCAGGGATTATAACGTCCTGCCCCAGGTCTTTCCCGACGGCACTCCGGGCCTGACCGCTTTCTCGGGTGTCTTCCAATACACCCAGGACCTGCCCTTCCTGAATTCGGTGGACATCCGGCCTGGCGGACATACAGTCAACAATGATTTCCAACAATATCTCAACCACTACCACTGTGGCACCGCCGCCCTCTATGATGCCGGCGGCAACAGAATGCACAGCATCTTCTTCGGGGGCATCAGCCAGTATTTCCTGGATGAGGACGGGGTGTTGGCCCAGGACGACGACGTCCCTTTCGTCCCGACGATTGGCAGGGTCACCCGTTCTGCCGACGGCGCCATGGCCGAACAAAAGATCGGGGAGCTGCCCAGCCTCCTGGGCGCCGGTTCCGAATTTATCCTTCATCCGGATGTTCTCCAATCTGCTCCCGGCATTATCGCCCTCAACGAACTGCCGGGAGATACCACGCTGATCGGCTATCTCGTCGGCGGCATCGTGAGCACCCAGCCGAATATCTTCTTCATCAACGACGGCACCCAAAGCTGGGCGCAAACCACCCTCTTCGAGGTATACTTTGTGCCGGAAAGCATTTCTTCCTTTCCGGCTGTCCGGTTCGCCGAAAATTTGTCTGCCCTGTCGGCATATCCCAACCCGGCGAGTGGAAACGTCAACTTGTCGTTCACCCTGCAAGAGCAGTCGTTGCTGACCGTTACCGTACAGGATACAAACGGAAGGATTGCCCTGGAGCGCCGGTATCCGGCCCTGGCAGCCGGCCCGCAGGAGATAACGCTGGATTTCCCGGGCCTCGTTGCCGGGGTTTATATCATAAACCTTTCGGACGGGCGGCAGCAGCAGTCTGCCAGGGTGTTGGTAGAATAACCTTCCAAAAAGTCTTTCGCAGGACAGCCGAGGCAGGATTCGCCAGGTCATTGCCCGCGCTTGCGGTTATGGCGACGTGAATAAGTTCGGCCCCGACGACCTGAGTGCCTTTGATTACGATATGCACTGCCTGGCCGGGATCAACTATGCAGGAATCTTGGCATAACCACTATGGCCGATATTTTTTACCTTTGGGGAAAACATTGACTTGCAAGGCAAGGAGGCCTTTGCTGCCGGGGTGTAAAGAAAGGGCGCATTTATGGAAAAAGTGATCATAGCTGCCAAATCCGACAACGACGTCATCGGCAAAAACGGAGGCCTGCCCTGGCACATGCCTGCCGACCTCGATTTTTTATCCCGCCAGATTGAAGGCTGCTACCTGCTCAGCGGGCGCCGTTCTTTTGAGTCTGCCCAGGGCGAGGAAATCTTCCGGGACAGGCCGTTCGTGATAATAACCCGCCAGGAAGGCTACCAGCCTGAAGGCGGCAAAGCAGCCCACTCCCTGGCGGAAGGAATCGCTATCGCTGAAGCGGACGGCGCCCGGCGCCTCTGCATACTTGGAGGCGGGGAAATCTACCGGCAGGCCCTGCCGGCCGCCGACCGGCTCATCATCACTGAGGTACATACCGTCATCGAAAGCGGCGATGCTTTTTTCCCGGATATCAACCCGGAGCACTGGAAAGAGTATAAAAGAGAAAGCCACAAGAAAGACAGCCGCAATCCTTATGACTTCTCCTTTGTTTTTTACACGCGGATTCGTTAGTTGATCTGGGGGCGGACCACGGTGAATACCCTCGAGACATTGAACCCGAAGTGGATGCCGCCGTCCAGCCAGTTCTCGTTTGTCTCTGTCACGAACCCCTTCTCGATCATGGAGGTAGAGTTGGTGAAGTGGAGCTGAAAGACGTGCCCGCCGGTTTCGATATCAAACCCGATAGAAAAGGAGTTGCGGAAACCGGGCGCCAGCTGATCCGGCAAGACGTAGATATACTCGGCGTTGAGCGCCACCCGTTTGCTCAGTTTGATGCGGCCCGCCGTGCCCAGCGCCAGCACGTCGTTGCGCTCTGCCGAGGTCTCTACGAGGTTGCGGTGCACGAGCGTCGGCGACAGCTGCAGGCTCAGCCCCTCGCTGAACTTCCGCCCCAGGATGAGCTGAAAGGTGTGATACATCCGGGAGCTGAAATAATTTTCGCGGCCGGGGTTCTGCCATTTCAGCGTCTGTACCGCAGTGCTGGCAAACAGCGCGGCGGTGACCGGCATGACGCGCTTGCCGGTGCTTTGCCGCAAAAACTTGTATTTCAGGAAACCGTCATAGGTTTTCTGGAAGCTGCTGCGGCCCAGGCCAGCCGTTAGCCGGTCGGTAATGCCATAATCAGCGCCGATGCGGATGGTAGCGTTGTCTAGCCCAAAGAGTTCGTAAGTTCCCCCGTTCAGCGTGCCGAACCGGTGGGAAATCTTAACATCCAGAACCCCCGCCGCCGTGTTTTCGAGGGAATGCAAGTTGACTACCCGGTTGGTTTTAAAACTGGCCGTAGTGTAGTCGGTCGTCTCTTCTTCCTCTCCCAGCAAGGAAAGAAGGTCTCCTTCCTGAGCGTTCAATGCGATAGCGGCCAGCACAAGCCCTGCCAGCAGTATTGTCTTTTTCATCAAACCGTTCGTTTTTTAATGGGAGGCCTGTTATGACCCTTTCTTCAGTTCCTGCAGGCCGGCTTCGATGTCGATGCGGACTTCTTTGGCGATATTGTCCCGGACGACTGCGGGAATCTGGATCTCATAGTCCGCCACCTCGACGGTGAAACTGGAAGATGCCGTGATGTTGCCGTCTTTAACAATAAACTTTCCCGGTGCTTCTATTTCGTTGGTAACCCCGTGGATGGTCAGGCTGCCCTTCACCTTGACAGGATATTCTCCGTCCTTGTCCAGGCTCACCTTGTCCAGGTTCAGGACTTCTCCTTTGAATAAGGCTTTGGGAAACTTATCGCTTTCCATGTAATTCTCGTTGAAATGCTCCTGCATGAGCGCTTTTTCAAATTGAAAAGCCTTGATCAGCACGGCGAACTCCATATTGCCGGACCCGGCATCCAAAACGGCTGTCGCCTTGCTGTTATGAGCTTCGATTTTCTCCACCGGGGCGTCGGAATAGAAAGACACTTTGCCCTCCCGGGTGAAGTATTTCTGAGCGCTTAAGCTGGTGCCCAGTAAGATGGTTGCTACAATGAAAAACACTACTTTCTTCTGCATGGTCAAATTATGTTTTTTAAGATCCGAACTAATAGATATCAGGATCAGCATTTATGAATGTCTTTTGATAGTATTTCGTCCATAGAAACAGGCTGAGGGCTGGCCGTGCCGAAACATCCCCGGCAAAACAGCGAAGCAGCAATCCACTCTGCGGCTACACCAGCACGCACCGCACCAGCACTACATCCATCAACATGCCGGTGCAAATGCCTTTGAAAGTGACCTGTTCGCCCGGTTTGAAATCCGTTTTGCCGTGTTGGGTGAGGTTGTCCATCTGGCAAATGACGCCGAACATTTCGCTTCCGCTTTCCAGAGTAACGCTGACATTGCCCTCTTCGTCGGTGCTGACCTCCTTGACCAGGCCGGAAACTTTCACGACCTTGTCCAGGTACTTTTGGTTGGCTTCGGTTTCGTTGGCCTCAAAGGCTGTAAAGAGTTCTTCGGCGCCCAGCACCACATCAGCCTGGGCCTTTTCCATGTTCTGGTGTGGTTTGTTATACATGAAATACCCTATTCCCCCGGCGACGAGGGCAAGAAGTAGCCCTGTTCCTAATAATTTTTTCATGGCAGCCTGATTTTAGTTGATTTCAAAATTTCTTTTCCAGTTGGGTTTAGTTGTTGGGCGCCCCATTCGAAATCCAGGCTTCTATTTTCATGATGTCGCACTCCGGAAGCTGGGCAGCGCCCTGCGGCATAGGGGAAAAACCAGGTTGGTGCCTGATGGCGCCCAGTAGCCGCCCGTTGTCCACCTGGGTTTTGAGTTTATCGTACCCTTCCAGTGTGATGCCTGCCGTGTTGACGGCGGCGCTGTGGCAAACCAGGCAGTTTTCTGAAAGCAGGGGTTGAATGGTTCCCGAGTAGGTAACCCCCTGGGTATCGCAGTCAATTTCCGGATAAAGTTCCTCTTCGACATCGTAGTAACAGCTGGAAAAGCCCAGAAAAAGGGCAAAAAGAGGCAAAAAAGTGATTTTTTTCATAAGGTAGCAGGTATGCGTTTTTAAGCTTGAACCCGG
>JAGFJD010000084.1 GCA_024102975.1 Phaeodactylibacter sp. | reverse complement strand
CGCAAGTATCAGGGCCAAATTCAGAGCCGTACCGTTTTTGAACCTGCACATGGCTCTTGAACTTGAACTTCAAAAAAGAATACAATACGAATGCACGTATACACGCCCGTCCTCGTACCTCGGCCGGGTAAAAATGCACAAATGCACAAATGCACGGCTCTCCTCCCTACTTCACCCGCATCTCCACCACGCCCGTCCATCCTTCCGGCGCCCCTTCGCGGGCCAGGCGGCCCGCCTCCTCCAGGAAGAAGCGGGCGGCGCCGTCGTTGGGGTAGCGTTGGAGCAGCGCTTCGAAAATGCGGACGGCCTCCGGGAAGTCCCGGCGAAAATAGGCCTTTACGGCTGCTTCGAACTGCGGCAGGCCCTCCAGTTTTTGCTGCTGTTCGGCGGGTTCGTCGCCGTTGAGGCATTCGTACAGGCCGAGGGCCTGCTGTTTGCCGATCACCTGCACCTTGCCGAGGTAGCGGATCAGCAGGCCTTCCCGCTGGGGGATGCGCTGCAGGCTCTCCTCAGTGAGCAGGATGTTGGCCTTGTAGAATTTGGTGAGGCTTTCCACCCGGGAGGCGGTGTTCACGGTATCGGCAATGGTGGCGGCGTCCATGCGCTTGTGGTCGCCGATGATGCCCATGATGAGGGGGCCGGAGTGGATGCCCATGCCCAGGCGGATGGTGCGGCGCTGTTTCTTTTGCCGGTAGCGGTTGTATTCCCGCAGGGCCTCCTGCATGTGTATGGCGGCGCGCAGGGCGTCCATGGGCTCGCGGGGGAAGATGGCCATGATGGCGTCGCCCAGGTACTGGTTGATGAACCCTTTGTTGTCGCGGATGAAGGGCCCGAGGCGGCCGTTGAGGGCGTTGACGAAGCGGAAATTGTCGGAGGGGCTCATGGTTTCCGCCAGGGAAGTATAGCCCCGGATGTCGGAAAAGAAAACGGTCACCTCACGCAGGGCCTGGTCGCCCAGGCGTACTTCGGTAATGGCCTCCCGGCCCAGGGCCTGGAGGAACTCATAGGGCACGAACTTGCCGGTGGCGGCGTTGATGCGGTGCAGGTAGAGGTGGGTCTTTACCCGCGCCAGGAACTCTTCTTTGGTGAAAGGTTTAGCCAGGTAATCGTTGGCGCCTACCGCCAGGCCCTCCACCAGGTCGCTGACCTGGTTCTTGGCGGTGACCATGATCACGGGCAGCTCGCTGGGCAGGAACCGCTCGCGGATTTTCTGGCAGACCTCATAGCCGGACATGCGCGGCATCATGACGTCCAGCAGCACCAGGTCGAACGGCTCCTCGGCGGCCTCGATGGCCTGCAGGGCCTCCCGGCCGTTCATGGCCGAGATGATCCGGAACTGCTCGCCCCGCAGGTGGTTGGACAGGACGCGCTGGTTGATCGGCTCGTCGTCGACCAGCAGGATGCGCACTTTCTCGCTGCGCTCGTCGTGGACCAGGGGCGGCGGGGGCTGCAGTTGCCGGGCCTGTTCGCCGTTGCCGGGGGCATGTTCCGGGCGGGAGGCCGGCTCGGGCGGCGCCATGTCGGGCGCTGCCTTTTCGCGGCTCAGCGGCAGGGTGAAATGGAAGGTGGACCCTTTGCCCTCTTCGCTTTCGACCCACAACTGGCCACCGTGCATTTCCACCAGGCGCTTGCTGACGCTCAGGCCCAGGCCGGAGCCGGTGAACAGGCGCTTTTCCGACCCGTCGGCCTGTTCGAATTCCTGAAAAATGGCCTCTTTCTTGGCCGGCGGGATGCCAATGCCCGTATCTTCCACGCAGATTTCAAGCATATCTTCCCGGCGGCGGGCCTCCACCCGGATATGGCCCACCTCCGTAAACTTGATTCCGTTGCCCACCAGGTTGTGCATGACCTGCATCAGGCGGTTCTCATCGCCGCGAACGATGCTGCCCCGGAGGGGGACTTTATTTTCCAGCTCCAGGTCCTTGCCTTTTGCCAGCGGGGTATGGATGCGAAGTACGATATCGACCAGGGCGTGCATGTCCACCGCTTTGGGCTGCAGCTCGATCGCGTGGTTTTTTAGTTTGGAAAAATCCAGGATGTCGTTTACCAGGCTGCTCAGCCGTTTGCCGGAAGAGACGATCATTTCTATGTCTTCCAGCTTGTCGGGGTCGGCCTCCCGCCCCTGCAGGGATTCCGCCAGGCCGATGATGCCGTGCAGGGGCGTGCGCAGCTCATGGGAGGTATTGGCCAGAAACTGGTCCTTCAGGCGGTCGACCTGCCGGAGCCGTTCGTTCAGCTGCCTTTCTTTTTCGAGCTGGTCCTTTTGCCGGGCCAGCTTCTGCCGGTCCAGGCGGCTGCGGTACCGCAAAACCAGCCACAAGGCCATCATCGCCAGGGCGGACAAGGCGAGGTAGGCCAGGGGCGTACGCCACCAGGGGGATAAGATCGAGAAATGAAAACGGGCTTCCGGGCTGACATTGCCGTAAATGTCGCGCGCTTTTACCCTAAAAGTATATGCTCCTTCCGGCAGGTTGGTGTATTCCTTTTTATTGAGGCTTGCCCAGGGGCTCCAGTTGTTGTCGAAGCCCTCCAGGTAGTATTGAAACTGGTTTTTCTCCGGGTCGTCGTAACCCTGGGCGGCGAAGCTGAAAGACAGGGCATTGAGCTTGAAAGCTAAGGGTTTGGAGAGCCGCAGGCCGCCTTCCGCATCTTTTCCCGGAGCCGGCGATCCACCGAAGAGCAGGGAGTCCTGCCCGGCGACGGCTCTTCGGATATAGGCCGTCAGCGGATATGTCGTTGCCTGCCATTGCTTCCGGTCGTAGCGGTACAGGCCGCGGTTGCTGCCCAGCCACATGACCCCGTCGTCGTCGGCGTGTACGCTGGTCAGGGCCAGGGGCAGGCGTTTGCGGAAGGCGGTATCCACCTGATAAGCTTGTTCGAACGGCTTGCCGGGGCTTTCCGGGAAGGCAAACCCTTTGGTGTTGAACCGGTTGCCTTCAAATTGCAGCAGGATCAGCCCGTCCCGGTTATCGGCCTGCAGATATTGCACGTCCTGTTTTTTCATCCAGGCCATCAACTCCCGGGCCGGCTCGAAGCGGCCGGCCCGGGCATCGAAGAGGCACACGCCGGCATCGGACTGGAAGTAGAGGCGCCCCTGCAGGGCAAGGGGGGCGGTAAAATCTTCGGACAATAACCCCTGCTCCGCGCCGAAATACCCAGGGGGCGTTTCCGGCAGTTGCCCTTCCGGGCCCAGCGTCAGGCGGGCCACTCCCCGGTGGTAGGTGCCGGCCCATAAATGGCCGCTCTTGTCGATTTCCAGGACTGTGGGCTCGTCAACGGCCTGCCGGCCCTCTTCCCGCCAGGTGCCGTTTTCCAGTTTCATGGCACGGATTTCGTTGTTGATGCGGTTGAGGATGTACAGGCGCCGGGGGTATTGGGGGTAATAGTACAGGTACTCCGAGTTCAGGAGGGTATCGATCACCTGTATCTTCCAATCGCCGGCCGCCCTGGTGGCTTCCGCCAGGCCCGAACTGCCGCCGATCATCAGGCGGGCCTTGCCGTCGACGGGGGGAAGGGGCAGCAGGGTCGTCGGGTTGATGGTGCGGCCCAGGTTGCCGAAATGCTGAAACGGTTCGTCGGGGTTCGAGCCGGGGTCGAAAGCCAGCAGGTCGTTGTAACTGGCGATGAAGAGCTGGCCGGAGAAGCGGGTGATGCTGGTCAGCAGGCTGCTCAGCCCGGCTTCTTTGCCCCAGGAGGTGATCGGGAGGTGTAGTTCTACCCGCGAGATGCCGTTCTCGGAAGTGAACCACAGGGCGCCCTGCCGGTCGGTCATCATATCCTCGATCACCCGGATGGTGAAACTGGCGAACCGGTGGTAAGTATCCAGCAGGCGCCCTTGCGGGCTGATGATGGCCAGCCCGCCGGTAAAGGTGCCGATGGCGATATGCCCGTTGGGCAGGATATGGCCGGTGTAACACTGGTGCTCCCGAAAGTACGCATCGGCTTCAGTAGGGAAGGGGATGAAAGCTTCGGTGCCCCTCCGCCCGGGGTAGTACCGGAACAGCCCATGGCTCATGGTGCCGAGCAGGATGCCCTCCTCCAGGGGCAGCATGACGTATACGTGGGTGTTGGCAAACCGCTCGCCGCCTGGCACGAGCCTTAGCCGCCCGCCTTCCAGGACGGTGAGGCCGGGCTGCAGCTGGTCGACATAAACCTTCCCGCCAACGTAAAAAAGGCCGCGCCAGCCGTTGACCGGCCAGGTATTCAGGACGCGTTTGCCGGCAACCTGCACCAGCAGCTTCTCTCCCCGGAGGTACACCGTATCGCCGACCGCCAGGGCTTCCCGAAAGAAACCGAAGTCGCGCCGGCCTTCCGGCAATTGATCCGCCAGGGAAAAGAAGGCAAGGCGGCCCTTTTCATCCGGCGCCAGAAAGCCCAGGTTCTTCACGCCTCCGGTATAGATCACCCCGTCGCCGGCCTGGGCCAGCGCGCGCACGCTGTGCCCGACGGGCACGGGGATGAGCCGCCACTCGGCGCCGTCGTACTCCAGCACGCCTCGTTGATTGGCCACGTAGATGAGGCCCCGGTCATCCTGCAGCAGGCTGGTGCAGGTGATGTCCGACCGGTATTCCTCCGGGAAGAAGTGGCGGATCAGCGGGCGGCCCAGTTCAGGAGAAGGGGGCTGGGCGGTGGCGCCGGCCAGGGCGGCGAGGAAGAGCAAAATTGAAATCCATCGTTTTTCAGGTATGATCTGAGCGCTGGTCATTTTCAGCAGGCTTTGCCCAAAGCTACGGCTTTAGAAGGAGAACTTCACTTGAAATTTGTCAAAGAAAACTCTCCGGCAATTACAGCGTGCGGGATTATCTCCGGTTCGGGGCGCCGCTGAGCCTGATCTTCTGGCTGCTGGCCAGCTTCCTGTTGCCCGTTTTCTTTCCCTTTTGACAGTTCCAGGCAGAGAACGGAGTTGTGAGGCAGTTATTTTTTCCGCTGTGAACCGTGGGCGTTATTGGCTGTTATTGTAGGCCAACTGCTTAGGCTCTGGGCAGACAGTAACCAATATTACCCCGAGCAAAACCGAGAAGGACTAATAACGCCTTCAGTACCCATCAGCACAATAACTGTTCGGGCACTTTGCGCCCGGAACCTTAATCCGCCGAAATGCTGATCTTCCGATGGACGCCCAGATAACTGTCGTCCTCCTGCCCGTCCCCGTCCCAGTCCATCATCGTGCGGAACTCTGCCAGGCCTTTGCCGGTGGCTACCTGATACTGGTAGGTGGCGTTGGGTTCGATGAGCATCAGGGTGTCGCCGAAGGTGTTCCACATGCCCCGGGTGGCGCTCACGACCTCCCCGCTCAGGGCAGTGAATTCCTGCCGGTATTTGTTGTCCGGCTGAAAATAAAACCGGATGGGGCGGGAACCCAGGCGTTGGGCCCATTCCTCTTCTTTCACTTCAAAGACATAGCTGCTGTCGGTATTTTCGGCGGTATTGACGTCTACCCGGATGGAGACGGATTCCCATGTGCCGGGCAGGGCCTCTTTCAGGGGCGGTTGTTTCGCCGAAACCTCCTCCTGGCCTGCCGACGGCGACGGCTCGCTTTGGCAGCCCGAAAAGGAGAGGGCTGCCAGGATAATGGCCAACCATTTAATCTTGTTCATGGCTTTCTTTTGTGTAGAAAGCCGCAAAGATAAAGTTTTATGCTGGCGCCTGGATGGTTTTGCTGCAACAAAACCATCCAGGCCGGCAGTTCTGTTCGCCGGGCTGAGCTAGTGGCCAGGCGACTTAAAGTTCGCCTGGCCACTAGCTCAGCGCCTATTTCTTCTTCACCGACCCCGACCCGGCAATGCTCTTGCTGATCTCCGGCGAACCCGGATAGTAAACATCCCCTGAGCCGGCAATGCTCACGTCCAGCTTTTCGGTGGCGTCGATCGTGCAATCGCCGGAGCCGGCGATGCTGATGTCGGCCGTGGGTGTGCTCAGGCTTTCCGCCCGGACGCTTCCGGAACCCATGATATTGACTTCGACGGATTCGGCGGTACCGTCCAGTTCCATGTCGCCGGAGCCTGCAATGCTTATGCCCACGGCTCTGGCTTCCAGGCTTAACCTGACGTTGCCGGAGCCGGCGATGTTGGCCTCAACGTTATCCAATCCGCTGAAGAGCGTTTCTCCGGACACGTCACCGGATCCGGCAAGGTTTATTTCTTTCAGGGTGGGCATGGTGATATAAAACTTCAGGCTTTCATAGGAGCGGACGGATTTGGCGAAGCCGATCTTTAGTTCCTCGCCATTGACCTTGGTTTCCAGGTTGTCGATGATGTTTTGCTGAGCTTCCACCCGAAAGCTGTAGGCTTCGCCCTGGCTCAGAAATACTTTGCCGGGAGTGCCCAGGCTGATCTTCGTGAACCCTTCCAGTTCCAGGTTTTTGCTGGTTACCGGGCCTTCGCCCTTGATACCCAGCCCGAAGAAGGAGCCCCCGCCGTCGTAATCGGTTATGCAGGAAGAGGACAGCAAGGCGAGAAGCACAAAAAGGGCGGCAATGCGGTTGGTCATCATGTGAAGTGGAGTTTGGGCGCAATAATCAGGTTTTGTGGTGTTCCGGTGTTGTGGCATTGCGGTTATACTGACGCACGGCAGGTTTTGTCGACTACAAAACCCGCCGGGTCAGTATATACTGGCATCGCTGGTTTTGTTCCTGACAAAACCACGCGTTCGCCAGTATAGCCAGGAATACTGTGCCCCGGCCGCCAAACCGGAACGCCGAAGTACCTGAAAATGCGTTCGGTTAATAAAAAGCGGTGTGAAGGTAGCGGGTGCTGGCTTCGTTGTCAAGATAAAAAGATAAATCCCGTTGGTATTTCGGCCAAGCATTTTCGGGGGAACCTGCATCTTTTGGCGCCCTTCTTCGTAAGAATACCAAAAAATTATTCCGAGGAACGTTTAAAAATCCATCACAATATGAGCAAGCAATCTGTTTTTGGCCTGGCTATGCTGCTGGCCATGCTTTTCACCGGCGGCTGCCGGGAAAAGGCCGCTGAGCCTTCGAAAGACTATGAGTACCTGCCGACCTACGTAGAGCAAGGCATCAACGTCGTTGTGGAGATTCCGGCCGGGACCAACCACAAGATAGAGTACGACAAAGAAAACAAGAAATTTGTGGTCGACCAGCGGAACGGCAAAGACCGCATCATCGACTTTTTGCCCTATCCGGGGAATTACGGTTTCATCCCTTCCACCTATATGGACCCGGCTGCCGGGGGCGACGGCGACGCCCTGGATGTCCTCGTGGTCGGGGAATCCGTTCCTTCGGGAACAGTCATGGCCGTAAAGCCGATTGCCACGCTGATGCTCATTGATGAGGGCGAGGAGGACACCAAGATCATCGCCGTGCCGGCTGATCCGGCGAAGCGGGTGATGAAAGCGGATGATTTTCAGGAATTCAGCATCGCCTACGACGGCGCCAAGCACATCATCGAGAACTGGTTTTTGTACTACGACGGGCTGGGCACTGCCGAATCCAAAGGCTGGAAAGACGGCGACTACGCCATGAAGGAGATCGAAAAGTGGGCAGTTGGCAAGAAGGGGGAGTAGGAGAGGGGCGGTTGGCTATTGGCGGTTCGAGGTTCGCGGTTGGCTATTGGCGGTTCGCGGTTCGCGGTTCGCGGTTCGCTATTGGCTGTTTTTACCTGGCCGATCCTGGCACCTGTCGGGAGAGGACGGGCGCTTTTCGGTTACATCCCGGGATAGTGGGTTGCCGGATGCCGCCCGTCCGCCCGGCGTTTGGACTACGGCCTGAGCTAAAATAAACGGGTGGCTTTCAACCTTTCCACTTCGGTTCCTGTTTTTGGTTTGTATATTTGCCAAACCTGCAGAAGCAGGCAAAAACCAGGTTCACCACATGAAACAACCCTCAGTCGGCTACGCGGAGAAATGCCCCCTTTATCAGTCTATTCAGTCCTTGTTTTCCCCTTCGGCTTCCAAAGACGCGAGCCCGCTCCCTGCGGCATCGGCTCTTTCCGCTCCGCCTGAGGCGATGTCCGTTCCTGGTTTCGAACTGGCGATCCACTCTTCGGCAGACAGCCTCCCCCGGTTGTGGGACGAGCTGCTGCCCGGGGGCCAGCAAATGATGAGCCGCGCCTACCTGCGGGCGCAGGAACAGGCGCCGGCGGAGGGCATGGGCTATGCGTACCTCCTGTTCTACAAAAACAAAAAAGCAGTGGGCCTGGCGGCCTGCCAGCTCATGGAGTTCCGGGCGCTGCGCCAGATACAGTCCCTGCGGCAGTTGCCGGAAGGGGCTTTCTTCGAACGGCTCCTGCAAACGGCAAAGCGGGCTTTCGCCAGCCGCGTCAACTACAAGCTCATCATCTGCGGCGCCACCCAGTTCACCGGCCAGCACGCCTTCTTTTTCGATCCCGGCCGGGTAGGGCCCGAAGAGGCGATGGCCCTGCTCGACGATGGCCTGCAGCGCCTGAGCCGCTCCCTGGAAGCCGACGGCTGGCGCGCCGGCGGCATCCTGATCAAAGACCTCGAAAAAGGGCCGTGCCTCCGGGGCCTGGAACAAAAAGGCTTCTCCGCTTTCCCTTTCGAACCCAATATGGTGTTGCCGCTGCGCCCGGAATGGCACAATTTCGACGACTACCTGGAAGCTATGGTATCCAAATACCGGGTGCGGGCCAGGCGGGCTTTCAAAAAAGGGAAAGAGCTGGAGTCCAGAGAGCTGGATGAGGAAAGCCTGTTCCGCTGCCAGGACGAGATGTACCGCCTTTACGATGAAATTGCCGGAAAGGCAGATTTCAACATGCTGAGCCTGCCGAAGGGATATTTCCTTGCCCTGAAACAAGCCATGCCGGAAAAATTCCGGGTCTTCGGCTACTATTTGAAGGACAGGCTCGTCGGCTTTTGTTCCACGCTCAGCAACGCCCCCGAACTGGAAGCCCATTTCATGGGTTTCGAACCGGAGATAAACTTCCGGTACCAGCTCTACCTCAACATGCTCTACGACATGATCCGCACCGGCCTGGAGGAGGGCGCGGAAAAGGTTGTTTTTTCCCGCACTGCTATGGAGATCAAAAGCTCGGTAGGGGCCCAGCCGGTTGATATGTATTGTTGTGTGCGCCACAACAACCCCGTCCTCAACCGCGCCCTGCCGGCGCTGGTCCGCTGGCTGTCGCCGAATGGAGAGGAGTGGGTGCAGCGGCATCCTTTTGGTGGCAACTAAAGCCGGGTGCCGGCCCACTTTCCGGGGTGCCAATATAACAATATAACCGTCCCCCTCCCCCCTCACGCAAACCGCCGCCGCTTCAGCCGGATCGTATACCCCTCTTCCCCTTTATCCACATCCAGCTCCGCCTTGATGCGTTCGGCCCGCATCGCCAGGTTGGCCAGGCCCTGGCCGGTTTTCCTGCCGTTGGCCTTCTCTTTGGGCAGGGAAGGCCCGCCGTTGTCCTTGATGATCATGGTAAAATCCTGCCCTTCGTTTTTGAGGGTGATGTTGACCTTGTTGGCCCGGGAGTGTTTGGCGATGTTGTTGATCGCTTCCTTGAAGATGAAATAGAGGTTTTGCCGCAGGGTGACCGGGATTTTCTTCTGCCGGTCGAGCTTGCTGATGTGCATCTGGTAGACGATATTCAGGGGGATCAGCATTTCGTCGGCGTGCTCGCGCATGCGGTGCAGCAGGTCCTCCACTTTGTCCTTCCGGGAGTCGATGGACCAGATCACGTCGCTCATTTTGGACATAGCCCGCCGGCTCACCTCGCCGATCTGCCGGAGCCTTTCCTGGGTTTTTTGATCTTCGACCTGCATCTGGAGCACGTCGGTTTGCATGGCGATGCCGGAGAGCAGGCCGCTGAGTTCGTCG
Organism: Phaeodactylibacter sp.; assembly: GCA_024102975.1. Lineage (GTDB taxonomy): Bacteria > Bacteroidota > Bacteroidia > Chitinophagales > Saprospiraceae > JACJXW01. The sequence continues at coordinate 3,806 of JAGFJD010000084.1, read as the reverse complement.
TGCAGGTCGCTGGACAGCTTGGTCCGCAGGCGTTCGACCTGCAGGCGTTGCTCCAGGCGGTTCTGGAAGATGACGTACACGATGGCGGAGCCGGCGGCGAGGCAAAGCAGATAGAACCAGAAGGTCTGCGTGAATGCCGGCTTCATGCGGATAGGGATGGTCAGTTCTTCCGTGCTCCAGTTGCCGTTGGCGTCGGCCCCTTTGACGTGCAGGACGTAGGGGCCGGGGGGCAGGCGGTTGAGGCGCAGGTTGGGGTTGCTGCCCTGGTAAACCCACTGGTTGTCGTATCCTTCCAGCCAGGTTTTGAATTGGTTGCGGCGCGGGCTCCTGAAGGTAGGAAGCATGAAGTGGATCGTGAAGTAACTGTCGCCGGGGTTGATGACGAGTTCTTCCATTTCAGCGAGGTGGCTGTCCTGCACGATGGTGCTGTCCTGCCTGGAATTGTAGCGGGTGATCTTGGTCAGCACTGCCGGCGGGGTGGACGCATTGACGAGCAGTTCTTCATTGTAAAAAGCATTGACGCCATTGACTCCGCCGAAATAGAACCGCCCGTTCTGGTCGCGGTAGAAGGAAAAGCGGTTGAACTCGTCGTGGGCCAGGCCGTCCATGGCGTAGAAGTTGCGGAAGGCCTCCCGCTGGGGTTCGAAGTAAGACAGGCCGTTGTAGGTGCTGATCCAGTAGCTGCCGCTGCTGTCGGGGACGATGCCGCAGACCGTATTGCTGGCCAGGCCGTCTTTGCGGCTGTAGTGTTGAAATTTTTCCGTTTCGGGGTCCAGGATGTTCAGCCCGTTGGTGGTGCCGATCCAGATGCGGCCCTGGCCATCTTCGTGCAGGACGTAGACGATGTCGCTGGCCAGGCCGTTGTTTCCCTTGAGGGCCCGGTAGGTTTTGGCTTTACCCTTTTCGCGGTCGATCTGGTACAGGCCGTTTTCGGTGCCGACCCACAAGCTGCGGTCCCGGGCTTCCATGATGAAGTTGGGGGTGGCGTTGCGCAGGGGGTTGTTGCCTTCCTTGTCTTCGTAGGGCAGGAATTTTTCCACCTGGGGGTCGAACTGGAGCAGCCTGCCCTTGGAGTTGGTCGGCTGGGTACACAGCCATATAATGCCGGAACGGTCGATGGCCATGGCGTTGAACGGGTAGGGGTAGTCGTAGGTTTCCAGGTTGCAGGATTCGATGCTGAGCTTGTGCAGCCGGCCGCCTTCCGACGAGGAATCCTGGCAGGAGTAAAACCAGAGGTTGCCTTCCGCGTCGGGTTGGAGGCTGCCGGTGCAGTCGATGTCCACCCGTTTTCCGGTTTGCCAGTCGACGAGGGGCAGGGTGTCGAGGAAGCCGGTGAGCAAGTCCAGCTCATACAGGTTATTGGTTTCCCGCAGGAAGTAAACGAAACGCCCGCCGTCGCCGGCCATGCCGCGCATGACGGCGCCGCGGCGGTCCAGCCCCAGGTCTTCGGCCAGGTAGGCGTCGATTTTGGATTGCCGGTTCTGCACGATCTTCAGGCCGGTGTCGATGCCCAGGAAGATCGTACGGAAGAAATCGCGGCTGAAAAGGCTTACGATATACCGGCTGGTACTGAGCAGGTAATCGAAGTTGGCGATCTCTCCATCCGGCCGGATGCAATACAGCCCCTGCAGGGGGAAAGCATCGCCGGCGTTGGCGGCCTGGCTGAGCAGCACGTTGCCTTTTTCATCTTCCCAGATGGCATTGAAATGGCGGCCCTGCTCCAGTTCCGGGATGGATTCGAAGACTTCGTCGCCAGGATAGAAGGTGAATACGCCGGGCTGCCCCTGCAGGGAGAGCCATACGCGGCCCTGCCGGTCGAAGTACATGAAGTGGGCGGATCCGGGATAACTGCCCCGGAATTTTTCGCACAGGAAGTCGCCGGGGCCGAAGCGCTTGATCAGCTGCCCGGAAGCGGAGATATGGCGAAGGCCCATCTCGCTGTCGTTGAGCAGGAAGTCTCCGTCGGGCAACTGCACCAGGTGGACGGCCACGCTGGGCTGGTGGTGCTTCTCCTGTATGCTGGCGACCTGCCGGAACTGGTTGCCGCTCAGGTACTGGTAGATGTTGGAGGCAGACGGGCTGATGGAAACAACCAGGATTTCTCCCCGGGAATTGACCGTCACCAGCCGGGGAAAGCCGTCGATGCCGTTTTCCGGAAGCAGCTTGACCGTCTCCACTTCCAGCGTCTCCGGGTCGAGGATGTCAAACAGGCCGTAAGTGGTGCGGTAGGTGATGACGAGCCTGCCGTCCTTGTCCAGGTCGAGTTTTCGGATATTGGAATCGGAGAGCTGGTGGCGGTTGTCCGGATGGTTGTTGAAGACGATGAATTCGTAGCCGTCGAAGCGGTTCAGCCCGTTCTGGGTGCCCAGCCAGGCCAGCCCCCGCCGGCTCTGGACAATGTCGGTGACGTGCCGGTCGGACAAGCCGTCGTTCACCGAATAATACTCTACCGGCAAGTCACGGGGATGGCCCGGTTGGGCCGTCGCCGGAGCGGACAGCATACATGTTCCCGGCAGGAGGCTGCAGAAATACAGCCATGCCCTTCTTTGCCCTAAGAACCGAAGCGCCTGATCGTTCAAATACCCCATGGGCTCAGATGCCACTTAAGTGATTGCCGGACATTTTGGGCCGTTGAATGGCGACGGGTTAAAGTGTAAATGTGTAAATGACTGGGAGCCAATTCCTGTGCGCCCTTACACGGCCCGATAAACGTCCGGTAGTATGTAATGAATTGCTACCTGGCATGCAAGTTATTAAAAATCAGGCAGTAATTCATTTTTATTAGCGATCAAAAAACAAGTTGTCGGCTTCCAGGCAGCGCTAAATTTCGCCGTCCAGTTTCTTGCGTATGACTTCGGCCTTGCTGTTCACCTGCAGTTTCCGGTAGATCTTCTTGATGTGGTCCCGCACGGTCTCCACCGAGATCAGATACTGGTCGGCGATCATTTTGTAGCTCAGGCCGTCCACCAGGCCGTTGACGATCTGCAGCTGCCGGTCGGTCAGCAACTGGCTGTCGGACTTTTCCTGTTTGGGGGCAAAGTGGTTGATCACCTTGCGGGCGATGCTGGGCGACATATAGGAGCCGCCCCGGTGGACGGTCAGGATGGCGTCTTTGATGACCGGCAGGCCGGTGCGTTTGATCAGGTAGGAATCCGCACCGGCGCATAAGGCTTTGAATATGCGGTCGGAATCGTCGTAGGCCGTGAGCATGATGATGTCGATATCCGGGCGTTTGCCCTTCAGCAGGCGGATGCCCTCCAGGCCCGACATGCCGGGCAGGCCAATGTCCAGCAGGATAGTATCCAGCGGCATATTGGGCTGCAGGTTCTCCATAAAGGCTTCGACCGAATCTGCGGAAAGGATGGGCTCGATCTCGGGCTGGGCGCCGAAGTAAATCTCCAGGTTTTCCCGGACCATAGGCTCATCTTCGATAATGCCGAGGTATATCATGGGCAAGCGGTTGTTTCTGTCGTGTGTCCTGAAAGATAGAAAAATATCGAAACGGCGACAAGTTTGATATTTCTGTTATTTTTGTGCTGCCGGGCGATTGGCCGCCAATTGCTTTTGCGGTTTGCAATAAAATTTCGATTTTGTCGGCCATCCCTGCTCTATTTGAGAGCATGTTTGGAGGTAGTCATTTTGGCTGCAAATGCCAGCTTTTGGAATCCCGACCCTGCGGGTGCGGGACAGGCTCTCACTTTGCCATTTTTCCGCCCCGTAGCGCTGCTATGGGGCGGAAAAATGCCTTCGTGAGAACCCAAAATCTGACATTTTCGCCTCAAAAGCACCACCTCCAAACATGCTCT
>JAGFJD010000077.1 GCA_024102975.1 Phaeodactylibacter sp. | reverse complement strand
TGGGGAAAAGGCGGAAGGGCGTTTCTTCCACCGCCGGGGGCGCTTCGATGCCCGTCAGGGTCACCACGCCGGTGTCGGTCACGATTTGCATGTCCTGGCAATCGGGGATAAGGCAGCCGTCGGCGCCCACCCGCACCAGCCAGACGTTGACGTCGTTGACGAACGGCTCGTGGTTGGGGAAAGTATCCTGGTAGGTGCCGACGAACACCAGGTCGCCGTTGGGCAGCTCCGTGCTGTGGTAAAACGAGCCGCTGAGCAAGGGGGAGCGCTCGTGGTAGATGTAGCGGTCCCACAAGATTTCGCCTTGCGGGCTCATGCGGAAAGCCCAGCCGATGTAGCCGATGTCGTTTATCTCGTCTGGATAGATTTCATAGCGGGCCTGGCCCATGCCGATGATGTCGCCGTTGGCCGCCCGGTTGAGGTTGTGGATGGACTTGTAATGGGGCCGGAAAGTCGGGAAATCCCGCGACCAGAGCGTGTCGCCTTGCGGCGTCATCTTGTAGACTTTGGGCGAGTAGGGCGATATCTGGCTGGAGTAGCCATAGTATTCATACCAGCTGACGGCATAGTTGCCGTCCAGCAGTTCTACCGCCCGGATTTCTTTGAATGGGATGCCGGTTTCGGGCAAATAAGATTGCCACACGACCTGGCCGAGGGAATCCAGCTTGGTCACCACTCCTTCGCGGCGGGAAATGGGGCCGCGGACAGAAGTGGCCAGCAAATGGCCGTCCTGAGTGGCGATCAGGTCCTTGTCGACGACATTGTCAAATTCTTCATTTTCTGGAAAGAACACACTAAAATCTTCGGACATGTCTTCGTTGAGGAATAGTACCCAGCCAATACTAGGCCCACCGGTTATCCTCAAGTTCGCTAATACTAAACGCCCCATATATTTTACCAGGCTTAAAGGAATCTCATCTTCGACCTCTTCTCCATAATCCCACTCCTGAAGCCATTCTCCTTCCAAGTTTAATTTAGCGGCCTTGATTTTACTGGAAGCCTCTCCATTTTTTTGAAGGCACATGTACATTTCTTCATTTTCGTCTAAAATAATTGATTCGTAAGTTGGCGTCTTATACCCCTCAAAAATCTTGTGCCACTGTTTCCCCCCTTCGAAGTCGGTTTTCAGCAAAGCGGTAGCCGAAGCGCCGTTGATTCTAACAGCACTATAGACCAGCAAGCCGTCGTCCAGGGCAAAGATATTCCACCCACTGTCCGAGCTTTGTTCCAGGTCGATGGTTTTGCTGAAATGGGGTTGCGCCGGGCTGTAATAGGCAAAAAGGAGAAAGGCCCAAAGGAGTAATATATTGCGAAACATAATCTTTTTGTTGTGTGTGGCGATCTCAAAAGACAGAGGACAGCCTTTTGAGATCGCCCTGCCATAAAATCATCGCAACTACTTAGGTATGATGCTACTTCGGAGTTATGGTATTGCGGTTGGCCTAATGTAAGCCGGCCATTAAGCCCTGCACGGCCTCCATAAGCCTCAGGCCGCAATACCGAAAAACCTTAAAACCGAAATACCTAAACAGGCACAAATTATCATTTAACCACCACCGCCTTTTCCTGGTGCAGCACTTCGCCGTTTTTCACGAAGCGGAGCAGGTACACGCCGCTGGGAAAGCCACTGGTGCGCCAGGCAAAGCGGCCGCTACCGTCCAGGAAGAATGTTTCCTGCCGGGACGTGGGCAGGTGGATAACCTGCAGCCGCAGCCCTTGCTCCGAGGCGGGATAAGCCAGCAGCACCTCGCCCGAGGCCGGGTTGGGGAAGGCGGCGTAGTTTTTTTCCGTTGCGATTGACGTCGGCGCCGGTCGGCCTGGTTCCGGCTCTTCCCATTCCACTTCGTCCGGCTCAAAGTCGGCGCCCGTCAGCAGGTTGAGCAGGGAGCGGGCATAGGCCCGGGAAGGCGATTGGCTGTAGGCAATCTCGGATAGCCTGTTCTCCTGTGCGGCGCTGAGTTGAAAGGCCGCTTCTTCCTGCCAGA
>JAGFJD010000073.1 GCA_024102975.1 Phaeodactylibacter sp. | reverse complement strand
GGCAGAAAATGCCCTGTTTTTGCCCCAACCCTAAAGGGTGACAGGGCATTTTCTGCCTTTGCTCCCTTTAGGGATGGGGCAAACAAAGGCAGAAAATGCACTTTTCAAAGCATGCTGAATAGTTACGACTTGACAAGTTTTCCATTGAGGGTCTGCCTGAAACTTGTCAAGTCTCCTTCCTGCGGCGGTACCATTCCTTAAAACTCTCCTTCGGCGGCCCGGGCAGTTCCCTGTCCTTTCCCCATTCGTTGAAACGGTTGTAGATAAAGGGCCGGGGCAGCCACCGCAGCGCCCAGCGCGCGGCTTTGCCGGCGATATGGTACCATCCTGGCCGGCCCAGCACCTTTCCCGCCCATTTCATGCCTTGTTTCTTGGCCGGCGGCAGGTGCCCTGCTTCGGCGATCACCTGGCGCCAGCGGTAGAGTTGCTCGTGGATGTTGATCTTCACCGGGCATACGTCGGAGCAGGATCCGCAGAGGGTGGACGCAAAGGGCAGCCCGCTGTATTTTTTCAGGTCGAGGCCCGGCGTCAGGATGGAACCGATGGGGCCGGGCACGGTGTAGCCGTAGCTGTGGCCGCCGCTGCGCCGGTAGATGGGGCAGGTGTTCATGCAGGCGCCGCAACGGATGCATTTGAGGGAGTTGCGGAAATCGGCCCTGCCCAACTGGGCGGTCCGGCCGTTGTCGACGATAACGATGTGCATCTCGCTGCCCGGCCGGGGGCGGTGGTAATGGGAGGTATAGATCGTCGCCGGCTGCCCGGTGGCGCTGCGCGCCAGCAGGCGGGTGAAAATGCCGAGGTGTTCGGCCCGGGGGATGACTTTTTCAATTCCCATGCAATGGATTTGCACCGGCGCCAGGTGGACGCCCATGTCGGCGTTGCCTTCGTTGGTGCAAACCACCACGCCGCCCGTTTCGGCAATGGCGAAATTGACCCCGGTAATGGCGGCCTGGGCGCCCAGAAACTTCTGCCGCAGGTGTTGGCGGGCAGCCTCGGTGAGGTACTGCGGATCGGTAGCGCCCTTTTGTGTATGGAGTTTTTCGTGAAACAGTTCTCCCACTTCCTCCTTCTTCAGGTGAATGGCCGGCATGACGATGTGGCTGGGCGGCTCTTCCCGCAGTTGTATGATCCGTTCTCCCAGGTCGGTGTCAACCACTTCGACGCCTCTGCCGATGAGGTATTCATTCAGCCGGCACTCTTCTGTAAGCATGGACTTGCTCTTAACGATGCGCTGCACCTCGTGCCTCTCCAGGATGCCGTGGACGATCCGGTTGTGTTCGTCCGCATCGGCCGCCCAGTGGACATGGGCGCCGTTCTGAATGGCTTTGGCCTCGAATTGTTCAAGGTACTGATCGAGATGGGCCAGCACATTATCTTTTACCGCCGAAGCCAGTTCACGCAACTGTTCCCATTCCGGGATGCCGTGGGAGGCTTTGTCCCGCCTGGCGCGAACAAACCACAAGGCTTCGTCGTGCCAGTCGGTGCGGGCTTCGTCGCGGATGAATTCGGCGGCCTTTTGCGCGTGTTCCTTCATAGCGGAAACTGTTTAGAAAACTGTAACTAAAAAAAGAAGCCATTTATTCTCAGTGATTGGCGAACAGCGAACGCCGAATCCCGAACAGCCCCTCATAATGTGGTCCCGTTTAATATCTCTGCGATGTGTTTTACCCGGATTTTTTTCTTTTGCCGGCGGAGGATGCCTTCCAGGTGCATCAGGCACGACATGTCGCCGGCGGTGAGTACTTCCACCCCTTTGCTTTCGTGGTCGGCGATGCGGTC
>JAGFJD010000070.1 GCA_024102975.1 Phaeodactylibacter sp. | reverse complement strand
AACACTGAAAGAGCAACCAGGTGAAACAAATACTATACGCCCTGTTCGGGTACCGGTTCATATACCTGGGCATGTCCACCCGCAACCCCGGCAGGATAAAGATAGGGATCGCCCGGAATGTAAAGCTGAGGTGGAAAGCCATCGGCCGCAGCATGAAAGGGATACAATTTCCCATTTTCTCCCTGCCCTGCTTCAATGCCCTCTGGATGGAGGGGCACCTGCACCGGGTCATGCGGCGGTTCAACCGGCCCGTCAGGGGGGATGGCGGCAGCGAGTTCTTCTCTTACCTCAATCCCTTCAGCTGGATCGGGTGGATTTACGTGTTTACTGCCATAATCTGGGCCTTTCTGGTAAGCCATCTGGCCATTTACCTGGCGCTTACCGGCATCTGGTGTTGGTATGCCGAAATTGAATTTATCGGATTTCAGAAGGCTGTACTGAATGGGATACGGGGCCTCTTTTATCTCTAACCGGAAAGTGAACCAATAACCTGCTGAACCAATTCCACAGCCAGTCAAAATACGATAGTGGGTTAAATCCATTGAAGCACCTGCGCAACTGGAGCGCGGACCTCATTGGTTTTCCAAAATTAAACAGGGGGTTTGCCGTGATAGTCGACAGGCGAACTTTCTTCGCCCGCTGAAGCATAGCGTAAGCGGGAGTCGCCAGCCGACATCACATCCCCTTATTAATATTTGAAACTCAATCAGGTCCGCTGACAGTAAAGTACTGTATTTCGTCACCGTTCGGATAGCGCACCGTTGCCGATTTTCTTTCTCAGCTTTGAAATGTAACCCTCCATTTTTGTTGTATTTTGCTTCCAAAAGACTTGACAAGTTTCCCGACGGGCACTCTCCTGAAAACTTGTCAAGTCTCACAAACATCACTCCACCTCCGCGATCAAATCCGGATAATCCGTAATGATCCCATCCACCCCGAGGGCGATCAGGGCCTTCATGGCGGTGGCGTCGTTCACCGTCCAGGGGATGAGGGCCATGCCCTTTTTGTGGACGGTGTCCACCACGTTGGCGGTGACGAGTTTGTAGTAGGGGCTGTACACGTCGGGGATGTAGCCCAGGGCTTCGAGGTTCTCTCCGACGCCGTGGGCGTTCTCGATGAGAAGGGCGGTGAAAAGGCCGGGGTCCATCCGGTGGAGGTGCTGCAGGGGGGCTACGTCGAAGCACTGGACGCAGCAACGCTCCCTGACCCCCAACCGGGTGATCTCCTCCAGCACCAGGCGGGCGAAGGTTTCCGCATCGGGCGCTTTGGCGCCGGCGTATTCCGGTTCGAACTTGATCTCGATGTTGTAACGGGGGGCGGGGCGGCCTTTTTCCCGGCAGTATTGCTCGGCGGCCAGCACTACTTCGCTCAGCAGAGGCTTGTGGGCAGGCATGGCTTTTTGCCGGGGGAAGCGCTCGTTGCCGCGCCTGCCGCAGTCGTATTGGCGGATGGAGTCGTAGGGCATCTGGTAGAGCAGCAGCTCTTCCTCCTCGCTTTCGGCCACCGGCCGCCCGTCCGGATGGCTGCAGATATGGTGGGACATCCAGGGCTCGTGGCTGACGACCAGCAGGCTGTCCCGGCTCACCGCCAGGTCGAGCTCCAGGGTTTGGACCCGGGGATACTCCAGCGCTTTCAGGAATGCCGGGACTGTATTTTCGGGCAGCAGGCCGCGGGCGCCCCGGTGGCCCTGCCAGTCGAAGGTGGTTGCTTTTTCAGGATTCATATTTTTTCGGGTTGGGGGTTCGGTACAGGATGAGGACGCCAGCATGATGGACAGGATGGCTGTCAGCCAAAGACTGGACAGGATGGGGGGGCGCACGGTTTTGTGGGAGACAGGATGGACAGGATGAACAGGTTCGGGGGACATGCCGCCGCCCTGTATCAGCGGCCTCCGCCCCTCGGGGGGATCAAGGGAGGCTGTAAAGACAGGATGGACAGGATGAACAGGTTTGAGGG
>JAGFJD010000058.1 GCA_024102975.1 Phaeodactylibacter sp. | reverse complement strand
GCGGGTTTGGTTATCCTAAAATTGTCAAAGAACATATGGGGTATAATACCCTAAACCCGGCTTTTGAAACTCGTTTTCAAGCCTTGGGGGAGTGTAAGAAACAGTGCAAAAGCCGTATAGCTATCGGATTCGCCTCAAAAGCACCACCTCCAAACATGCTCTAAATCCCCCCCTCATCCCCTATCCGCCCCCCAATCCCGGGCTTCTCATCCAGATAAAGCCGGACCACCTCTTCCGGCAGGTGTTCCAGGCTCTCCACCTGCAGGTAATCCCCCGCTGTCGTCCCGGTAGATTCGGAGTCTATATTCCGGGCGCCCTTCCTGTCTCTGAGGTCTTCCAGGTGGACTGTCCGGAAATCGATGCTGAACCGGGTTTTTCCGGAATAGTTCGGGACGGAAGAATGCAGGTGGGCGGCGGAGAAGACGAGTACCCCCCCGGGAGGCGTCACGATGCAAATCTGGGGTTCGAGTTCAACCGGTTCTTCCGGATGCGGCTGTTTGCGGGTATCCTTCCTGATGTGTTGGGCGGCTTCTTTGCGGCTGGTGGCTGCCCACTGTTGGTAGTTGTACTCCCGGGAACCGTTGCGCACGGCCCGGCTGAAGTAGTGGGGATGAATGGCCATGACGTTGCCGGCCTCCACTTCATAGACGGGCAGCCACCAGTTGAGCTGGCACATGGGCGCCGAATACCAGGTATCCCGGTGCGGGTGGAAAGCATAAGCAATGCCCGAAGTCAGGTAATCGTCGCTGGTGGAGGAACGCAGCCGCGGCACGTCGAAATAGGTCTTGCCGGGATCGCACCCCCGTTCCCGCAGGATGGCCTGGAGGAATTCCTTGGACTGCGGGTGGTGGATAAACGCCGGCTTGAGCCGGGACAGGATAGCGGCGTACTCCTCTACCGGCAGGTGATACTGGGCAGTAACCGGATCGAGGCCGCCAAAAGCCTGTTCGATCATCTGCCGGGCAAATTGGACGAAGGCCCGCGTGGTGTCCGTCGGGGAATAGACGAAGAGCTGGCCGCTGTAGAGCGCTTCCCGGCGCTGGCCGTCGGAAGCGGGGGAATCGAGAAAAATGGCGTTCATGATTTTTGCTGCAAAGGTAAGCTTTCTCCGCCGGCAAGGTATTTTTCGATGCATTTGCCGGTTTCGCTGAGGTTACCTTCCTCTCCTCCACAGGCGACAAAGCGAGCTGCCGCCTCCTGGACGGCGGACTGAACGGGGGGCGCCCGTAAATTGCTGCTGGAAGCTGATATTGAAGTTTGCGAAACTATTGCGCGTACCCACACCACTGGACAAAATGGTTTTGGACACAGAGCGTCGGCGTACTCTGTGTCCAAAAAATGTCCAGCAGTATGGCACGTACCGTTAATTCCACATATCTTTGTGTGAAACATGGTGTAAATGTGGCAGCGAGCAACGATTTTCAGATTTATACCACCGATAAAGACTTTTTAAGTTACCGGAAGCATATCCCGATCGTGCTTTTTGAGGATAATTATCCGGGTGCTTCAGTTTAGAAAGGTTGTTTTGCTTATACTTAACGGCATCAGGTTTTCCTGCATGTCGGGACAGTTAGCGCATTTGCCCGCCCCGCCCCTTAATCCCCTAAAGGGGACCTGCCCATAAATGCACTACCTGCCCCGCGCACAAAGTGTCGGGAAAACCTATTCCAGCTGAGTATAACTATGAGAACCAATGAACCCTCCCCCTCCCCTTACTCCCCCGCCATCCACTCCCGAATGAACGGCCCCGGCGCCCACAATCCATACTCCGGATGGAACTGCGCCGGGTTGACGCCCCCTCTGAACGTTCGGCTGTACAACTTCCGTTCGCCTTTGAGCTTGACGGGGTATCGAACCTGCCGCCCGTCCGGCAAGGTATCGGCTCTTGGCGGAGTAACCTCCTTTGGCAGGGAGTAGGTTGCCACATAACGCAGTTTGGTTGGAATGGCGCCCTCCATCTTCGGGACGCGGAAGGCCCAGAAGTGGCCGGGAGGCAGCCTTTTGACGGCATTAACGGCAACCATATCACAACCCACGCACTGGTCGATGCGGCGCCACTCGCCTTGCTCGTCCTGCGCTTCCAGGTGGATGGACAACTGGCCCATGTTGCGGGCGCTCAGGACGAGGGTGTCCGGCCCGTCGTTCATCAGGTAGAGGTTGTAGCTGCGGTATTGCTTTTGGAAGGGGCGTTTGAAATACCAGGCGCGGAAGAATTTTGTTTTGCCGGTGAACAGCCGGAGCCACCAGCTCATCTTGAAAGTGCAGCGGACTTCGTAAGTCATGGGTACCCGTTCGTCCACATCGTAGGGCAGCAGCTTCTTTTCAGGCAATTGGCCGGATTGCCACAGCGGCTCGCCGTCTTCCCGGAGATAGCTGATCACCCCGTCTTTTTTCACGGCAATCACAGTGGGGCTATTGGATAGCTTCTCCCCTCTGCACTGCGGCAGGATTTCCTGGTAAACAGGAGGCAATAACAGCCCTTTCTCCGTGTGCAGCAGCCCGATGCGGGCTGGTTCTCCTTTTTTCTTTATCCCGAAGGTGGCCAGGTTGCCGCAGTACAGGCCGTACAGCTGCGCGCCTTCGATGGTATCCAGAACCCGCAGGCCCGACGCCGGCGCCTCAACTCCATTGGTATCGAAGCGCACCCAGTTGCCGGAGGCTTCCCTGCCGTACAGGTAGCGGCTGTTCGCTGCCCGGGAAAACGGCCTCAGCTGCTGCAGCGGCGCTTCGGTACAACACAGCCCCTGCTCGTTGGCCAGCCAATATTCGGGAGGGGTGCGGTAATGGACGGCCGCCAGGCCGTATCCGAGCGGCTGAATGTTTACCATAGTGTCTCTTTCCAGCAACCATTCGCCCTTTCGGTTCAACAGGTTGTGGCAGAATTGGCCTTTTTCATTTTGGTAGGTGGCGGAAAAAAGGCGCCCGTCCGGCCCGGGGGAAATATTCAATAGCTGGCTATCTGACCGGGCCACCGCCCGTATGAATTCGCCGGCGGTATCAATGAGGAAATAATCGCTGCGTCCGATAGCGGTGTCGTAGCGGCTGGCCAAGGCTCTTCCCTGAAAGAAAGGCCATACTTTCCCGAATTTTCCAAAGGGAACGGCTACTTGGCCGCTGGTGTCGATGACGCCAAAAAGTATTTTCCGCTGGCCATCTGGCATTGTTGCAAAACGCTCAATAGCGATATAGGCCCCTTGTTTCCAGCCGGGGTTGTCTCCCGGAGGCAGGCTGAGTTCCTGCCCGTCGAAGTGCAATGTCATCCCACCGCCTTCCTCCTGCCGCACAACGCCGAATTCATCAAGCTTCCGGCGGTGCCATGTGTCGCTGTTCCATTCGCCCCCTTCTGTGTCCATCCAGCATTCCTGCCCGTTCCTGTATACGCGCGCCAGGCCATCCACAAAAGGGCTGGCATAGTCGTATTTCGGCTTTATGGCCCAGCGGCCCAGCGTGTCGATAAAGCCCCAGTAGGCCTCCTCCCGCGCCGGCGCCAGCCCCTGCGAGAAAAAACTCACATTGCGGAAGCGGGGTTGGATCACTACCTCCCCCTCCCCGTCGATAAAGCCGTACCGGAAGTTTTCGAAGATGACGTAACGGTTGTTCTGAGAAAATAACAGAAAGGGCAGCGCGATCAGGAAGAGCGTGTGAATGGTTTTCATGAGCTTCATTTTTGGGAGCGGGTAATATGAAAAACCAGGGCGGTTATACTACCAGATGCGAAAACTACGGGGCGTGGCGGGTGGGAAGGGTAGCCCCCTTCAATCCTCCCACCCTCCTTCGCGATGCTGTGGCGGGCGATGAAGGGGGGAAGCCGCCAGAACGGGGTGTTTATAAAAACGCACCACTTAAAAGTGGTACGTCCGGTTAATCCTGTTCATCCTGTCTGTTAAAACGCACCACTTGAAAGTGGCACGTCCGGTTAATCCTGTTCATCCTGTCTATTAAAACGCACCACTTGAAAGTGGCACGTCCGGTTAATCCTGTTCATCCTGTCTATTAAAACGTACCACTTGAAAGTGGCACGTCCGGTTAATCCTGTTCATCCTGTCTATTAAAACGTACCACTTAAAAGTGGTACGTCCGGACAATCCTGTTCATCCTGTCTATAAAAACGCACCACTTAAAAGTGGCACGTCCGGTTAATCCTGTCCCTTTTTGGATTTCGAGGCGGCCGGCTTCGCCGCCTTCGCCTTCGCCTTTGTCCCGGTTTTAGCCGGCGCCGCCTTCGGCTTGGCGGTTGTAGCCGTGGCCTTTTTAGCCGGCTGCGCTTTCCTGTCCAGTTCCAGGACGACGATGCCCAGGGGAGGGAGGTTGAGCGACACGTTATAGGGCCGGCCGTGCCAGGTTTCCTGTACGGTTTTCAGCGCCCCTTTATTCTGTACGGCGCCGCTGCCCCCGTATTCTTCGCGGTCGCTGTTGAGTACCTCCTTCCAGGTTCCGGCCAGCGGCAGGCCGACCTTGTAATTTTCGCGCACCACGGGGGTGAAGTTGCAGATGACGGCTACCGGTTTCTCCTTATCGTTGCCGTAGCGGAGGTAGGAGAGGCTGCTGTTCTGGTAGTCGCCGTGGTCGATCCACTGGAAGCCCTCGGGGCTGAACTGTTTCTCGACGAGGGCGGGGGCGTTGCGGTAGTACTGGTTCAGTTCTTTGATCCATTTTTGCATGCCGCTGTGGTAGTCGAATTCGGTAAGCCACCATTCCAGGCCTTTCTCGATGTTCCACTCGCTGGTCTGGCCGAATTCGCCGCCCATGAAGAGCAGCTGGGTGCCCGGGTGGGTGAACATGTATCCGAAGAGCAGGCGCAGGTTGGCGAAGCGCTGCCATTCGTCGCCCGGCATGCGCTGGATGAGGGAACCCTTGCCGTGCACCACCTCGTCGTGCGACAAGGGCAGCATGAAGTTTTCGCTGAAGGCGTACACCAGGCTGAAGGTAATCTCGTTGTGGTGGTACTGCCGGTGGATGGGGTCGTGCTTGAAGTAGCTGAGGGTATCGTGCATCCAGCCCATCATCCACTTCTGGCCGAAGCCCAGGCCGCCGGTGTAGGTAGGGCGGGAGACGCCCGTCCAGGCTGTCGACTCTTCGGCGATGGTGATGGCGTCGGGAAATTCCTGGTAAACGGTTTCGTTGAACTCCTTGAGGAAGGAGATGGCCTCCAGGTTTTCGTTGCCGCCGAACTCGTTGGGAATCCACTCGCCTTCCTCGCGGGAGTAGTCCAGGTAGAGCATGGAAGCTACGGCGTCGACGCGCAGGCCGTCGATGTGGTACTGTTGCAGCCAGAAGAGGGCGTTGGAGATGAGGAAGGAGCGCACCTCGTTGCGGCCGTAGTTAAAGATGCAGCTCTTCCAGTCGGGGTGGAAGCCCTTGCGGGGGTCGGCGTGGTCGAAGAGGTGGGTGCCGTCGAAGTCGGCCAGGCCGTGGGCGTCGTTGGGGAAGTGGGAGGGCACCCAGTCCAGGATGACGCCGATGCCGGCCTGGTGCAGGGCGTCCATCAGGTACATAAAGTCCTGCGGGGTGCCGAAGCGGCTCGTCGGCGCAAAGTAGCCGGTGATCTGGTAGCCCCAGGAGGGGAAGTAGGGATGTTCCATCACGGGCAGGAACTCCACGTGGGTAAAGCCCATGTCCCGGACGTAACTGACCAGTTCATCGGCCAGTTCTTTATAGCTCAGGCTGCGGGTGCCGCCGTGGATTTTTTTCCAGGTGCCGATATGCACTTCGTATACGGAGTAGGGTTTGTCGAGCCCGGAGATGTTTTTTCGGTTGTCCATCCAGGCCTTGTCTTTCCATTCGTAGTCGAGGTCCCAGACGATAGAGGCCGTATTGGGGGGGATTTCCCAGAACAGGGCGAAGGGGTCGCCTTTCTGCAGGTGGCGTCCGTCCCTGGCGTGGATGTGGTACTTGTACAATTCCCCTTTGCCGATGCCCGGGATGAAGCCTTCCCAGATGCCCGAGCTGTCCCAGCGGGCGGAGAGCGGGTGGCTGTCGCGGTTCCAGTAGTTGAAGTTGCCGATCACGGAAACAGCCTGCGCGTTGGGCGCCCATACGGCGAAGTAGGTGCCCCACTGGCCGTCCACCTCAATGATGTGGCTGCCCAGTTTTTCGTATATCTTGTAGTGCTTTCCGGCGCCGAACAAGCTGGTGTCGAAGTCGGTGAGTAAGCTGTGGTTGAGGACGGTTGCCATATACGTTCTATTGGTTGTTCTTTTTGTTTCGGCAAAGGTAAGAAAACAAACTGGTACGGGCGAATTCGCCGGGTTGAGAAAAACG
>JAGFJD010000040.1 GCA_024102975.1 Phaeodactylibacter sp. | reverse complement strand
GTACTTCGGCTGCATCTTTGCGGGAGGCTGGCGGGAACCCTGCACCGACGAGGAATACGAACAGCTTGCCTGGGCGTTCACCGATGCCGGCTACACCTATAAACGGATGAACGCCTTCCGGCAGACTGCCGATTATTACCAGAAGGCGGCCACCCTGTTCAAAGACAGGCTGGGAAGGGGGGAAGATCTCATGGCCGCCCAATATATCTACAGCGAGCTAGGCAACGCCTACAGCCGCCTGCGGGAGTATCCCAAAGCGGAATTCTACCTGAAAAAACGAAAGGACATCCTGGAAAAGGAGGGCGGCGCCGAAGCCATAGGCGCCATCAACGACCTTGGGATGCTCTATCTGAACTGGGAAAAATACCCGGAAGCAGCTCAGGCTTTCGAAGAAGGCCTCGCCACCGAAGGGGGAAGCTTCTCCATCCGGTTGACTCTACTGGAAAACCTGGGCATGGCATATTATAAAATGGGAGAACCGGAAAAAGCGCTGGCCAAAACCCGGGAGGCGAAGGCCCGCATCGGCGATTCCGGACTCCCCCAGGACGAAAAGGAAGAACACCTGATCTGGGCCCACGAAAATTTCGCCTGCATTTACAAGGCTCAGAGCGATTTCGCCCAATCAGAACAACACTTCAGCGCCGCCCTGAGCCTCATCCGCCCGGGCCGGCCGGGCCAGCGGCGCAACGAGGCGCTCCTGCGCATTGGCAGGGCCAACCTCTACCTCGAAATGGGCCGGCTGGAACAAAGCCTGGAAGATTACCACCGGGCCCTTCAGTTGTTCCTTCCCGATTTTCGGGACACCAGCATCCGAAGCCTGCCGGAAGCGCAACACCTGGTCGCCGACCCCAACCTGATCGACGCCCTGGGGGGCAAGGCGCGCTGCTTCCGGGCCGGTTACCGGGAAAAGGGAGCGGAAAGCCTGCTCCGGCAGGCCCTGGAGAGCTATGCCCGGGCCGGGCAGGCCGAGTTGTTGCTCCACCAGTTCTACGTGCTGGAAGGCGCCCGGCTTACCGCCATAAAAGAACACCGGTGGGTCCGGGAAGAGGCCGTCGAAACGGCGTTTGAGTTGTGGAAGACGAGCCCCTCGCCGGAGCTGGAGGGCCAGCTTTTTACCCTCATGGAAAGCAACCGCGCCATGCTGCTGCTGGAGACGCTGAAGGCAGAAGGGGCAGCGGCCAGCCACCCCGCCCTTTATGGCCAGTACGAACAAAGCCGCAGAGCGGCCATCCTGCTGGAGGAGGCCCTCTATGCCGAGCAGCAAAAAGGAGGCCAGGCCGATAAGCGGAGAGTGGATTCGCTGTACGAACAGCTCCTGCTGGCCAAGGAGCAAAAAGTGGCGGCCACCCGCCAAATCCTGCCCAAATCCGTCGGGCAGGCGCTGCCCGCGGCCAATGCCGGCAACGCCATCCCCGCCGTGCAGGATGCCCTGGATGAGGATCAGATGCTCCTGGAATATTTCCTCGGCGAAAACAACGCCTATCTGGCCGCCGTTTCCAGGCAAGGGTTCAAAGCCTGGAAGATCGAGTTTCCGGCTGCCGTGAAAGAGCAGGTCCTGGCCTTGCGGGAGGTATGGTCGGGCCAGCCGATGTTGAACAGGAAAGCGCAGAAGCCCCGGTTTGCCCGTTCGGCCCACCTCCTGTACCAGTGGCTGCTGGCGGAGGCCCTCGCCTGGAAGCCGGCGGATGTCAGCCGCCTCGTCGTCGTGACGGACGGCGTCCTGGGCTTCATTCCCTTTGAGGTGTTGATCCGCACGGCGCCCGAAGGGGATTTCCTTTATGCAAATCTCGATTACCTGGCCAGGGACTACAGCGTCAGCTACGCGCCGTCCGCGGGCCTTTTTGTCCTCCAGGCAAACAAGGCGCCCGGCAATGCCCGCAAGCCATTTGCCGGCTTCGCCCCGGATTACGCTGCCACCCCCATCGCCCGGGCGGATACCAGCCGCCAGTTGCTGGCCGCCGCCCTGGTGCGCGACGGCAATTATGAGCTGAAGGGCGCCAAAGCGGAAGTGCAGCAGGCCGCCGGCTTATGGAACGGTACGCCATTTATGGGGCTGGATGCGAGCGAGCGGGCATTCAAGGAGCAGGCGGGCGAGTACCGCGTGCTGCTGCTTTCCATGCACTCGATGGTCAATGAAGACAACCCGGCCTTTTCCCGCCTGCTGTTCACCGCCGGCGCTTCCCTGGGCGCGGAAAACGACCTGCTGAACGCCCTGGAACTCGGCGCCCTGCGGCTGCAGGCCGACCTCGCCGTCCTGAGCGCCTGCAATACCGGCAACGGCAAGCTGTATCCGGGCGAAGGGGTGATGAGCCTGTCCCGGGCCTTCTTCCTGGCCGGCGTGCCCAGCACCGTCATGACCCTCTGGAAGATTCCCGACGCCCAGAGTTCGGCCCTCGTCCTGGCCTTCTTTGAGAACCTGCGCGCCGGCATGCCAAAAGATGTCGCCCTGCAACAGGCCAAACTGTCCTACCTGGAAAACCTGGACACCCCCGAGGAAGCCCACCCGTTTTTCTGGGCGGGTTTCATTACGGCGGGCAATGCCCGGCCGCTGGACGGCGGCGGCGGCGGCTGGGTGAAATGGCTGGTGGTGGGGCTGGTGGTGTTGGTGGCGGTTTCGGCTTTTTTTGGAAAGCGCTTCCCGAAGCGGTAGCTGAAGTGCTACATGGAGTTGCGTTGCGCCTGTTTGGCCAGCGCTTCATCCTGATGCATTTCCTCCCCGATCTTCATCACTTCCTGGCTCTCTATCGTCTAATTCTCATTATTGCATCGTGTCTGAAATAGGCTCCCCGGCGGGGTCTTCAAAAACGGAATACAGGACCGCGATACTGAACTCTAAAGAAAATTCCGAACCATACAAGCGCCTGCCCACATGTCTCAATGTGTCTTTGAAATGGGTATACCGTTTGGGTTCCTTATCTGCCAGAGGATGGATATAGGTATGCCAGTAGGCATGGTACTGTTCAACTATTTTCATCAGTTCTTGGTTCTCCATCGCCTATTATCCTTATTGTTGCATCGTATCTGACATGGATTCCCCAGCAGGCTCTTCAAAGACGGAATACAGGACCGCAATGCAAAACTCCAGAGAAAATTCCGGACCGTAGAAGCGCTCGCCAACCTGCCTCAAAGTATCAGTGAAATGAATGTAAAGCCGGGGTTCTTTGTCCACCAAAGGTTGAACATAAGTACGCCAATAGGTATGGTATTGCTCAACGATCTTTATCACTTTTGGGTTCTCCATCTTCGGGATATATTAGTTCATCATTTAAGAGGATAATCTCATCAATGATAGCCAGTAATGTTGCCAAAAGGGCAGGTTGATCGGCCATGTTTTTTATGAGCGCTCCCCTGATGTCAAGTAACGCTTTTTCTCTTTCATAACTAATTGCTTCGCCATTTCTTAATTTTTCCAGCAACCCGCGGAGGTAAATCTCCAAGTTAGTCGGCGACATCCGGGCCAGTTCCAACCCAGGCGCTTCCGTATAACTGGGTGGCGGGACGCAGATAGAAGGTAAAGTTGCCTGTTTTAAGGCAAAAAACAAACCTAAACAAAGAACAACTGCCAAAACTGTGGCCTGAAGTCGTAGCGATGCTGTCATTTTTGGGAGATGGTTATAATCTACGATAAAAATTTAAAGCCGGTCCGCTTTTCAGGTCTGGTTTTGCAAAGATAGGCAAAACCACATAAAAAGAAAATTATTGTTTTTTTAAGATTAAAATAGATTTCAATACACTTAATTCTTTGTTTTTAGCTCGGGCGATAAGCGCTTCTTTGGCAAGATGCAGGCCCGAAGCCCGCGAGGTGACATCTTCCCTCCCCAGCTCTTCTCTGTGGGAAGGTGTCATCTCGCGGGCGTTGAGCAGGGCGAAGTCTTGTTAAGTAAAGCGAAAATTTGTTGGGCACCCCGGCGCAAGATGACACCTTTTTCTGCACCGGAAGATCATGGAGAAAAAGATGTCACCTTGCTGCCTTGCCTGGACGGCCGCACCTGTCTGCCAAAGCCTTGGCGCAGGGAGAGGCCATATTTCAGCTGGCCTGCCGGCTTTTATCTCATCGCCTGACAAACTTCCTGAGTATCTTCACACCCTCTTCGGTTGCCACTTCCGCCAGGTAGAGCCCGGAAGGCAGGCCCGATACATCCACTGTTGCCTGGTGGTTTCCCCGCATCTGCTCCGCATAAAGCATGCGCCCCTGTGCATTGAAAATGCGTACGCTCTTTCCTTTTATTTCCAGATGGAGGGCAATTGTCAGCTGATCCGATACCGGGTTGGGGTAAATCCGGCAGAAGGATTCGGCAGCGGGTTCTTCATGGGTGCCGGTGACCATGCCTTCCACGTTGATGTTGTCGAGGATATAGCCGTCTGCATCCCCGGAGGTGTAGAAACCCGCGTCGTCATACTGCTGGAAGCGGATGATGCATTGGCTGGAGTAAGACAGCCCAAGGGGCGCGGTCAGGTTGTCCAGGTTTAAAGGAGGGGGCGTGACAAACTGGTTATCGGGAAGGTTGCCAAAATCAAAAGTATAAATCTTCTCAAAGGTGGCACCGCCGTCATTGCTGAAATATATCCCGTCTTCGTCATGGTTCTCTTCGTAGTAATCCCGGATGCTGTACCAGAGCAAGACATCGGAGGCGCCCGCCAGGTTGAGGTGCAGGTCCAGGGCGTTAGAGGCGAAGCCGTCATCGCAGCTCTTGCCAAACATGACGCCTTTGCTGTTATTCACCCCCTGCCCATCGACAATGCCAACGAAACCAGTGGGCTTGACAGTGCGTTCCAGAGGCGCCACGGTATTGTCGGCGTGCACCCAGGCCCAACTGCTGCCAAACTCGTTGCTGCCGTCGAAGTCGTCTTCAAAGTCCAAAGTGGCATAAACCGGCGGGCGGGAATATACCTTTACATTGTCGATGACCAGGCCGTCGCCGTCCGCGAATGAGTAGAAACCCGTGTCGTCATACTGCTGGAACCGGATGATGAACTGGCTGGTAAGGCTTAGCCCCGCCGAAGCGGCGAGGGCGTCGACGCTGAAAGGCGGGAAAGCGCCCCAGGCATTGTCGCACCAGTCCTGCGCCCGGAAGGCATAGACCTGATGGAAGGTGGCGCCGCCGTCGTTGCTGAAAAACAGGCCGTCCTGGGGGTGGTTTTCTTCGGAATTGTCGCGGATGTTAAACGAGAGGAAGACATGTGACCTGCCCGCCAGGTCGAGGTGGAGGTCCAGGGCGTTGGAGGTGGGCCCGTCGTCGCAGCCCTTGCCGAACATCACCCCTTTGCTGTTGCCCGTGCCCTGCCCGTCGACGATGCCTACGAAGCCGGTGGGCCTGACGGTATGGGTTAAAGGCCATACGGTGCTGTCGGCGTGTACCCAGGCCCAGCTGCTGCCAAACTCGTTGCTGCTGTTGAAGTCGTCTTCAAAGTCCAAAGTGGTGTATACCGGCGGGCGGGAATATACCTTTACATTGTCGATGACCAGGCCGTCGCCGTCGGTGAACGAGTAGAAACCCGTGTCGTCATACTGCTGGAACCGGATGATGAACTGGCTGGTAAGGCTTAGACCCGCCGAAGCGGCCAGAGCGTCGACGCTGAAAGGCGGGAAAGCGCCCCAGGTATTGTCGCACCAGTCCTGTGGCCGGAACGCATACACCTGGTGGAAGGTGGCGCCGCCGTCGTTGCTGAAGAACAGGCCGTCCTGGGGGTGGTTGTCTTCATAATTGTCGCGGATGTCGAAAGAGAGGAAGACATGGGACTTGCCCGCCAGGTTGAGGT
>JAGFJD010000016.1 GCA_024102975.1 Phaeodactylibacter sp. | reverse complement strand
GAACGGCTGCTCCTCCCGCTCGATCCTTTTTCCCGGGATGCCGAGGTAGGCTTTCGCCACCAGCACATTGGCCAGTATCACCCCAACCATCACCCAGGCCATGTGCACTACCGGCGCCCCGAACCAGAGAATCACCAGGCTGCCGATCCCGCCGCCGATCACGCCGCCCAGGCTGAAGAAGCCGTGGGAGGCCGACATAAAATGTACCTCGTCTTCCTGCTCGACCTCAGATACCAGCGCATTCATAGCGATGTCGGTAAGGCAACAGAACAGGCCGCACACATAAAGGGCGGCACACAGCAACGGATAACTGCCAACCGACAACGGCAACAGGAACGCCAGAGACAGCATGACGATTCCGCCCAGCGTCGCCCGCCCCAGCCCCGCCCGGCCGATGACGGACGAGGAAACCGGGATCATGGACAGGGTGCCCAGTGCAAAGCAGAACAGGGCGATGCCGACCTGCCCGTCGTCCAGGCCCAGCTTTTGCTTGACGTATGGGATGTACAGCACCCAGGTGCCCACGAGAATGTTGAGGGAGGCAAACACCCAGGCGGGAGCGAAGTAGCGGCGGCTGGAGAAAATCAGTTGAAGGGCGTTCATGGGTTAAAGATAGGGCAAATTGGTGTATTGGCGCATGGCTCTCTGCGCCCTCTGCGGTTCAAAACAAAAAAACACAGCAGTTTGAACAGTCCCTCATTGGTGCATTCCGCAGCAGCCCTGGGAAGGCGGGGGCCATCCCCGGGAATGCCTTATGTTGCCATCCTGCCCACAATCCCAAAATAGGAACCCGGCTCCAGCTCGCTGTGCGGTATGGGTTCAAAAGCCACTTCAAAACCCACTTTCCGTAGCAGCGCTTCCCAGGTTTTCCGGGGAAAAATGCCCTCCACGGCCCGGTCGTGTACACATCTTGTGGCCCCCCCCCCGGCTTTCAGCAGATAGGCGTACTCCGTTTCAACCACATTGTCGGCCGGATCAGCGTCGTACGTCCATTCCAGGTAGCGGATGCTTCTGTTGCCGTCGTCGTGGCCGCCGTGGCTCGTGGAAGGCCGGAAGGTTTCTTTGAAAAAATCGGGGGCGATAAACAGGATGCCGCCCGGGCGGAGGTGGTTGCGGGCCACCCGGAACACTTTTTCCAGATCCGCTTCCGTAGTGATGAACATAATGGCGTCGTGGATGAACACGAGGTCGAACTGTTGCCCGAGGTCAATTTCCCGCATATCGCCGGCGAAATGCTCACAGTCCGGGTTCAGCGCCCGGCTCACCCGGATCATCTCCGGCGAGATGTCGGTGAGGGTAAACCGGCACTTTTTCTTCAGGTGGAAGGCATTGTTGCCGCCGCCGCTGCCCAGTTCGAGGGCATCCCGGATGTCGGGTTTGTATTTTGAGATGATCTCCCAGTAGAGCCCTGCTTCTTCGGCGTAGTCGGCGGGGGCGGACAGGAGGGGCCACCAGTTGGCCAGTTCGTGGTAGAGTTTCATAAAGTTCCGGATGTGAATTATTGTTTCAATCAAATATACCCGGCAATCTGGCGTTTGTTAAAATATTGTATTATCTTTGCATGCAGGTAAATTAAGTTCTTAGGCTAATTGAATGTAAACCTTTCCATTATCCTTCCTTAGTTTCTTCCGTTTTTCTTAATCTTTTTAACTTTTCCGCGAAAAGCGGAGTTCAATTTCATTTTTTTATGAACATTTTTGTTGCTAAATTAAACTTCGACACCCAGGAGATGGACCTTCAGGATGCTTTCGAGCAGTACGGCGAGGTGGATTCCGTAAAAATCATCATGGACAAATTCACTGGAAAATCCAAAGGGTTCGGATTTGTCGAAATGCCTGATGACGAGGCTGCTCAGGCCGCCATTGACGGACTGAACGGCCAGGAGTTCGACGGGCGCACCATCGTTGTCAAAAAAGCCGAACCTCGCGAGAACCGGGGCGGTGGCGGTTTCAACCGCGGCGGCGGCGGTGGCGGATACAACCGCGGCGGCGGCGGCGGTGGTTATAACCGCGGCGGCGGCGGCGGCGGTGGCTACAACAAGAGGTATTGATGAAAAAGCGCATTCGGCGAATGCGCGTCACCTTATAGAGATTTGACAGAAAAGCTCCGGGCAACCGGGGCTTTTTCTGTTTGCGGCAAGGGCGTGAATGTCGTAACCCGGGGGGCGCGGCGTTGTTGTTTGTTGTTTGTTGCCCATATCTACGCCCCGGAAGCCTGTCCCTTCTCCAGCACCCACGCAATGCCCATCACCAGCAGGCAGCCGATCGGGTTGAACCACAGGTAAGCGATCTTCATCAGGTGCCAGGTGTCGCCCACGAGCAGCCAGTAGCCCTGCCCGTTGGCCCAGTAAATGACCAGGACGAGCGCTTCGGCAACCAATGCGGCGATGAACACTGCCCGCGCCCCGATGCTTTTCATGAAAAAGGCCACCATAAAAATGCCCAGGATGGGCCCGTAGAAGAGGGAGCCGATAATGTTGACCGCCTGGATCAGGTTTTCGAACAGGCCCGCCGTAGCAGCAAAGAACAGGGCAATGGCGCCCCACAGGACGGTGAAGAACTTGGAAGCGTTGAGGTAGTGGCGGTCCGTTTTTTTCCGGACGAAGCTCCGGCGATAGATGTCGATCACGGTGGTGGTAGCCAGGGCGTTCAGCTCGGAAGAAGTAGACGACATGGCCGCTGAGAAAATCACCGCCAGCAGCAGCCCTACCAGCCCGACGGGCAGGTATTCGGTGATGAAGGTGATGAAGACGTAATCGCGGTCTTCCAGCTTGGCATTGGGGTCGGCCTGCAAAATGAGGGCATCGACGCCCTCCCGGATTTCGTTATCCTTGGCGATCAGGCTGCGCAGGCGCTCCTGAGATTCGGCCACGGCAGCTTCGTCCTCCCGCCGGAGGGCTTCGATGAGGTACTCCGATTCCTGCCGCTGTTCCAGGAAGAGGGTGTTGTGCTGGGCCTGCAGGTTCTCAAGCTCGGGCTCGAAGGCGGTGTTCTCCAGCTTCTCCATATTCGCCGTGTTGAAATGGATGGGCGGCTGTTCGAAACGGAAGAAGACAAATACGAGGATGCCGACAAAGAGCACCAGGAACTGCATGGGCACCTTGAGGATGCCGTTGAAGAGCAGCCCCAGGCGGCTTTCGGTGAGCGACTTGCCGCTGAGGTAACGCTGCACCTGCGACTGGTCGGTGCCGAAGTAGGACATGAACAGGAATACCCCGCCCAGCATGCCCGACCAGAAGTTGTAGCGGTTGCTCAGGTCGAACTCGAAGTCCACCACGTTGAGCTTGCCCATCTTGCCGGCCATGCCCACCGCATCTCCGAATTTGACGTTCTCCGGCAACTGGAGCATCAGGATCACCGCCGCGATGAACATGCCCGAAAGGATGACGATCATCTGCTGCTTCTGAGTCACGCTCACTGCCTTGGTGCCGCCCGCCACGGTGTAGAAGATCACCACCAGGCCGATGAAGAAGATGGTCCAGTTGAGGCTCCAGCCCAGGATGGTGGACAGGATGATGGCCGGCGCGTAGATGGTCAGCCCCGCCGCCAGCCCCCGCTGGATAAGGAAGAACAGGGCGGTCAGCGTCCGCGTCTTGAGGTCAAACCGGCCTTCCAGATACTCGTAGGCCGTATAGACCTTGAGGCGGTAGTAAAGCGGCAGCACAAAAATGCAGAGGATGACCATGGCTACCGGCAGGCCGAAATAGAACTGGGCGAAGCGCATGCCGTCTTCGTAGGCCTGGCCCGGCGTCGACAAAAAAGTGATGGCGCTGGCCTGAGTAGCCATGACCGACAGGCCGATCGTCCACCACGGCAGGTCGCGGTCGCCCAGCAGGTAACTCTGTACGCTGGCTATGTTTCGGGTCTTCCAGACGCCGTAGGCGACAATGCCCAGCAGCGTCCCTAACATCACGGTCCAATCCAGGGTGCTCATGTTGTAATGCGGGTTATATGGCTATGGCTGTATTGTTGTAATGCTGTGGCTTATCGCCAACGCCCGGGTCAGGAATAAGCATGGGTGAAGATATAAAATAAGGCGATGATGATGGCATGCAGGATGAGGACGAAGGCATACATCTGGCTCCAGGACCGGAAGAGAGCCGGGGGCGTTTCGTCGTTGTGCTCGTCAAAGTTGGCATCGGGTGTCGGCATGTTGGTTGTGTTTTCGTGCATTTGTGCATTTGTGAGCCTACTCCGAAAAGTCATTTTTTATTACGCAAAGGGCCGCAGAGTAGACGCTGAGAACCACTGAGGCTTGATTATAAACCTTTTACTCTGCGGCCCTCTGTGACTCCTCCGCGGCTCTCGGCGTAATTTTACTTTTCGGGGTACTTTCATTCGCGAAGGCATACCTAATACACGAATGTACACATACACAAATGCGCTTTATTCCAGAGAGGCTAAAATAGCCTTATCCGGCAGGATGACCCATTTTTTAACAATTATTAACGCCTGGGGGCGGGTTTGGGGCGGAAGCCTGGCCGGCAAAGGGAGGACAGAGGAGGCCAGCCTTCCTTCCCGCCCGGCCTAAATGCTGACAATTGTTAGCGCTTTTTTCTGTTTCAGGAGCTATCTTAGCATCCAAAACCAAAGCCCGATCATGCACCGCTTCCTGTTTTTTTTCCTGCTCCTCCTGCCCGGCAGCCTCGCCCGGGCCCAAACCGCCTATACCGTCGAAACCATTCCCGACCCCAAGCGGAGCGGCGGCGGCTACGTCAGCAACCCGGACGGCATCCTGTCTGCGGAGGAGGTCGGCAGCCTCAATACCCTCATCGGCCAGCTGGAGCGCAACGCCACCGCCCAGGTAGCCGTGGTGATCGTCAACAGCATCGGAGAGGACAACCCCAAGGAGTTCGCCACCCGCCTGTTCGCCCGCTGGGGCATCGGCCAGGCCGACAAGGACAACGGCCTGCTCATCTTCACGGTGATGGACCAGCGGCGCACCGAGTTCGAGACCGGATACGGCCTGGAAGGCGTGCTGCCCGACATCATCTGCTACCGCATCGGCATGCAGGAACTGGTGCCCTACTTCCGGGAGGGCCAATACGGGCAGGGCCTGTACGCCGCTACGGCAAAGATCAAAGCAACGCTGGAAGACCCGCAGGCCCTGGAGGAAATCCGCTCGGAACTGCGGGGAAAAGAACCGGTAAGGCCGGTTGCCGGGTTGCCTGCAGTCCTGGGGGTATACATCATCGCCAACGTCATTTTCCACTTTTTCCTGCTGATCTGGCTGCTCTACACCCGGTTCAGCAAACAGGAGCTGTACGACCGCTACCGGGCGGTCCGGCCCCTTTATTCTTTCATCTTCATCATCCTCTTTCCCCTTCCCTTCCTCCTGGTTTACTTCTACCTGCGATGGTTGCTGAAATACCTCCGCAACCACCCCCGCTACAGCAAGGCGAACGGCAAGCTCATGCACAAGCTGGACGAACAGGCAGACGACGAGTTCCTGGAAAGGGGGCAGATCACCGAAGAAGAACTCGGCTCGGTCGACTACGACGTCTGGGTGACCGACGACGGGGACGACGTGCTCATCCTGCGCTACGCCCGGCGCTGGACCAAGTACGATAAATGCCCCAAATGCCGCTACCTCACCTATTCCAAACAACGTTCCCGGGTGGTGCACCATGCCACCTACTCCCACAGCGGCGAGCGGGAGGTCACCTACGCCTGCAAGAACTGCAACTACATCGACGTGCGGACCGAGATCATCCCGCAAAAGGTGCGCGGCGGCGGCGGCGGCGGCGGTTTTGGCGGCGGTGGCGGCGGCTGGGGAGGCGGAAGCTCCGGCGGAGGGGGCGGCGGGGTGAGCTGGTGAGGGGGAGGGGGCAACTGAAGGGGCTGTTCGCTTTTTGCTGTTCGCTTTTTGCTGTTCGCCATTCGCGGTTCGCATTTCGCGGTTCGCAAGGCTCTGAAAATCAGGGGGTGTTTTTCAGAGGAGGCTACCCGTCTGACGTTGGACAGCGGCTGGATTCCGTACATCCTGGATCGAGTTCGGGGCAGGCGAACACAGCCCAAGGCAGCCATTGCCCCGTACACCGTTCACAGCCCGGAACTGCCATGCCCCCATCACTTCAGCCGCTTCCCATAGATTCGGAACTGCTTGTGCATGCGGGCGTTGATCCGCTGGTACTCGGCGAGCATGGGCTTGTTGTCTTCTGAGACCAGGTGCGTTTCCAGGGTTTCGATGCCGGCCTGCCGGGCGCTTTGGATCATGGGCCAGGCTATCAGGATGTCGATCCCTTTGCCCCGGTAGTTGTTGTCGATAGCGCCCAGGAGCAGGTCCAGCTGCCTGGTTTTCCTGGCGGAGGCGAGGATGTGCAGGAAACCAAACGGGAACAGTTTCCCTTTTGCCCGCTGGATGCCTTTCGTCATGTTCGGGACGCCGATAAAAAAGGCGATCACCTTTCCCGTCTCGTCCGCCGCCATCTTGACGTAGCGGGGGTTCAGGAGCGGCAGGTAGCGGCCCACCAGGAATTTGATCTCCCCGTCGTCCAGCGGCTGGAAGCCGTAGATGTCCTTGTAGGATTCATTGACCAGTTCAAATACCGGGACGATATAGGGGCGGATCTGCTTTCGGCTTTCAAATTCCAGGAGGCGGAATTTCGCATTGCGTTTGATCCTTTCAAAAATCCGGGAATAATGAGCAGGGATGCCTCCTTCCTTCACGTCGATCAGGAAATCGAAGCAATCCATCTTCTTGCCGTACCCCTTTTTTTCCACGAAGCGGGGCATATAGGGCAGGTTGCAGCTGGTGGCAATGACGGGCAGTTCGCCGAAACCTTCGATCATAAACCCCTGGGGGTCTTTTTCCGAAAATCCGAAAGGGCCGACGATCTCCTCCATTCCCTTTTGCCTGCCCCACTGTTCGACGGCCTCCAGCAGGGCGAAAGCGGCCGGTTCGTCCTCGAAGCAATCAAAATGCGCAAACCGGGCTGTCTTTTCCTGGTGCAGGGCGTTGTACTTCCGGTTGATGATGCCCATGATCCTGCCCACGGGGCGACCGGACCGGTAGGCCAGGTAGAGCACGGTGTCGCAATGGGCGAAGGATTTGTTCCTGCGGGGGTTGAAGTACTCCCATTCATCCATGTAGAGGGGTGGTAGCCAGTTCTCATGGCCGGCATGGATGCGGGCGGGAAGGTAGATGAAGGTTTTCAGTTCCCTTTTGCTGGCGACTTCCTGTACAGCGATGTCCATGACGTTTGATTTTGCAGGTTAGGGCACGGCCTTTTTGCTTATCCGGTAGCCGAAATAAGCAAAAGGGACGGCCGAGAGGATATCTATGGTGTAATGAATATGCTGAAACAACAGCAAGGCGGCGAGCACGGCCACCAGGGCCAGGGCCGCCAACTTTTCCGCCTTGCCGGTAAGGGATAAGAAAATCAGGAAGGCGGTTGACGTATGGCCGGAAAAGAACAAATCCTGCGTAAGCGCGGGCGCCCCGGAGAAGAACGGCGTCAGCGGGTCCGGCATCGGCACCAGGCCGGCAGGGGGGGCAAGCGGAGTGAGGTACAGGGTGGCCGCCCGCATCAACAGGACCAGGGCATAGGAAGACAGGAAGCGGATGAAAATGGCCGGCGAAAAAACGCTCCTTCCGACGATATAAAAGAGCGCGCAGTAGATCAGGAGGAAGATCGGCCCGGAAAAGTCACGGGGGGACAGCAGGCGCAGCACCGGGTCGTCGAGGGCTGCCCCCGGGCGATGTTCCAGGAACTGGAAGTAGCCGGGCAGGAGGAACAGGTTTACGAGCAGGACGAGCAGGGAAAGAGCGCTGGCCAGCCGGAAACGGGGCTGTTTCCAGGCCTGGCGCCATAAGCTCAGGCTGCTTGCTGTTGCTGTTCTCATCCTGCTGTATGCCCTTGGTTTCGGGTGCAAAATACCGATTGGCGGGCTAAATCAGAAAATATAATATAACATAATCATTACTTTTATAATCGTTATATTTGTAACGGCATTTCCCGTCCTGCCCTGCCTCATTAAACGCGAATGCCTTCCCGAAGTCCAAACTACATCCAATAGGGGTAGCCCCGTTTCAAAAGCATCGGTATATTGTGTCCTTAAACCGGCATTAACCACCCAAAATCACAGTCCATGAAAATTTTTACGCCTCTGATCGCTTTGTTTGCCTTCGCCACCGCGCTCAGCGCTCAAACCGGCACTACCCTGCGCGTCTACCGCATCTTCCAGGAAAAGTGCGTGCAGTGCCACGATCACGCCAGCCCGGAAGCGGGCCTCGACCTGGAGGAGGAAGGCGCCACCGAATCGGCCCGCGCCTTCAAAGTACGCGCTAACCTGTACAACATCACCCCCGCCAACCAGGCCGCCGCTGCCAGGGGGCACAAGTACGTCTATCCCGGGCGGGCAGACAAGAGCCTGCTCTTCCGCAAGGTCAACCAGGGCCTGGAGCCCACCCTTGGGCTGGATCCCGGCGAGAACCAATCCATGCCGCCCTACGGCCAGCCCCAGCTGACCAACGTGGAGAAAGAACTCATCCGACAGTGGATCCTCTACGGGGCGCCGGCCGGCGCCACTGTCGTTGACGAAACGCTGCTGGAATCCTACTACGGCGGCACCGCCCAGATGGCCTTCCCCGGCGGGCCGCCCCCTGCCCCCGCCGAAGGCGAAGGCTTCCAGATTAAAATGGGGCCTTTCTACCTGGCGCCGGGCGACGAGGTGGAGTATTACCAGAAGTATGAGCTGGACCTTCCCGCCGACGTGGAGGTCAACCGGGTGGACGTGCAAATCGGAACCTACTCCCACCACTTTATCCTCTACGACTTCAACCCCGGCGGCAGCAACAACATCCCTCCCGGCCTGCGCCTCAACGCCAACCATTCGGACATCGGCCTGGTGGCCGCCGTACAGGAACCTACCGACCTGAAGCTGCCGCAGGGCACGGCCTTCCGCTGGGACAACCAGCTGGTGCTCGACCTCAACTCTCACTACATCAACTACTCTTCCACCAACGTCTACCAGGCGGAAACCTACGTCAACATCTACACTCAGGCACCCGGCACCGCCGCCCAGGAGATGAAGACCGAGCTGATCGCCAACCCCAATATCCCCATCCCCAACAACGGCTCGCCGGTGACCCACACCCAGCACCTGACCTTCAACATCGGCGAAGTCTTCGTCTGGGGCCTCATGGGCCACACCCACAAATACGGCACGGGCTACAAGATTTTCAAGCGCCTGCCCGGCGGCCAGCGCGGCGAACTGATCTACGATGCCGCCTGCCCCCGCGGCGTGCCCGATTGCTTTTCTCCCTTCTTCGACTACCAACATATCCCCATGCGCTATTTCCTGCCGCTGGAACCCATCACCTTCAACGCCTTCAACGGCCTGATCCATGAGGCCACCTGGCTCAACGACGGCCCGGAAGCTGTCGGCTGGGGCCCGACTTCTGACGACGAAATGATGGTCATGATCGTCATGTACACCGAAGACAGCACCGGCGTGGTGACCGGCATCCGGGAAACGGCACAGCCGGCCGACGACGCCCAGGCTTACCCCAACCCGGCGCAGGACGAGGTCCGCTTCGCCCTGCCGGCCTCCGCCGGCGAAGTGCAGCTTTGGCTGTATGACGCCACAGGCAGGCCCGTGCGGCAGCAGGGCGGGCTGCGGGCGCCGGATTTTGCCGTCCGCCGGGAAGGCTTGCCGGCGGGGTTGTACTTCTATCGGCTGGAAGGGGAGGATGGCCAGGTTAGGACGGGCAGGGTGGTGTTTCGGTAGGGGGAGGGCGGATGCTTTTTATCGTATTGGGCGCAAAGGAGGTTTTCGCGTAGGGCGTATGGATCGGGAACCTCCGCTTTTTTACCACATAGCACACATAGGCGCTTTCACCTAGGCCGGGGGGCTTCTGCTTTTTTTAACACATAGGGCACATAGGCGTTTTCACATGGGGCGCGTAGGCCGGGGGCTTCTGCTTTTTTTATCACATAGGGCACATAGGCGTTTTCGCATAGGTCATATAGGCGGGGGGCCGACGCTTTTTTTTATCACATAGGGCACATAGGCGTTTTAACATAGGTCATATAGGCGGGGGGCCGACGCTTTTTTTATCACATAGGGCACATAGGCGTTTTCACATGGGGCACAAAGGAGGGGGGCTCCCGCTTTTTTTTTCACATAGGGGACATAGGCGTTTTCACAAAGGTAATATAGGACGGGGGAGGTCGCTTTTTTTTCACACAAAGGGACCT
>JAGFJD010000664.1 GCA_024102975.1 Phaeodactylibacter sp. | reverse complement strand
CTCACTACTACAGCGATAAATTTTTAATTTCATAAATCGCTTATTTTGAATCAATTACATTTTGGTTGTAACTGCTTTCACTACTACAACAAAAATCAGATGTTTTCAAAAGTAGTAAAGTCAAACTTAGGGATAATCGGACTACTGGTTTTTATTTTTTGGGCTATATTTTGTTCCGTGTTTACACCATGCAGTTTGATGCAGCGTGTGCACTGCATATTATTCTGGATTGTAGCCGTGGCAACTCCTGCAATTGCCTTTCTCGCTCTTTTATTGGGGGATCTTCCATGCGCCATAGCCGCAACAGCAGCCTGGGGAGGATGGGGAACACTTTTTGCCTGGCTCGGATTTGTAATGGGGCGAGTAGGTTGCAGCAGAGTTTGTTAGAAATAATTGGCTGGGGCGAGAATAACCTTCGGGCTGCATTCGCCCCAGTCACCCGTCCTACTGGTGGCGCTGCATGCTCTTCTGAGGAACTACTGGAAGGCGTCGTTGGACTGGGCGAGCCCGGCGATGCTGGGGGTAGCGGCGGTGCTGCCGAGAGGTAAGAAAATTAAAATTTCTATGCAGCGCGAACTATAAATGCCCCATCAAGTGAATCCCTCTTTCCAGCAAATAGTATCTCTGCCTATCCCATCCACAATACCCCCTTCTTTTCGCAACCACTTTGTTATATTTTCCGTATAATCGCAATGAAATTGCTGACATTGCTAACCAGTAAACCGGCTCTCAAAGTATATGGCAGTTTTTCTCTCAACCCGCGGCCTCTCCGCCCAGTTGGAAGGCATCATCAAAAGTGCTTCATCGGAAATATTCCTCGTGACGCCCTACCTGCAGGTATCCGACACTTACTACGAACGGATGGAAGATGCCATCCGCCGGGGTGTCCAACTGACTATTGTTTATGGCAAAAGCCAGCTCCATCCAAGGGAAGAGGAACGGGTTATGGAGTTGCAGTGTAACCTGTACTTCAAGGAGAGAGCCTGCATGCCAAGTGCTTTGCCAATGAGGAAATGGCGATCGTCGGCTCCATGAACCTGTATGCCTACTCGGAGGCCAATAACCGGGAAATGGGGGTGCTGATCACAAAGCGCAAGGATAGGTTGGCCTATTCGGAATGTATGGAAGAGGTAAGGTCTATACTCGCTTCGTCAAAGGTTATTAAGCTGATCGATGAGGCCCAATTATCAATGCCTTCCCCCGCTTTTTCGAACGAGGAATGGAATGAAACCTGGTTCGCTGCGCTGCAAAAGTGTTATCCGGCTTTCCGGTTTGCCCTGAGTGAAAAGTCAATTACAGCAGAGGGGTTTCCAAAACCAGGTATTCACTTTTCGAATAAATATGGATTCGCTACCTTCGAGGGTGATTGGGATAAGGAAATGGGCCGACAGTGGCGGGAGGCATTTTTCCAGCGTTTTCAAGAGGAGGCGTCAGGGTATCGCATTTATTGGAATTCGCCCTATAACAAAATATCGGTTTATGACTCCGGGGAGATTACCCTGAAAACTTTAGATGAAAAGGTAGATTACTACTTATCTGGTATAAATTTGATTGCCAACTACTTGCAGAAGTAGGATCCATGAGCGACCGTACCACAGCAGGGAAAAGCTTCCGGACAGCCGGGCTTCTGCATCCGCACCGGCCAGCCCATCCCCTTCAATCCGGACAGGCCGCTGTCTGATCAGGCTTACCGGATCTGGAGCCAGTTCGGCGACCCATATTATCCAGAGCAGTTCTGCCACTTTTCGGGGTTTAGGCTTTTTTCCAGGCCAGGATTAAACATTGTGAACATCGGAAGATTCTTGGGAATATCCAGCCCGTATGGAAAAGGAACTGAGTAGATTATAGGCCTGGGCCAGGGAGAATAATTTACATTCCTTCATTGGAAGTGCCACCAGAAGAATATGCACAAAACAAAAAGTATTAAAGCACTTAGAGAATACAAATTATTTGTTTTAAATCCTTTTAAGTAGCAGCCAAGTTCTTTGACATCTTGCTTTTTCTATTTTTTCATAGGGATTTTTTCTATATTTATTACTCAGTATCAACAGCGTATCACAGAAAACCTAATCCCTAAAAGCAGCAGGATGAATTTTACACACATTTCACTACCCGGCGCCTGTTGGCTCTCTATGGAAGCCGTTGGGCGCTCTCTTAATTTGAACCTACCAGGCTCTTCTTCCACCCATCTAAATTGATCGGTTATGAAGGGAACGGGCTTCGATATATCAAATGATGGCTATGACCAATGGAGTCCAGAGGGAGAATCCTGGTTCCTGGGTATCGGTATTGACGAGTATCAGGACGGACAGAAGTTCAGAAAGCTTCATAATGCCGTAAAGGATGTTATGGACATTGGGAACCTTCTCAACGAAAATTATCTCATCGACAAATTTGAGTTTCTCCTGAATGATAAGGCAACGAGAAGGGCAATAATCAATACATTGCATAGATTGGCCATAAAACTCACTGAAAATGATAAGCTTCTGATCTATTTCTCAGGCCATGGATATAAAGAAGAGTTAGATTCGACCCTCTCCTTCACATTTTGGGTTCCAGTTGATGCTCAACACGATGACCCCAGTTCTGTAATCAGCAATGATGCGATCATTGAGTACCTAAAAAAGATTAAAGCCAGGCATATTTTTTTGATTTCTGATTCTTGTTATTCTGGTACATTTTTAAATTCTCGGTCTATAGTTCAAAGAATACCTGACTTAGATTTCGCAAAAAGGCTAGAGAACTATAGATCCAGATGGGGTCTTTTCTCCGCGGAAGGTAATCAGATTGCCGCTGATGGGATTCCTAATAAAAATAGCCCTTTTGCATCTGCCATTTTGACGGTACTGTCTCAACATCAAGATCAGTTCATCAACGCAGGATTATTTGTAGAAGAAGTGGCTAGGCAAGCCAAGCGAAATGCTCCTGATCAAGATGCAGTTTATAATCCAATTAATCGCTGTGGACATGAAAATGGACAATATATTTTCTGGCGCAGAAAGGAAAAAATAGCTTTTCCCATCTCTCCCCCAGAAGATGATAATGAAAATATTGATGAAACTAGCGACAAAATCCCACCGCCACCTCCAGATAACCAACCTTTAACCCAAACCTACGACAAAAAAGAGCAGACTAATGAACGGATATTACGTGATGAAGCTCCTCAAAAACCTAAATATTCAAATTATGATATAAAAAAACCGGAAGACCTTTCTTCTATGACTCCACGACAAATAGCTGAGGAATTTGAGAAATGGGCTGATATATTTCTTAATGGAATCGTAAATCCAGAGAGATTATACAAGGTAAATTACGCCAAAATGGGACTAATGCAAACATTTTTAAAAGCGCTTCTGCAGGAAGCAACAATAAGTGGGAAAATCCCTCACCCTGTAACATTGTCAAATAAGGTAATCAGCAAGCTTAGTAACCTGAAAAGCGAATTGGGCAGGTCTTACAATAAGGAAAAGACACCATCTGAAAAGGTTTTAGAAAAGATACCTGAGTTATATGAATTGTTGATCGGATTAAAAGACCAGTATCGAAAATTATCTTTGTGAATACAGCAACCGTATACAAATTAAGTTGATTGGTGGCAGGTTCATTCAAAATAAAAAATCCGGAAGATCTTTCCTCTATGACTCCACGACAAATAAGTGTTGAACTGGAGAATTGGGCGGATATTTTTTTAATGGGAGTTACAAATCCGGAAAGATTACATGTGGAACATAGAAGTAAGATTGAAGCTATGCAGTATTTTTTGAAAGAATTAATTCGGGAAGCAGTTATTAGTGGCCGAAATACTTTTCCTAAATCCTTACTTTATA
This sequence comes from Phaeodactylibacter sp., assembly GCA_024102975.1. Taxonomy (GTDB): domain Bacteria; phylum Bacteroidota; class Bacteroidia; order Chitinophagales; family Saprospiraceae; genus JACJXW01. Next base: position 1,617 of record JAGFJD010000664.1, on the reverse strand, counting down.
GGCTTAGTGCTAAACTTAGTTACCTCAAAGGAGAATTGACCAGATTCTACAATAAAGGAGAGACCCCTTCTGAAAAAATTTTAGAAAAAATACCAGAAACATATGCCCTTCTATTCAATCTCGCAAACCAATATAAGAAGATAAGCAGATGAATATGACATAGTTTGCGTTTCGCCCCCTTAGATTTCCAAAACACTAGTCACAACTTGACCAAAGTAATTCACCCCACAAACCCAAAATACGGATCCCCCCACTCCCCTCCTCCATTTGAATAATACCCCGGCATGTTCAGCTGAAAAGACTTCAGGTAGATCTCCCGGGTAATATGGTGCTGGGCCGCCGACGGCGGCAACGGCTCATATATCCCCGGCCGTGGGCGGCTGAAGAAGCCGGCCTCCCGCAGCATGGGGATGGAGGAGTATATGCCGTTGTGGGTGGAGCGGTTGCTGCCGTAATCTTTGGATATGCTAGAGCGGATCAGGTCGGTGTTGATGATGTCCTGCACCTTGAAAAAACGGCCGAACAGCTGGGTTATTTTGAAGCAAAAGGGATAGGCGATGTTGACCAGGGCCATCAGAATGATGTTGCGGTCGCTTTTGTTTTTCAGGGCGTTGAGGATGGCAGCTTTGTGCTCCAGCAGGTAATCGGCAATGGGGCTGTTGGGAATGGTCTTGTCTGCACGGACGACGACCTTGGCAATGCGGTTCTCTCCTTCGAAGTCGAGGCGGAGCTGCTCGGCGATGTAATCGCTGCTGTAGCTGCCGTTGAGGAAAGCCACCAGGCCGGCTTCCAGGACGTGAAGCGGTATCCGCTGATTGATCCCTATTTCTTTCTTATCGGCCATTGCTGCTGATCTTTACGAATGGAATGAGCACTTCCAGGAAGTGGCTGCCTCCGTGGGTGACTTCCGTTGCCTGGTTGGAAAAACTGCGATCGTCCCGCAAATATAGGGTGTTTTGTTCTCTTCCCACTACTTCGTCCAGCTCGGGATTGCTGGACAGGAATTCATCGGCCAGCCAGGATTCGGCGTATTCGAGGTGGCGCTTGCTGCGGCTCTTGCTGGCTCCGAATTTCTCCTTTCCTTTGAGGTTGCGCCAGCCGGCAGCTTCCAGGTTGCCGTGGTCGGTAGTGAGATAGACCGTGAATCCTTCCCGGGTGAGCTGATGGATCTGGCCGGACACCTGGCTGCGGGTGATCCAGTTTTGCGTCAGGGCGTACAGGTCTTCGTAATCGGAAGAGCTGTGCATCTTGTCATCCAGCTCGGTATAGACTACCGCCAGGCGGCTGATGTTTTGCAGGCCGTTCAGCTCCACCTGCTGGTAGTCGTAGCGGATCATAGTGGGCGGGAGGCCTTCTTTCTTCCAGTATTCCTCCCATAGCTTTTTTTCATTGGCGGGGCTCTGGACGTAATCCGTGCTGGGCGTGCTGCCCCGGAAAATGGCCTGCCGGGAAAGGTAGGTCACCGAGGGTATCCAGGAGTAGATGGCGTGCTCTTCCAGAGTGAGGCCCTGATCGGCTATGGATTGCTTCAGAAGGTGGTATTGCCAGAAGGCCATGCCGTCTACCACCAGCAGGGCTACTTTGTCGGTAATGCCGTAGTGGCTTTTCAGGTGGGGA
>JAGFJD010000659.1 GCA_024102975.1 Phaeodactylibacter sp. | reverse complement strand
TGACCGCGACCACAAATCTCAGCCGCGCGCCCGAATCCTCCTACTCCCCCCGTCCTCGTCCCCCCCAACCCCACACGTCCTGTCCATCCTGTCTCCCCCCCCAGCGCTCTCCCCCCAGAACCTGTTAATCCTGTTCATCCTGTTCATCCTGTCTCCCCCCAAAGCTGTGCCCCCCAAATCTGTTAATCCTCTCCCATCAATTCTGTAAATCCTCGTATGAGTTCGAGCGTCGTCCGGTCCTGTCTGTAAACCGAGTACCAACCCTGGTATTCATGGGGCGGGTCGCCGGTGAAGGGGTCGCCCGGCCGCCAGATGGCGCCCGGTTGCCGGGGCAGGCCCTCGCCGCTCCATGCCCAGAAGTTGGCGCCCGCCACGGGGCGGCCGGCCCGGGCCAGTTGGAGGACAGTCCCGAAGATATCCCGGAAGTAGCGGTCCCGCCAGGATACGGAGGCCGTGTCCGAGTAGCTGCCCTGGTCCCGGGCGATGCCGAACTCTTCCAGCACCATCGGCTTGTCCAGCTTTTCGGCAAGGCGGAGGTGGCGCAGGATATAGCTCCGGGCCTTCTCCAGGGCCCTGTCGTAGGTCGTTTCCGGTGCCTCCGGATCGTACCACTGCCAGTTCTGTATCCAGATGTGGATGGTAGTATAGTCCACCTCCGGGATGCGGTGGTCCTTTTTGAAATGGTTGCCGGTAGGGACCTGGGTGTTGCCTTCGCTGCCGATGCAGACGAGGTGGTTGGGGTCCAGCTTTTTGATAAGGCGGGCCGATTCCCGGATCCATTTGCGGTACCGGCAGGGGGAGAACATGCCCCGGGGTTCATTGGCCAGTTGCCAGGCCATGATGGTGGGGTCGTCCTTGTAGGCGATGCCGGAATACGAATTCTTCCGGTTGACCAATTTTTCCAGATGCGCCCAATAAGCGGCTTTGGCCGTTTCGTTTTTATAAAACCGGGCGCTGTAGCGCATGTAGGCCAGCCAGCTGCCCCCCTCTGCCGGCGGCGGGTACGGGATGGGAGATCCCTCCGCCCAGGAGACGTACTGGGCCATGCCTCCCGACCAGGGCCAGAAGTTGGAGAGGCAGACGACGGCCACCATCTTCCGTTTGGCCATCTCCGCCAGCAGGAAGTCCAGCGCGTCCCAGAGGTCCTCGTTGTACTGGCCGGGAGCGGGCTGCAGGGCAGGCGCCATGCGCCAGGGTGATCCGTCGGGGCCTTCGCTGGCGGCCATGATCCGGAGATTGTCGATGCCCAGAGCCTGGAGGTGGTCCAGCTCGCGCCGGAGGCGCTGCCGGTCGCCGCCCTCTCCCTGGCTGGCCAGGTTCATGCCATACCAGAAGTTGGTGCCGACGAAGCGGTAAGGCCGGCCGTTGCGGATGAATTCGGTCCCATCAACGGTGATGAAGGGTTGAACGATCGCCTGGTTGCTCATAATCAGAAAAGGCAAAAGGAGGAAAAGCTTTTCCATGCCGTGCATTTTGGGGCAATAAAGTTAAGAATTTGCCTGAAGTGGCGGCATTTTCCGGAAAAGTTGACTGAAACCTGCAACAAAAAGCAGGGATTTGTCATTTCCTGCGATGAACCCCTGGGTATTGGTGCGTTATTTGCCAATTTTTGCAGGGATTTAAAAAAAATTGATGAACTTGTTCATTCGAACGGATGCCCTCTTCGGAAGCCTTCCGGGCAGAAAGTTCCGGGCCTGCCGGGCGTGGGGGGCCGAATCTGAGAATACCATGAAAAAAAAAGACCATTCTCCTTCTTCCAGGCTTACCACCGAATCGCCGTCGTACTATGACAACCTGGAAAAGATGAGCACCGGCGGCCTGCTCCGCGGGATCAACGAGGAAGATAAAACCGTGCCGATGGCCGTGGAAAAAACCATCCCCATGATCGAGCGGCTGGTCGACGCCATCGTCCCGAGGATGGAACAAGGCGGCAGGATGTTCTACATCGGTGCTGGTACGAGCGGGCGGCTGGGCATCGTCGACGCTTCGGAATGCCCGCCCACCTACGGCGTGCCGTACGATCTGGTCATCGGCCTGATCGCCGGCGGCGACCAGGCCATCCGCCGGGCGGTCGAATTTGCGGAAGACGACTACGACCAGGCGTGGAAAGACCTGTCGGAATACCACATTTCCGGCCAGGACGTGCTGATCGGCATCGCTGCTTCCGGGCGCACGCCCTATGTGGTTGGGGGCCTGCGCGATGCCCGGAAGCAGGGCATCCTTACCGGTTGCGTCACTTGCAACACCCATTCGGAAGTCGCCAAATATGCTGATTATCCGATCGAGGTGGTGGTCGGCCCCGAGTTTGTCACCGGCAGCACCCGGATGAAATCCGGAACGGCCCAGAAGCTTATCCTGAACATGATCTCTACGACTGTCATGATCCGCCTGGGGCGGGTGCGCGGCAATAAGATGGTGGACATGCAGCTGACCAATGCGAAACTGGTGAAAAGAGGGGTAAATATGATCATGGCGGAACTCGACGTCGATGAAGCCGAGGCCGGGCGGCTCCTGGAAAAGTACGGCTCCGTCCGCCTGGCCATCGACAGTACGCGGATATGAGGGCCGGGCTGTTCGTTGTCGGTTGTTTGTTAACCAACAACGAACGACCAACAATTTATCCGGCCTTAGCCGGATGTCCTTCGCAGGCATATCTTATCTTTGGCGCAGGATTCTTAACCTGAACCGCTGCCCGCATGAACATTTCAAAACACGCCCCGCTCTTTTTATTGCTCTTCTGGTGTAATATGCCGGCCGCTCTGGCCTGCAACTGCGAACCCGCGCCTCAGCTGGGCGCCGCCGACTGGAACGACGCCGACATCATCTTCACCGCACGGTTGCAGGAACACGGTATGGGGTTGGTGGGCATGCTGATGTTCGAACCCCTGCAAACGTTTAAAGGAGAGATCGGCCCCCGCGTCACGTTCTTTTTCCAGCCGGGAAGGAACCATACCCTGCTGCACGCCGTCAAAGAATTCAAGCCGGGAGGCGAATGGATCGTCTTTGCCCGGAAGCAGGCGGTGGATGGCAAAACCCATTATCGCCTGCAGGAATCGCCCTCCCGGGCTGTCTGTGCCCTGAGCCGCCCGCTTCAGGAACCGGCGAAGGAAGACCCTTATCTCGTTTTTATTAAAGATATGGCCGAAAGGGCAGGCAGCGACCAGAAGTTCTACGATAAAGACGGGCAACTGGAGGCGGAGGGCCGGCACGACGGGCAAATCCCGGTGGGCGAATGGGCGTATTACCGGGCGGAGCGCAACACCCGGACTTCGGGCCGCTACATCGATGGCCGCCGGGAAGGGGCGTGGCTGCAGGCCAGGGAGATGCCGGACGGCAGCGCCCGGCTCATCCGCAAAACCATCTATAAGGACGGCCTGCCTTCCGAAATCCACGATTACAGCCATACCGGCGCGGTAAGCCTGAAAAAAGTGTTGACGGACAGTACGGAAATACGCTACTACTACCGCGAGGACGGAACGGTGAAAAGCTGGATCAACGAAAACCTGGATAACAAAACGACCCACATTGTCAGCTACTCCGAAACCGGGGCTATAGAGGAGGAACGCTTCCTGGAAGGCCAGAAAACCGTGCGCCAGTACTGGTACGACGAGAACGGAGAGCGGGTCAGAGAGTGGGTGAAGGAGGAGTAAGCGGGTTAGGATAAAATATATGGAAATGTGCAGAAATGCGTGAAGGAAATGCATGGAAATGACCGCGATGCCCCCTCATTTCCATGCAAATTAAAGCCTGTTTTTACGAACAGGCTCTTACCGGATTTTAAACACCAGCGCATTGATCTCCCTGTCTTCAACATCGCCGGGGCAACGGCAGCGGACGTTATCGAAGTAGTACACATCGCCTGCCTGTAGATGGTTGGATTAATACCCTGGGCCAGCACCAGCTCGTCGCAGCTTTATTCCCGCAGCTGCCCGGCCTTGGCGGAAAGCCACCAGATGGCGGGATGATAAAAAAGCAGGGTTTCCACTGCCCGCTGCAGCAAGTTGACGAGGTAGCCGTGGCGTTTGATGTGCGCCAGCTCGTGCAACAGCAGCGCTTCCACCTCCCCGGGCGTGAGGCCGGCCAGCAGCCCGGCAGGGGCCAGGATGCAGGGGCGCCAGTGCCCATATATACGACGATTGTCGTAATGTCAAGGCAAGGAACTTTTCTTTAGTATTTTTTACACATTTCTATGCGGTTCCATCTGTCTTTTCAGATAATTTCACGAATGCACAAATGCACGCCCGTCCTCGTACCTCGGCCGGGTAAAAATGCATAAATGCACACCTACTCCCACTCCTGGCTTTTCCGGTACACAATACCCCGGAACAGGGCCACCATTTCGCCGGCCTCGTTGCGGACTTCCACCCGGTAGTGGCCGATGCGGTGGCTCAGCTGTTCTTCGATGGCGGTGGCGGTGATCACGTCGCCTTCTTTCAGGGACACCATGTGGGAGATGGAGGTATCGATGCTCACGGCGTGGCGGCCGCGGGAATTGGAAGCGAAGGCGAAGGCGCTGTCGGCCAGGCTGAAGGTGATGCCGCCGTGGGCAATTCCGAAGCCGTTGAGCATTTCCCGGCGGACCGTCATGCGGAGCACGCAGTGGCCGGGCTCGGTTTTCAGGCGTTCGACGCCCAGCCACCGGCTGAACGGGTCGTTGTCGTACATTTTGCTGACGATCCGTTGCGCTCTTTCTTCGTTTGTCATTTTTTAGGAGAATATAAGTCATCTTTTCATGAAAAGGCAGTTTGGGCCTCGAAATATCGCCCAATAATCCGTATCTTGGGGAAAAATATAATTTGGAGGCATTTCAGGCAGCGTAATCCCCTGGAAAGAGGTCTATTAACCAGAGGCAGAGCTGAATAGGCACCATGCGCGCCTGGCAAACGAAAATGTCCGAAGCTTGTTTACGACGGGGGAAAACGAAAGATGGTGTAAGCAAGGCGGATTAACCTCATTCCTGTGACGGAAAAGGAACTGATCAAAGGCTGTATCCAGGAAGACCGGTACTACCAACAGGAATTGTTCAGGCGCTATTCTGGCAAGATGCTGATGGTATGCCTGCGCTATGCCCGCCATGAAATGGAAGCGGAGGATATTCTCCAGGACGCTTTCATCAAAATTTTCGACAACATCGCCAAATTCGAATTCAAAGGATCCTTCGAAGGATGGATCCGGCGGATCGTGATAAACACTGCCCTCAAAAACTACAGCAAGAAGAGTTTTAAACAGGAGCAGATCGGCCTGGACAATTACCCGGACCTGCCGTTGGAACCAGAGATTTACGCCCACTTGCAGGAGGAGGAACTCCTCCGGCTGATCGCCAAGTTGCCGGAGGGCTACCGCCTCGTCTTCAACCTGAACGCGATCGAAGGCTACAGCCACAAAGAGATCGCAGATATGCTCGGCATACAGGAAAGCACTTCCCGCTCGCAGCTGGTAAAGGCCCGGAAGATGTTGCAGGCTATGATTATTGATTTGCAAAAGATCGCAGTATGAACAAACACTACCCCCTGGATGAGGTGTTTCGGAAAAGGTTGAGGGACCTGGAGGCCGAAGCGCCGATGCATCTGTGGGAAATAGTAAGCCAGAAGCGCGATTGGAAACACCGCGCCCTGAACCGGGTCCGGCAGAAATTGCCGGTTGCCGGGCTGTTGGCGGCCCTCGTGCTTGCCGGCCTGTCCTGGGGCTTGTGGTCCTTCCTGCAACCCGCCCTGGGCAGCTTCCCCGTCCCGCTGGACGGCCCTGCAGCTTCAACGGAACCGGCCACTCCTGCCGACGGGCCTTTTGACCGCCAGGCAGAAACTCCTGAACATATTGCCTCCCAACCCCTCGCTTCCCTTTCCATTGCCCCTGCGGCACGGATGGCGGCTGCCGTCCGCCACAACGCCGGCAACCTGGCCCGCCTGGCTGCCGCCGCGCCGGAAATTCAGCAAGCTGTCCGGCCTCAAAATATCCGGCATCAGCCCGATCCTGTCCCCGCCCTGAGCCCCGTCCGGGAAGAAGCCGCCCCTGCCCTGCCCTCCGCCCTGGAACGCCACCAGAAGAAGGGCCTTTCCATTTTTGACGGCCTGTTCTCCCCCGACCCCAAATGCGCCGAATTCGGCCGCGGCTCCTGGGGACTTTACTTCGACGCGCTGCTTTCGCCCGACCTCACCTTCCGACGGCTCCAGCCCCGCGACCCCGAGTTCGAAGAATACGCCAACACCCGCGAAGAAACAGAATCCAACATGTACGCTTTCAGCGGCGCCCTGCGCCTCTCCCTGGTTTCCGACCGGGGGCTGGCCCTGCGCACCGGCCTGAACTACTCCCAGATCAACGAGCGCTTCAGCTTCGTCAACGGCAGCGAAGAGGTGATCGAAACCATCAACAACTACGACCAGGAGGGCAACATCATCAGCACCGACACCATTATCAAGATCGGAACCCGCCGGAAAATTACCCAGAACCACTACCGCATGCTCGACATCCCCTTCCTCCTGGGATACGAGTTCACCTCCGGCAAGCTCAAGGTATCGGCCAATGGCGGAGCATACCTCAACCTGCTGTTCCGCCAGAAGGGCGACTTCCTCTCTCCCGGCGACCTGCAGCCCGTCCGATTCGATTCGGGCGACCCCAATGCTTATCCCGCTTTCAAACAGCAGGTGGGCCTGGGATGGTACGGCAGCGTCGGCTTCGCCTATCAGATGGGCCCTAACCTCCAGCTCGTCGTGGAACCCCATGTTAAAGTTTTTCCCAAATCCGTCACGCGCGACCAGTACGGCGTACAACAGCGCTATATGACCACCGGGTTATTTGTCGGGGTGCGGCAGCGGTTGTAGATGGGTTCATTGTTTCATGGGTTCATGGGCATTCCGCCGGGGCTGGAATCCTGGCGGCATAAACAGCGTATCCTGAGCAATATAACAATCCAGCAATTTTAACCGGCTTGTAAAGACGGTATAACAATCCAGCCATCCAGCACTTCTTCCATGCAGCTTAAACGCATCCAACACTACCTCCGGCAGTACCGCAAATACCTCTCCACGCCCAAAGCGAAAGAACAACGCCTCTACATCTGGGAGTCTCAGCGCATCTTCCAGCAAAACTGGAACATGGATGCGGACGACTGGCCTGCCATGTACGACGGCGCGCTGCAGAACTCCCAAACCAAACGCCTCTGGAAGCGCGAAGCCTACGAGCCCAAGCGCATGATGCTGGAACTGGCCCGCATGCAGCCCGACTTTGTAAGGCACATGTTCTTCGACCTGTTCAACGAAGAGAAAGAACTGGAAGGCCGGGTGGGGCGCTTCGTCTACTACTGCGATATGCTGCTGCAGGAATACAAAGACAAACACCCCCGCTCCATTGACAACAACCATTACCACGACGACGATTACGGGATGGTTTCCCTCTACCTGGCCTTCCGGTACCCGGATCAATATACCCTTTACGAACCGGACGCCTTCCGCCGGCTGCTGCAGCAACTGGGCAGCGGCGATATCCCCCGCGCCAACGATATGGAGCGCTTCGCCAAAGTGGTGAAAACCCTGTACAAGTTCATGCAAAAGGAGGAGGGCCTGCTGGAACGGCACGGGCGGCGGCTAATGGAGGGAGTGCATTATGCCGGAGAGAGCCTGCTGGTGGTGTATGATTTTTATAAATATTGCACGGAACCGGGGTCGGGGGTGGAGGCGTATGTGGATGAGCGGGGGAGGGGGTAGGGGGGGAGTGTTCCGGGGGTGTTTAAGGTTTAAAAAAATGAGTTGCTTCAATCACAAATAACTGATTATCAGGGATGGCCTTGAACTTTAAACACCGAACCAGCAATTTCTCATGTGGCTCACAAGGTGACATCTTTTTTCGGAGGCACGGAGAAAAAAGGTGTCATCTTGTGAGGCTTCCGACCTCGTCATCACCTTACATGAGAAATTGCTGACACCGAACTTTGAACATTCCCAATAGTTACCCATGAGCGGGCGTTCCTCCTGTAGAACTTGCAATATCTCCCGGTCCGTCACATACTTCCGTCAGAGATTGTTTGAAACGACAGTCTTCTCAATATAGCTCCAACCCTCCCGGTTTCGTATCTTTGCCCCGCCTGATCTTAAAAAATCACCAGCCAGGCATTCATCAAAAGACGTCCCATGCAACGAATACTACTCCTCCTGCTCACCTTCCTTGCACTGTTCCTCCCGCAAGCCCGCGCCCAGTACGAATCCATCTTCCCGGATTTGGAAGGCCCTGCCCTGCTGCAGGCTCTGCAGGGCAATTACACCCCCGACGGCGTGCTGCTCTTCACCGACGCCCGGGACACCCTCTTCTCCCGCATCGACGCCCGCAACGACAGCCTCCGCTGCGTCTACACCGGCTATACCATCTACCTGGACCCCAACGAAGACCCCACCCAGGACGCCTTCGCCAAGGGCATCAATACCGAACACACCTATCCCCGCGCCTTTGGCGCCGGGCAGGGCGCCGCTATCGCCGATATGCACAACCTGTTTCCGACCCGTGAGGACGTCAACGCCGCCCGCGCCAACCTGCCCTTCCAGGAAATCCCGGACGGCCAGGCCCAAACCTGGTACTACCTGGACCAGCAGCAAAGCAATATCCCTGGCAGCAATATCGCCCTGTACAGCGAGTACACCTCTTCCGGTTTCGAGCCGCCGGAAGCCCACAAGGGCGACGTGGCCCGCGCCATGTTCTACTTTTACGCCATCTACCGCCAGCAGGCCGACGCCGAAGACCCCAACTTCTTCGAATCGCAGCGCGAAACCCTCTGCGACTGGCACCTCGCCGACCCGGTGGACGATACCGAGTACCAACGCAGCGAGAAGATCGCCTTTTACCAGGGCACGCCCAATCCCTTCGTGCTGGACTGCACCGTGGCGCAGCGCACCTACTGCCTGGGCCAGTCCGAACCCTGCGACCTGACAGCGGTACAGGCGCCCGGCCGGCCCGGGGGACTGGAGCTGTCCGTCGCGCCCAACCCGGCCCGCAGCGAGGCCGTCCTGCAGTACCGCTTGCCGGTGGGCGGGGAGGTGCAGTTGCAGATTTACGACGCCGCCGGCCGCCGGGTGCTTCGCCGGGATTTGGGCTACCAGCCCGCCGGAGCGCATCGTTATGCGTTGGCGGGAGCGTTTTTGAAAGGGCCGTTCGTGGTCGGGCGGCTGATGTTGCTGCACGATGGCGGGATGGTTGTGGATTCCGGGAAGATCATGCTAAGAGGCCAATAAAAATTTTGAGCAAAAATACTTATTATATTGAGTAAAATTGCTTAGTATAGTGAGTGAAATGTTTTTTACGCTATAAGCCTACAGATGTATAAGCGCGAACAATATGAAACGCTTTCCAACCGGTTGAAAGAGCCACGCCGCTTCATTCAAGTACTCAATGGCCCCAGGCAAGTAGGCAAAACCACTTTGATTAAACAAGTATCCGGAGAATTAAGAGCGCCTTTCCATTTTGCATCCGCCGATGAGGAGCGGGAGGCCGACGCTATATGGATTGCTCAGCAATGGGAAACGGCCCGCCTGAAAATGAAAGCTGGTGGCCATGATGAAATGATCCTGTTCATTGACGAAATCCAGAAAGTGTCTGATTGGAGCCGGGAAGTGAAAAAGCAATGGGATAAGGATAGCTGGGAGGATGTCAATATTAAGGCTGTTTTGCTCGGGTCTGCCAGCCTGCTTATCCAGGAGGGATTGACCGAGTCATTAGCGGGCCGTTTCGAAATGATCCCCATGCCTCACTGGTCTCTTAGAGCATGTTTGGAGGTGGTGCTTTAGCAGCGAAAAAGATCAATTTTGGGTTCTCGCAAGGCTCATTTTTTGGCGCATAGCGGCGCTACGGGCCAAAAAATAGCCGCAGCGAGGTTCCAAAAGTGGGCTTTTGCAGCCTAAATGACCACCTCCAAACATGCTCTTAAGGAAATGGAAGAATCATTCGGATTCAGTCCGGAAGAGTATATTTGGTTTGGCGGTTATCCGGGAGGGGCCTCCCTGGCGAAGGATGAAAAACGGTGGAGGGAATATATTCGCAACTCGCTGGTGGAAACGACGATCTCGAAAGACATCCTGATGCTCACCCGGGTACATAAGCCCGCTTTGTTAAGGCGGCTGTTCGAGCTGGCCTGCGCCAGGTCCGGACAGATCATTTCTTATAACAAGATGTTGGGGCAATTGCAGGATGCAGGGAATACGACCACGCTTTCCCATTACCTCGATTTGTTGGATATGGCAGGCCTGGTTGCAGGTTTGGAAAACTATTCTCCATCTAAAATCCGCACCCGCGCCTCCAGCCCCAAATTCCAGGTGATGAACACCGCTTTGCAGTCCGTATTTTCGCCTTTCAACTTCATGCAAATCCGGCAAGAACCTGCCGAATGGGGCAGGTACGTCGAATCTGCCATCGGCGCTCATCTGGCTAACGCGGCAAAGGTCCACAACATGAATCTTTGCTATTGGAGATACAGAGATGACGAGGTTGATTTCGTTTTGGAAAAAGACAGGCAGGTGATCGCTATCGAGGTAAAAAGCGGGGTTCGGCGAAAAGCCCGCGGTATTGACGCATTTGCAAAAAAATACCGGCCACACAAGACGCTTATGGTCGGCTCCGAAGGGCTACCCTGGCAGCAGTTCCTGAAGATAGACCCCTTAGAGTTGTTTTGAGGAATAGCACAGTCGTCGAGACAATTCGCATGTTAATCCGTTTGGCTTGTCAGGTTCCGGGCGATCTTATATCTTAGGCGGGTTATTTTCAACCCATAAAAAACCTAAACCACATCACATGAGTTTCTTCGATCGCCTGAGCAACGGCTGGAAACTGGGTTTGGCCAGTTTCGGCGTCATTCGCGAAAACCCCAGCCTGATGCTCTTCCCGGTGCTTTCCGGGGCTTCCCTTCTGTTCATTTGCCTGACTTTTTTTGGCGGCATCGCCGCCCTGTTCGGCTTCAATCCGGATGCCTTCTTCAGCCGCTTCGAAACCGGCGGGGAATGGCTGGCCTACGCGGCCCTCTTCCTGTTCTACCTCGTCAACTTCACGGTAATCGTCTTTTTCAACGTCGGCCTGGTCCACTGCACCCGCCTGATCATGGACGGCCGGGAAGCCAAGGTGGGCGACGGCATCGCCTACAGCATTTCGCGCCTCAACGCCATCGTATCCTGGGCGATCCTGGCGGCTACCGTAGGGGTGATCCTGAAAACGCTGGAAGACCGCCTTGGGGCCATTGGCCAGATCATCGTGGGCATTGTCGGCATCGTGTGGTCCATCGCCACCTTCTTCGTCGTGCCGGTCATCGCCTATGAGGACGTCACCCCCATCGAAGCGGTGAAGCGCTCGGGCCGGATCGTGAAGGAAAAGTGGGGCGAGGCCATTGGGGCTAACTTCAGCTTCGGCCTGTTCTACTTCCTGGGCATTATCGCTATTGCCGCCATCAGCGTGCTGTTGTTCTTCGTACATCCCATTGTCGCCATCGTTGCCGGCGTGCTATCCTTCCTCTTCCTGGCCACGGCGGTGTCGGCGGCCAAGACGGTGTTCCTGGCGGCGGTTTACCGGCATGTGAACGACGAGCCGGTGGAGTTTTATGACAGTGAGGTGCTGGACAATGTATTCGTGCCAAAGAAGAAGTAAGTGTTAAGGCGGAAGGCGGTTTGCCGAATGCGGCCGGAGGGAATCGCCTTCCGCCTTTATACGGCTCTGGAAATCCTCAGATGCTCCTGCCAACTTTCCCATCCTGCCATTCCCTCGGGCAGGCGGCCGTGCTTGCCCAGCACCAGATACCCCCCTTCTGCCATCCGTCCTCTGATCCTTTCAAAAACCTCCCGCTGCAGGCTTTCCTCGAAATACATGGCCGCCAGGTTGCGGCACAGCACCAGGTGGAACGGGCCGGGCGGCATCTCCCGGCGGATGTCCTGCTGCAAGAAACGGACGCCCTTTCGGAATTCGGGGCGGAGACGGAATAACTCTCCGGTCGGCTCGAAGGCATCTTTTCTCCAGGCAGGGGGCAGATCTTTCAGAGAAGCGCCGGGGTAAACCGCTTCATCTGCCCGGCCCAGCAGGTGGCCGTCTATATCGGTGGCGATGATCTCTGTGTCCATGCCGGAGAACCGGGCTTTCAGTTCCAGTTGCCAGATCAGGGCGAGGCTGTACGGTTCTTCTCCCGAAGCGCAGCCGGCAGACCAGCAGCGGAGGGGGGTGCCGGATGCCGTTGCCGCCTGGGCCAGCTCCGGCAGGATTATGTCTTTTATCGTATTAAAAACGCCCTGCCCCCGGTAGAAGCGGGAGATGGTGATGCGGCAGAAGCGGTCGAGCAACTCCCACTCCTCCGGCCGCTCCTCCAGGTATTGGCGGTAGGCCCCGAAGCCTTCCAGCCTCAGTTCCCGGATACGCCGTTTGATCAGTTTGCAGGGCTGGCGGCGCACTTTGCGGAAGCCGGGCCAGCGCAGGCGGAGGCGGGGCAGGGCCCACTGAAGGAAAATGGTGCAGGAGGGGGTACTCATTAATATTTGTGATTTTTGATTTGCGATGTTTGATTGGTTCCCAAGAGGCTGCCGCCGGATAGCCGGAAAATCAAAAATCGCAAATCGCAAATCAAACTTCAAAAATTTCATTCTCCTTCCTTAGCTTTACCCCAAAAAATGAAGCCAACCCTTTCCCTCCTGCTTTCGCTGCTTTTCCTCTCCATTACTGCTTTTGCCCAGAAATCCCTCCTCCAGTCCGGCCCCATGCTCGGCTACAACGAGATGCGGGAAGTCCTGCTCTGGGCGCAAACCACAGAGCCGGCGCGGGTGCAGTTCGCCTACTGGCCAAAGGAAAAACCCGGCGAAAAATTCTTTACCGAAACGAAACAAACGCTGAAAAACGAGGCCTTCACCGCCAAGCTGCCCGCCGGCGAGGTAGAGCCGGGCACGGAGTACGCCTACCAGTTGCTGATCAACGGCAAAGCCGTGGAACTGGATTACCCCGCCGAATTCAAAACCCAGGAGCTGTGGCGCTGGCGCTACGACCCGCCGGCCTTCAGCGTAGCGATCGGCAGTTGCGCCTACGTCAATGAGGAGGTATATGACCGCCCCGGCACGCCCTACGGCAGCGACTATCACATCTTCAACACCATCCACCGCCTGCGCCCCGACGCCATGATCTGGCTGGGCGACAACACCTACCTGCGGGAGGTGGACTGGTATAGCCGCACCGGCATCCTCGCCCGGTATACCCACACGCGCAGCCTGCCCGAGATGCAGCCCCTGCTGGCGTCGACTCATCACTATGCCATCTGGGACGACCACGACTACGGGCCCGACAATTCGGACCGCACCTATGTCCACAAAGAAACTACCCTGGAGGCCTTCCGCCTCTTCTGGGGCAACCCCACCTTCGGCATCGACGGGCAGAAGGGCACCACTTCCTTCTTCCAGTACAACGACATCGACTTCTTCCTGATGGACGACCGCTACTTCCGCAGCCCCAACCGCCTGCAAGGGGGCGACCGGACCATGCTGGGCAAAGAGCAACTGGAATGGCTGATCGGCGCCCTGGCAGCCAGCTACGCGCCATTCAAGATGGTGTGCATCGGCAACCAGGTGCTCAACCCGGTAAAAGCCCACGAGACTTATGAGAACCTCTTCCCCGAAGAGCGCGCTTACCTGCTGCAGCGCATCGAAGAGGAAGGCCTGAAAAACGTCGTCTTCCTGACCGGCGACCGCCACAAATCCGAGCTGAGCAAATACGTCAACGCCGCCGGCAACGCCGTGTACGACCTGACCATCTCGCCCCTGACCGCCGGCGTGAATACCCGGGAGGAGAACAACGAGCTGCGCGTGGAAGGCACCGCCGTGGCCGAGCACAACTTCGGCCTGTTGGAATTTTCCGGCCCCCGCACCGAACGCGTGCTCAAAATCCGCGTTTTCGACGCCGACGGCAACGAGGAATGGTCCCTGGAAATCCCCTCCGAAAAGTAACCGCACCGGACGTACCAGATTCATCTGGTGCGTTATCAATAACCACAAAGCTTGCCCGGCTGGCCAGACGGGCAAGCTTTGTGGCTATAAAAACACCCCGAAAAAACCATTATGCCCCCCCCTCCCTTATCTTTGCACAAAAAAGTCATGAAACATTGGCCCCTTTATGTTTTCTTCCTGCTCGCAATAAGCAGTTGCAGCATGAAAAACAAACAGCAGGCGAACACACGACAAGAGCAACCGGCAGAAACCGCCACGGACCCCAAAGCCCAGCAGATCGTCGACGCCGCCATCGAAAAACACGGCGGCAGCAAATACGAGGACTGCCGCGTGAAGTTCGACTTCCGGGGGCGGCATTATATCGCCACCCGCCAGGGTAGCAAATTCCAGTACGAGCGCATCTTCACCGACACCGCCGGCGCCGAAGTCCGGGACGTGCTCACCCACGAGGGCTTCTACCGGGAGGTGAACGGCCAGCGGGCGGAACTCAGCGAAAAGGAAAAATCCGCTTATTCCAATTCCGTCAATTCCGTCATTTACTTTGCCCTGTTGCCCTACTTCCTCAACGATGCCGCCGCGATCAAGCAGTACGCCGGCGAGGCGGTGATTAAGGGCAAGCCCTACCACAAGGTCAAAGTCACCTTCCGGCAGGAAGGGGGCGGCAAGGACTTTGAGGACGAGTACATGTATTGGTTCCACAAGCAGGACAACACGATGGATTACCTGGCCTACAACTTCCTGGTCGACGGCGGCGGCGCCCGCTTCCGGGAGGCCTACGGCGTCCGTACCTCCAACGGCATCCGCTTTGCTGACTACCGCAACTTCAAGCCTAAGGACGACAACCGCAATGTGGCGGAATTCGATAAGCTTTTTGAGAACGGCGGGCTGGAGCAGGTCTCCCTGATCGAGCTGGAGCATCTGCGGGTGGTGCTGGATTTTTGGTAGGGAAAATGTGCATTCGTGTATGAGTGTATGCGTGTCCGGAACCCAAATGCACCCACCTGCGCCAAGCCGATAGCTATCGGCTTCGCGGGCAAAGCATACTACCAGACATTTTTCTGGACACAGAGTACCCAGAGAAGACACAGATCTACACAGAGGCTTGATTATCAATGGAAAAACTCCGTGTGCGCTGTGTTGGCCTCAGTGTTCTCTGTGTCCAAAACCATTTTGTCCAGTAGTGTGCGGGCAAAGCAAATGCACGAATGTACGCCCATCCTCGTACCTCGGCCGGGTAAAAATGCACAAATGCACAAACGCACACAATCCATGAAACTCCTCATCATACGCTTTTCTTCCATTGGCGACATCGTGCTGACCACGCCGGTGGTTCGTGGCCTCCGACAGCAACTGGGCGCGGAAGTCCACTACCTGACCAAGCGCAGCTTTCGCGGCATCGTGGATGCCAACCCCTATATAGAGAAGGTGTACGCTATAGAAAAAAAGGTATCGGAAGTAATGGGGGCGCTGAAGCGGGAGCGATACGATTACGTGGTCGACCTGCACCGCAACCTCCGCTCCGCTCAGGTGAAATGGGGCCTGAGCGCTAAAGCTTACTCCTTCGACAAGATCAACTGGGAGAAGTGGCTCATGGTCAATTTCAAGGCCAACCGCCTGCCCGATCAGCACATCGTGGACCGCTATATGGCGACGGTAGAGGCCCTTGGCGTGAAAAACGACGGCCGGGGGCTGGACTACTTCATCCCGCCGGAAGACGAAGTAGCGGTGGGCAACCTGTTGGCCACCAATGTGCTGGCCCCGCAGCAGGAAGTGCCCCGATACGTCGCCTTCGTCATCGGCGCGGCCCACAACACCAAGCGCCTGCCCACTGACAGAATCATCTCCCTCTGCCGGCAGGTCGGCATGCCCGTCCTGCTGCTGGGCGGCCCGGGCGAGGCGGACGAAGGGCAGCAGATCGCCGACGAGGCCGGCGGCCAGGTGCTGAACCTGTGCGGCAAGTTCAACCTCGGCCAGTCGGCCTCCGTCGTCCGGCAGGCCTGGAAGGTCGTCACCCACGATACCGGCCTGATGCACATCGCCGCCGCTTTTGGGAAGAACATCCTCTCCCTGTGGGGCAATACCATCCCCGGGTTCGGCATGTACCCCTATTATCCGGAAGGCATCAACCGGAACACGACCTTTGAAGTGAAGGGACTCACCTGCAGGCCCTGCTCCAAGATCGGTTTTCAAAAGTGCCCGAAGGGCCATTTCCGCTGCATGCGGGATATTCCGGAGGAGGCGATCCTGGGGGAACTGCGGGAGGAGGAGTAAACGAATGCAACTGACGAAGAAGAAGGCTGCGCTCATCACCAAACCCAAAGAATTCGTATATTCCACCCAGAAAACCACAAGGCCATGCCCGAGGCGCCGCCCAGCCGACACCAATATAACGAAGCCTTCCTGGAGGTGCTCGCCCAGCTCAACCCGCAGCAGCGCGAAGCGGTGGAGCATATCGAAGGGCCCGTGCTCGCCCTGGCCGGCCCCGGTACGGGCAAGACCCATATCCTCTCCGCCCGCATCGGCCGCATCCTCCTGGAAACCGACGCCCAGGCGCAGAACATCCTCTGCCTCACCTTCACCGACGCCGGCGTAAACGCCATGCGCCAGCGCCTGCTCGAATTCATCGGCCCGGAAGCCCACCGCGTCCATATCTATACTTTCCACTCCTTCTGCAACAGCATCATACAGGACAACCTGGAGCTCTTCGGCCGGCAGGACATGGAGCCGGTCAGCGAGCTGGAGCAGGTGGAACTCATCCGGGGGCTGCTCGACGAACTCGACGTCCACCACCCCCTGCGCCGCGGCCGGCCCGACCCCTACTTCTACGAGGGCCACCTGCGCAGCCTCTTCCAGCGCATGAAAGCGGAGGACTGGACGGTGGAGGGAGTGGCGGAAAAGATTGACGAATACCTGCAAAGCCTGCCCCATCGCGAGGAGTTTATTTATAAAGTCAACCGGGGCAACATCCGCAAGGGCAGCCTGAAGCAATCGAAGATCGAAGAGGCCCAAAACCGCATGGAACTGCTGCGCGCCGCTGCCGCCCTCTTCCCCCGCTACCAGCAGGCCATGCGCCAGGCCCGCCGCTACGACTACGACGACATGATCCTATGGGTGCTGCGCGCCTTCGAGCAGAACGAGAACCTGCTGCGCGCCTGCCAGGAGCAATACCTCTACTTCCTGGTCGACGAATACCAGGATACCAACAGCGCCCAGAACGAGATCATCCACCAGCTCATCGGCTACTGGGAGCAGCCCAACATCTTTATCGTGGGCGACGACGACCAGTCGATCTATGAATTCCAGGGCGCCCGCCTGAAAAACCTGACCGATTTCTACCACCGGTTCGAGAAGGACATCAGGCTCGTCCTGCTGCAGGACAACTACCGCTCTACCCAGCAAATCCTGGACGTTTCCCGCGAGGTGATTCGCCACAACGAGTTGCGCATTGTCAACAAGCTCCGGAATCTGGGCATCGAGAAGCTGCTGGTTGCCCGCAACGGCAGCCTGGCCGAAGCGCCCCTCCGCCCGCAAGTGGTGGCCTATCCCAACCGCCTGCACGAGGAGGCCGACATCGCCCGGCAGCTCCGAAAGCTCTACGACGAGGGCTTTCCCCTCAACGAGGTAGCCGTCATTTATGCCAAGCACCGGCAGGCAGACAACCTCACGGAACTGCTCGAAAAGTCGGGCTTGCCCTACAACACCCGCCGCAAGATCAACGCGCTGGACCTGCCGCTGATCCGCAACCTGCGGCAGTTGCTGGAGTATTTTGCCGCCGAGTTCCAGCACCCCCACAGCGGCGAGTACCTGCTCTTCCAGATCCTGCATTTCACCTTCTTCGGCCTGCACCCCGACGACCTGGCCCGCCTGAGCCTCTACCAGGCCCGCTTCGAATGGGGCAGCCGGGCCCCCTGGCGGGAACTCCTCGCCGACGAGCCCACGCTGGACAAGATCGGCCTGAAAGACAAGGCCACCCTGCGGCGCTTCACCGAATTTCACAACCATATACTGCGCGAATACAGCAGCCTGAGCGCCCCGGCCTTCGTAGAGCGCCTCGTCAACCGCAGCGGCCTGCTGAAATACGTGCTGGAGCACGAGCGCCGGACGCTGCTGCTGCAGGCCCTGAAGGCCTTCGTCGATTTTGTCAAAGCCGAGGCGGCCCGCAGCCCCCGCCTCACCATCGGCCGGCTGCTCGACCTGTTCCGCAATATGGACGCCAACCGCATCGCCCTGGAGGCCAGCAGTTCCCTGCAGGTGGAAGCGGGCGTCAACCTGCTCACCGCCCACAGCGCCAAGGGGCTGGAGTTTCGCTACGTCTACCTGATCGACTGCGGCCAGCACTGGGAGCCGCGCACCCGCGCCAGCGCCTTCCAGTTTGCCCTGCCCGACACCCTGACTTTCTCCGGCGAGGAGGACGCCCTGGAGGCCCGCCGCCGCCTTTTCTACGTGGCCATGACGCGCGCCAAGGAGCGCCTCCACATCTCCTACAGCGAAGAGGACGACAAGGGCAAGCCCCAGCAGCGCGCCGTCTTTGTCGACGAAATCCTGAAAAGCAGCGGCCTGGAGGTACAACAACGCGCCCTGCCTGCTGCCGGACTGCTGGAAGCGGAGGCCCTGCGCCTGCTGGAGCAATCCACCCCTGAGGTGGAACCCCTGGATGAGGAAACCGTCAGCGGCCTGCTGGAAGGCTTCCAGCTCAGCGTTTCAGCCATGAACCGTTACCTGATGTGCCCGCTCGGTTTTTACTATGAGAATGTGCTGAAAGCGCCCACCCTGATGCGGGAGGCCGCCCACTACGGCACCGCCATGCACAACGCCCTGCAGCGCCTGTTCGAGCGCATGAAAGCTTCGAAGAGCAAAACCTTCGCCTCCGAAGCGCAGTTCATCAGGATGTTCGACCAGGAAATGGAGCGCCGCCAGGGATTTTTCTCCCGCAAGGAGTACCAGCGCCGCCTGGAGATGGGCCGCCGCAACCTGTCGGAGTACTACAAGATCCACATCGGCAGCTGGGAGAAGAACGTTTTGCTGGAGCACAAGCCCCGCAACGTAGAAATGGAGGGCGTGCCCATCACCGGCAGCATCGACCGCCTCATCCTGGAAGGGCTGGCCGAAGCGCGGGTAGTAGATTATAAAACAGGCAGCCAGAGCGATGCCAAGATGAGGCGCCCCACCCCGGCCAACCCCCACGGCGGCAGCTACTGGCGGCAGCTGGTGTTCTACAAAATCCTCTACGAGAGCCAGCCCGCCAATACCCGCACCGTCAAAAGCGGCAGGATTTCCTACCTGGAGCCGGATACGCGGGGGGAGTTCCAGGAAAAAGAACTGGTCTACACGCCCAAAGACGTGGAAACGGTGCGCGGTCTCATTCGCGAAGTGTACGATAAGATCATGGCCCACGATTTCTACACCGGTTGCGGGGAGCCGAACTGCCCGTGGTGCAACTTCCTGCGGCACAATGCGGTAGTAGATACGTTCTCGGAGCGGGAGGTGGAGGAGTTGGATGATTGAAGTAGCTTCCCGCCTGCTGTGCCTCAGGCCGGCAGGTTTTATTTTGAACCGCAGGGGGCGCAGAGAACCACAGAGGGTTCAAGCGGCTATGATTCTCTGCCTTACTCCGCGCTTCCTGCCATATCGCCAGGACGGCAGGTAGGCGGGCGGTCAGGAAAATGTGGGTTGACACCGTTTTTTGAACAGGCCCCAGCTGCGGCTTTAATCTCAACCTCAGCCTATCCGACCAACGCCCCCACCGCTTCCTCCACTTCCCCGAAAGGGAAGCCTGCCAGTACCCCTTCCATCTTCCGCTCGACCTCCTCCAGGCACAGGTTGCCCAGGCTGCCCTCGTGCGAATGCCGCAGCTCCTGCGGCGGTTCGAACTGCCCGGACTCTATCTGCTGCCCCACCTGCCGGTAGGCCTCCCGGAAAGGTACGCCCCGCAGCACCAGCTCGTTGACCACCTCCACGCTGAAGAGGTACTGATAGCGCTCGTCTTCCAGGATGCGGAGATTCACCCTGGCCTGGGGCAGGGCGTAGGCAAGGATGCTCAGGCAGCTCCTGAGCTGTTGAATGGCGGGAAATATGCTCTCTTTCAGCAGCTGAAAATCCCGGTGGTAGCCGGAGGGCAGGCCGGCCGTGAGCTGGCTCACCTGCGCCGGCAGCGCCTGCAGGAGGTTGCAGCGGGCGCGGATCAGCTCGAACACGTCGGGGTTCTTTTTGTGGGGCATGATGCTGGAGCCGGTCGTCAGCTCGTCGGGAAAAGACAGGAAGGCGAAGTTCTGGCTGACGTACAGCACCACGTCGGCGGCCAGCTTGCCGAGGGTGTGCGCCAGGGCGGCCAGGGCGTAGCTCAGGAAGAGCTCCGTCTTGCCGCGGCCCATCTGGGCGTGGACGACGTTGTAGTTCAAATCCCGGAATCCCAGCAGGCGGGTGGTCAGGGTGCGGTCCAGGGGGAAGGAGGTGCCGTAGCCCGCCGCCGAGCCCAGGGGGTTCTGGTTGATGGTGTGGTAAACGCTTTGCAGCAGCCGCAGGTCGTCGACCAGTGACTCGGCATAGGCGCTGAACCACAAGCCAAAACTCGACGGCATGGCGGCCTGAAAATGGGTATAACCAGGCAGCAGGACGTGGCGGTGCCGTTCGGCCAGTTGCATCAGGGCAGTGAAAAGCCGCCCGGCAAGCTCCACGATCTCCTGCAGCTCTGCCCGGAAGTACAGCCTGAGGTCCACCAGCACCTGGTCGTTGCGGGAGCGGCCGGCGTGAATCTTCTTGCCGGCTTCGCCCAGCTCGCGGGTCAGCATCAGCTCCACCTGGGAGTGGATGTCCTCTACGCCTGGCTCTATCTCCAGTTCTCCTTCCTGGGCCTGCCGGTACAGCTGCCGCAGTTTGGCAGAAAGCTGCTCCTGTTCTTCGGTGCCGAGCAGGCCGATCTTTTCCAGCATGCGGACGTGAGCGAGGGAACCCAGGATGTCGTAGGGCGCCAGGTGGCGGTCCAGCTCCCGGTCCTGCCCGACGGTGAAGGCTTCGATCTGCTGGTCGACGGTGTAGTTTTTTTGCCAGAGTTTCATGGTCAATAGTAGTTAATTGGTTATTATCGCTTCGTGAGCCGGGTGGAAGTTATTGGTTATTGAGTTATGAAATGCCTGCCCTGGAAATCAATCTTTATGCACTGGCTTTGCCAATCACCCTAATAACCAATCGCCGCCCCCTCTGCCACCCTTCGGGCAAATGCATCTATTAACTGAATATACATTTTGATTCCGGCTTCCATCTCGCTCAACCGGATAAACTCGTCTGCCGTGTGGGAGCGGGCGCTGTCTCCCGGGCCGATCTTAACGGTGGGGAAGGGGCAGAGCGCCTGGTCGGAGAGGGTAGGGGAGCCGTAGGTTTTCAGGCCAAGGGCCAGCCCGGCCTGCACCAGCGGGTGGTCCGGGGGGATGCCGCTGGGGTTGAGGCGGAAGGACCGGGCGGTCAGTTCTGCCACGGTGTTTGCCTGGAGGATATCGAAGACCTCCCGGTTGGTGTAACACTCCGGGGTGCGCACGTCGATGACGTAGCGGCAGGCATCGGGCACGACGTTGTGTTGCGAGCCGGCTTCGATCTGCGTCACGGTGGCCTTTACCGGCCCCAGGGTGGAGGAAACCTTTTCAAAGGCGTATTCCCTGATCCACTGTATGTCCTGCAAAGCCAGATAGATGGCGTTCACGCCCTCATCGCGGGCGGCATGGCCGGCTTTGCCCCTGGCCACCGCATCGACGACCATGAGCCCGCGCTCGGCAATGGCCAGTTGCATCTGCGTGGGTTCTCCGATAATGCCGACGGATATTTCGGGCAGTTCCTCCTGAATGGAGGCGATGCCGTTGGGCCCCGAGATTTCTTCTTCGGCGGTGGCGGCCAGGATGAGGTTGAACGGCAATTCCCGGTTTTCGTAGAAATGAAGGAAAGCGGCGATCAGGGAAACCAGTGGCCCGCCGGCGTCGTTGCTGCCCAGGCCGTAGAGGGTATCTCCTTCGGTAGTTGGCGTAAACGGATCGCGTCGCCATCCCTGAGCCGGCCGGACGGTATCGTGGTGGGAGTTGAGCAGGACGTAAGGTTTCTGCTCGTCCCGGTGTCTGGAAAAGGCCCAGATGTTGTTGCCCTTGCGGTGGGTGGAGACCCGGCGCTCCCGGAAGAACGCCTCGATCAGCGCAGCCGTGCCGTCCTCTTCCCGGGAGAAAGAGGGGGTTGCGATGAGTTGTTGGAGCAGGCTTATGGCTTCTTTTGTGCGTCTGTTCATTTTTTAAGTATAGCTACTCCGGAAACTCCGTCGTCCATACCAGCTGCGTAGCCTTCCCCAGTGCCAGCGCCTTCCTGTCGCCGGCCTGCACGGAGGCTGCTCCCGCCTTCAGCGCCCGGAAGGCGTTGTCCAGCTTGGGGATCATGCCTTCGGCGATGGCGCCCTGCTCGCGGTAAGCAGCATACAGTTCGGGATCCAGGTACCGGATCACGGAGCCGGGGTCGTTGACGTTTTCCATCACGCCCGGTTTTTCGAAGCAGTAGTACAGGTTGGCCTGGTACTTCCCGGCCAGGGCGATGGCCAGCTCGGCGGCAATCGTATCGGCGTTGGTGTTGAGCAACTGCCCTTTCCCATCGTGGGTGATGGCACAGTACACCGGCGTCAGGCCGGCATTCAGCAAGGCATCCAGGCTTTCGGTGTTGACGGCTTTGACATCGCCGACAAACCCATAGTCAATATCTTTCACCGGCCGCTTTTCGGCCAGGATGGCGTTGCCGTCGGCGCCGCTCAGGCCGATGGCGTTGCAGCCCATGGCCTGCAGCCCGCTCACGATCCGTTTGTTTTCCAGGCCGGCGTACACCATCACCACCACTTCCAGGGTGGCGGCATCCGTAATGCGCCGCCCCTCGTGCATCCGGGGCTCGATGCCCAGTTGCCGGCCCATCCGGCTGGCGCGCCGCCCGCCGCCATGGACGAGCAGCTTCCGGCCGGGCAGGTTGCTGAAAAAGGCCAGGGTCTCTTCCAGCTCTTCGTAATCTTCCAGTACGGCGCCGCCGATCTTGAAGAGGTGCAGGGGTTCTTTCATGGCTTTTTGTTTTGTCGCGACCTGTGTTTAAGGATTAAGAGTATGTTTGGAGGTGGTGCTTTGGAAGCGAAAATGCCAGATTTGGGGTTCTCACAAGGTTCATTTTTTGGTGCATAGCCTAGCTACGGACCAAAAAATAACCGCCGTGAGGTTCCAAAATCT
>JAGFJD010000638.1 GCA_024102975.1 Phaeodactylibacter sp. | reverse complement strand
CCGGTACTGGCTCCGGGGGAGAAGCATCCGGCAGCGCATCCGGCGCTGAAGATGTGACCGACGTCGAGTTCGAAGAGGTCGACGAGGACAACAAGAAGTAGACAGGATTAACAGGATTAACAGGATTAACAGGATTTGACTGGCTGTTATACTGGCGAACGCGTGGTTTTGTCAGGAACAAAACCAGCGATGCCAGTATATACTGACCCGGCGGGTTTTGTAGTCGACAAAACCTGCCGTGCGTCAGTATAGCTTCCTCTTCATCCCGTCCGTAAAATGATAAAGGCCCGGTTCGGTTTTCCGAACCGGGCCTTGCCTTTGTACAGGCTGCCGTTAGAGGCGCCCCATAGCAGGATTAGGATGGAAACAGGCCAACACAACAGGGAGAATAATTACCTGTAAATAACCCCATGCCTTCGGCCTACTCCTTCGGATGCACCAACTCCATCTCCTCGATCAGGTGCCCCGCTCCCCCCAGCTTGTCGATGATGAATAACACATAGCGGATATCCACCATGATATTCCGGCAGATGGAGGCGTCGTAATTGATGTCGCTCATCGTGCCTTCCCAGGCGCGGTCGAAATTGAGGCCGATCAGGTTGCCGTGGGCGTCGATAGCCGGGCTGCCGGAGTTGCCGCCGGTGGTGTGGTTGGTGCCGATGAAACAAACGGGCATCCTGCCGTCTTCGCCGTAGGGCCCGTAGTCTTTTTTGGCGTAGAGCTGGCGCAGCTTGTCCGGCACGTCGAACTCATAATCTCCCGGCACGTATTTTTCCATCACGCCATCCAGGTAAGTCTGGGGCTCATAGCTTACGGCGTCGCGCGGCGAATAGCCGCCGACCTGCCCGTAAGTGAAGCGCAGGGTGCTGTTGGCGTCCGGATAAAAGCGCTTTTCGGCGAATACTTCCATCTGGGCTTTCATGTATTCCTGTTGAAGGAGATCGATATCTTCCTGGATGCGCTGGTATTCCTTAAGCGCATCCCCTTCGTTTACTTCTGAAATATTCCGGACGAACTGATACGCATAATCCTCCCGGATGACCGTAACCAGCCCTTCCGGGCCGGCGGCTATGGCCTGCCGCATTACGTTCGGGCGGATGATCTGGCTCTTGCCGTAGATCAGGCTGGCCAGCGTTTGATAGTCCTTATCCGCATTGACGAATTGCTCGATGGCGAATTTCGACTGGTACTCCGGGTTCAGTTCATTGAAGTAGACTTCCATCAGGGAGGCGAAGACCTGGCGGTCCACATCCGGCTGGTAGTCCTTGAAGAATCCTTCGATGTAGTCCTGCGCCTGGTCCATTCGCGGTTCCAGGCCGGGCGCTCCGCTGGCGCCGTAGGATTTCACCAGGCGGTGCAGGGTGTTGGCGTACCGGAAAAGCTCGACATTGCGCCCGGCGATCTCGCCCAGGTATTCGCGGGCTTTGGCGTAGAGTTCCTGTTCGGCGTACAACTGCCGGAACCGGGCCAGGATACTTCCGTATTTCTCCTTCCATTCGGGATTGGCCTCTACCCGTTTCTGGAATTCTTTTTCATAAGCCTGCCGCTGGGCGATGGCATTGGTCCGGCGGATGCCCTGGCTTTCTCCGATCCACTTTTTCCAGGAGTTGGCGATCCGGGACTGCTTCGAAACATACTGCAGGCGCACCATGGGGTCTTTGCGCATCGCTTCGTTCATCACTTCGAGGGTGCGGTCGCGAATCCCGATGCGGATGGGGTTTAGGACGTTCACCCGCTGTTCGATGGCGGGGGAGGGGAGATACTCTTCCGTCCGGCCCGGAAAGCCGAAGACCAGGGTGAAGTCGTCGGCATCGACGCCGTCGAGGGAAACCGGCAGGGCGTGCCGGGGCTGGTAGGGCTGGTTTTCGGGGCTGTACTCGGCAGGCCGGTTGCCGGGGCCGGCGTAAATCCGGAAAACCGAAAAATCGCCGGTGTGGCGGGGCCATACCCAGTTGTCGGTATCGGCGCCGAACTTGCCAATGGAAGCGGGCGGGGCGCCGACCAGGCGCACATCGCGGTAGGTTTCCGTCACAAACAGGAAATACTGGTTGCCTTCGAAAAACGGGCGGATCATGACGTCCTGGTAATCCTCCCGCTGCGCCTCGCTTTTCACGCGCTCGGTGTTTCTGGTAACCCATGCCTGTCGCTCTTTATGGTGCATCTCTTCGGTGACGTTTTCGAGCACCTGCTCCGTTACATCCTCGATGCGGATGATGAAGGTGGCGAACAGGCCCGGGTTTGGCAGTTCTTCGCTTTTGGAAGCCGCCCAGAAGCCGTTCTCGTAATAATTTTTTTCCAGCGTAGAATGCGATTGGATAAATTCGTCGCCGCAGTGGTGGTTGGTCAGCAGCAACCCCCGGGTGGAGATCACTTCGGCCGTGCAGAAGCCTCCAAAATGCACAATGGCGTCCTTGAGGCTGCCCCGGTTGACACTGTAGATGTCCTC
>JAGFJD010000634.1 GCA_024102975.1 Phaeodactylibacter sp. | reverse complement strand
ATTGGCGAGGTTTAGCGCCCGCTCTGCTTCCGGATTGGTGTTCTCGTCGTGGGCCAGCTCGGTGGAATGTTCCCGGTAGAAGGCTTCCAGCACCTCTGTAAATGGTATTTTTGCGATGAAACGCATGCCCGATGGTTTTCTGGACTAAAGAATATCCGAAGGCAGCAGCCGTTCCATTAAGCTGCCCTGGTTGATGTCGTCAAACTGGGCTATGGCGTCAAAGGGGCTGTAGAAATGGCGCTCGGCGAACAAATCCGGCCACTGCCCTCTGTCGAGGCCCAGGCTCCGGGCCCGGGCCTGGAGCCCCCGCCAGTAGGTTTTCACCTGCGGCCAGCGCACACCGCATTGGCAATAGGAACAGTCGATGAAGTAGCGGAATTTTTCGCCGCCTTTGGCCTTTTTGGCGCGCCGGGCGTGCAGCAAGGCAGAGTGCATCATGACTACCGACCCGGGGGGAAGTTGCTCAATGACCACTTCGTTGGGCAAGGGGGAGTCCCCAAAGTGGGCAAACGCCTTTTTATCCATGACGAAGCGGTGGGAACCGGGAAGCAGCACCAGGTCGCCTACACTCCCTTCCAGGCCGTTGAGATAGTAGAACAGGTGCACCATGGCGTGCGAACGGTTGGCCTGCGGATACTGTTCATAGTCATGGTGCCAGTTTTTACTTCCGGTATCGGCGCTGTGCCGGTCGCTGTGCAAATGATGGAAAGCAAAGGCGGGCCCGATGAGTTGCTCCAGAATAGCCATGACCGGCGGATGGCTGACCAGCCACCCGTGCTGGCCCAGGTCCAGTTCTGTCACCTCCGGAGGGTAGAGTGAGCGGCACTGGGCAATGGATCGCTGGCGCAGCCCCGAATCCACCCATTTATCTACTTCCTCCATCAGGGCTTTCACCAGGCCTGGCGCCAGGAATGAAGGGAAAACCAGATAGCCCTTCGTATTGAAATCTTCAATTTGCTGTTTGGAAAGCACCGGCCCGGAAGCCTTCGGTTGGGGATAAGCGCCGGTTTTTGTGTTGTCAGAAGTCATGTGCAATTTCTTTTATTAGCTATATTTTTAGCCGGCCGGGTGAATTGGTACGGCGCCATGCCTTCAGGCATTCTGCAACGCCAACCGGAATACACGGCCTCATTGCCATTTTATGATCTTACAAAATTGAGTTTCTCCGCCGCCTGGCTCTGCTCGATCTCCTTCCGGAAAAACTTTTCGAGTGGTTTGGTATGCACCTCTCTCTTCCATTCGCTGGTGAAATCTTCTATGAGGTGATGTTCTGACCGCTGTTCGCCTTTATCATACCCCCTGATGATGGGGTGGATCCCGGTACTCTCTTTCGCATTGGGGTAATCATCCTTGTGTATCCTTTCGACGGCGAACACATCCCGGCTCCGGTCTATGATCTCCTGGCCGAACTCCAGCGTCACCGCATACCAGTTCGATTCCTGGCCCAGATCGCTGTCCATCATATAATCAACCGGCAGGCCTTCATAGTAGCGGGCTTCCCCCTTTTCGTGATCCAGGGTTAAGTAGTCTCCCAGGAAACCGGTTTGCTGCCAAAGCGAAGACGTTCTGTTCACCCGCTCGATGATCTTATCGGTGATCGCCTTAGATGTCAAAGGCAACCGTTCAAAGGGCAGGGGCTGCTGATGGTATTTCTGGCCAAACATTTTGCACAGCGCGGCGATGTTGTAACGGAACCCATGAATAAAGCCGGACTGTTTCTTTTTAAAGTCCCGCATGTGCATCAGAATGCCCGCGAAGTACATATCCTTTACATTGGTGGACTCCCATTCGCTGGTCTGTTTTGGGAAGCGGTCCTTAATGACCAACTCCGGCTTACAGGATTCGTCAAAAATGGAATCGTCAAATTGGAAGCCGGTAGTAAAAATGATCCGGTCATAATCGATCTGCTCCACTTCATCGTTGGCCAGGTTGTAGGCAATGGTAACCCTGTACCCATCCTCCTTTTTTTCGATCTTAGTGATGTGCCCGTTGATGAGGGCGTTTTGCCCCTTCAGCAGGTAGGTCTCCAGGAAGTTATTGTTAACGGCTCTGAGATGCCCCACATGGTGCGTCTTCCAGGCCATTTTCACGGGTTCCGGGCTGGCCAGGTGAATGAGGGCCGTGGTGGAGATCAGGCTGTCGGCCAGTTCAAAAGCCGAATTGCCTTTGCCCAGGATCAACACCCGCTGCCCGCAGAAGTCCATGGGGTCGGCGGATACAGTGGTGTAATTATCCTCCACCAGTTCAGCCCCTTCAATATCGGGAATGTAAGGCTTAAATGTTCCCGTAGCGACGACCAGCCGTTTGCCGCGATAGACATTCCCTTTCGTATCTTTCACTACAAACTCCTTGTCCTTTTTGGCGACGGTATCTACTTCGGTATTGAAAGAAATATTAAGCTGATAGTGGTTAGAGAAATCGTTGAGGTAATCCACCAGTACATCGGCGTTGGGCAGATAATCCTTCGAATAGTTTTTGAAAAGCAGGCCGTCATGGTCACACAACAGCGAATTCCAATCCCACCGCAGATTGATGCTTTTGTCGTCGTAACCCGTATAGATCTTATTGATGGAAATGAGCCTGCGGTGCCGCGGATACTGCTCAAAAAAGGCGCCTGCTTTATCTTCTCTTTCGAGGATGATATAGCTGCAGCCCATTTTCTGGAGGTAGTAACCCAGTTGCAATCCCGCCGGCCCCGCACCTATAACGATATAGTCATAATGATTTGTCATTTTTTGCTGGTATTGTGTTTAATGTTAAGTAATGCTTGCCCAAGGTTAAAGGGCTGCAAGGAACCCGGCTTCCGTAGCGGCTTCTTGCAGTAAAGAAATGTCTCGTTTGTCCTTCAGGTAATGGAAGGGGTGGTCATGATCGGAATGCAGATACTCCATCCAATAGTCGATGTAATCCCCTTCTCCGGGCGCTGTAACCGTAGTGAAGATTCCCAGCTTGCTTCTGGTTTTCTTCACGCCCGGCTGGGGTTGAGAGCCACGGTGCAGCAGGCGCATATCCATGATCAGGGCGTCTCCCATTTTTGACGGGATGTCAATGCCGCCCTTTTCATAGGCGCTGAAATCTTCGTACCGGGGAAAACGGTTATTGGTCAGCTTGCGCAAAATGCGGTGTGTGAACGGCACGCCGATGCCCTTCAAACGCAGCTTTTGTTCGACCAGCGGGTCTTCCTCCAGCCTATGGGTGCCAGGCACCACAAACATCCCGCCGCCCTGCTCGTCGTTATCCTGCAAATAAATAGCAACGGCCACCCCGGTAAAATCGGGCCGCTGCGCCACCAGGTAGCCCTGGCTGGTCATGGTCGTCACGTCGGTGTGCAGGTTCCAGAAGCTGTTCCGGATGCAGGAAGCCGGCGGCATCAGTATGATCTCATCGCCGAGGATAAGCTTTAGTGCCTCCACCAGTTTGGGGTTGGTGATCGTATCCATAAGGTTGGGGAACTTGCGCAGGTGGTCGAAGATGATGTCGGCCTCGTCGTAGTTTTCATTGGGAAATTCGCGTTCGAATTCCCGGAGCAGGAATTCCCGGATCTCCAGGGCCCGCTCGCGGCTGATCACGCCGGGAAAGAGCGCATATCCTTTTTCCCGAAAATCAGCGCGGATCACTTCCGGGGATCGGGTAAGGGTTGTTGAAGCTGTGCTCATCTAGAGGTATTTTTTGTTTTCTGTATATGACATTCGCCTGATCAGATGCTGCTGCTGCAAAAAAAGCCAGGCCTCCTGAGCTTCGTTTGCACGGCTGTTACAAATGTTTGCCTGATCGTTACATTAACACAAATAACATTCATAACTCTTTCATTATCATATTTACCACATCCTCCGGCGTATGTATCGCCGTGCTGCAATTTTCCAGCAGAGGGATCTTCTTGCCGAACCGCTGCTGGAGCAGTTGTTCCAGGAAAACCAAATACCCAAGAAGCTTGAAGTCTTGATGCAATACTTCCAGGGGTTGCTCCCAGCAAAACTGGTCGGCCGGGATATGGAAATGCTGGATCAGTAAGGCCTGGACTACATTAGCGATTTCTACCTGTGTCATGGCTCTAGGTTGCTTGCCCTGTAGCGCCGTCCTTTATGCTCGCGCAAAGCGCCTGTGGCTGAAAGATTCTGGAATACGTAAAAACGAGGAAATACGGTAAATGCCTGGGTACTTCCAGTAAATGCTACGTATCCTCTGTTTCGGCCCAGGCGTTTCGACGCACAGGTGGGTGAGGAATGCAAGACAAACTTACAGGGAGGGATAGGAAAAGCTTTTCACGGGTGTTACCGTTGTTTGACGGCGTGTTACATCCGGGCATTTTCAAGGATGCTGAAGGCGAGGATCAGGATGGGAGAAGGAAAACTTTCTATTTTTGGCGGAATCTAATTGTTTTTGACACATTCCGCCAAAAATGACTATCGGCAGCACCCTGGATGATCCAGAGAATGGTCAATTACAAGGGAGTTTTTTGAAGCAGGATGATTGAATCTATCCCACCGGGAAAACAAAAGGCTCCTTCCCGGCAAATACAACCGGCAACTGGATGATTTTCTCGACCTTGTGGGCAAGCAACTCCTGGTAATACTTCTTCTGTTCTATTTGCCGGG
The DNA here is from genome assembly GCA_024102975.1 of Phaeodactylibacter sp. GTDB lineage: Bacteria > Bacteroidota > Bacteroidia > Chitinophagales > Saprospiraceae > JACJXW01. Next base: position 2,985 of record JAGFJD010000634.1, on the reverse strand, counting down.
CAGCCTCGGCCAGGGCGCCGTCAACCCTTTTAGCAAAGGCCTCTTCCGTTTCTTTCTTCTTTCTCCCTTCTATCCGTTTGATCTCGATAACAACGCCGTAGCGGCTTTTGTCGTGCGGCATCAGCATGATGTCATACCTGCCTTCGCCGCTTTCCCGGTTGGAGCGGATGGCGTAGTCGTCGCCGATGACAGCCAGCAGGCCCAGCACATAAGACTGATAGGCCTTCTCCGCTTCACCGCCAGTATCGAAATAGCTGAACGTATCGCCCATGATCTTTTTGAACCCTTTTTCAAAGGCCTGGAGGCGGTTGTTTACCAAATGCCCGGCGGTGGAGATCAACAATTCCCTTTGGACTTTCACATCCCGGTGCAGCCAGGCCAGGACGATATCCTGGAAAACGGTCTTGATCTCATAATTGGGGATTTTCAGCAGGTAGGTGTTCTCCTTGAAAGCCGAACCCATGAATACCTGCATGAATTTGATGACCTCCTTGTAGTATTTTTCTTTGTACCCATCAATGATCGGGGTGTCGTATTCGTCGACGAGGATAATGGCCTTGTTCCCAAAATGAGCGCTCAGGTATTCGCTTAAGCTTAAAAGGCTGAATTCATAATCTTTCTGCGTGCCCTTTTCGAGAATGATCTTTTCTATAGCCTGTTTTTCGAAGTTTTCCAGCTTGTTTGACTTCAAAAGGTATTTATGCTCCTTGTAGACCCTCGCGATAACGTCTTTGAGACGCAGCAGACAGCCTTCCCAATCGTTCCCCCTGCCGCTTTTCAAAGAGCGGCGCTCTCTTTCTTGTTGACATAAAAAAATACTCGATCATGGACAGGTTCAGGGTCTTGCCGAAGCGGCGCGGGCGGGGCATGAGCAGCACATGGTCGTCGTTTTCATAAAACGCTTTGATCAGCAAGGTCTTATCCACAAAGTAACCATTGTTGCCAACGATATACTTAAAATCCGAATTGCCCTTCAGTATCTTTTTCCTTCCGGCCATGGCCTATCCGTTTTTTTGTTAGCAAGTTAAACAAAAAGATGGAATAGCAGCTACACCTCCGAAGGCGCCTTCCCAAACACCTGCTTAAACGACCTCGAAAAATGGCTCACCGAAGAAAAGCCCGTCTGGTAGGCGATCTCGGAAACGTTGTGCTTGCCTTCCCGGATCAGTTCCAGCGCTTTCTGCAACCGCACGGCCTTGACAAACTCCGTGATCGACTGGCCGGTCAGCGCTTTGAGCTTGCGGTACAGGTGTACGCGGCTCATGCCGAAGTGTCGCCCAATGCGGTCGCCGCTGAGGTCGGCGTCATCGATATGTTCCAGGACGTAGGCGCGTAGCTCGGTGATGAACTCGTCTTCCTGCCGGTAGGCGCCGCCTTCGTCCGGCGGGGAGGCGTTCTGATAGCGCTGCTGCAGCAGGCGGCGGATCTCGATGAGTTTCCCGGTGCGCAGGGCCAGCTCCTGCGGGCTGAACGGCTTGGTGAGGTAGGCGTCGGCCCCGCGCTGCAGGCCCTCCAGGCGGCTTTCCAGCGAGGCTTTGGCCGTCAGCAGGATCAGGGGAATATGCGAAGTGCTGAGGTTGCCGCGGATGGCCTGGGTGACGGCAAAGCCGTCCTTTTTGGGCATCATCACATCCGAAATGATCAGGTCGGGGATCAGGGCCTGGGCTTTTTCAATGCCCTCCTGGCCGTCGGCGGCTTCCGTGATGTGGTATTTGTCCTCGCCGAGGCAATAGCGGATGTACTCCCGCATTTCCTCGTTGTCTTCAATGATCAGCAGCTCCAGTTTTTCCTTATTATCTTCGGCCGGGGTCTTCGCCTGGGGCGCCGCCTCGCTGGCTGCAAGCTCCAGGCCGGACAGCACATCCGCCGCCGGCCGGCCGGCCAACGGTTTTATATTTTCCGCCTGCAAAACCGGCAGCAGGATGCAAAACGAAGTTCCTTTGCCCACTTCGCTCGATACGACTACCTTGCCGCCTTGTAGTTCCACCAGTTCTTTGACCAGGGCCAGGCCGATACCGGTGCCAGCCCCCCCTAGCCCCCCCGAGGGGGGGGAATTCCGGAACTCCTCCCCCCCTTGGGGGGACCGAGGGGGGCTTGGGGCTTGATAGAAGCGGTCGAAAACCCGTTCTATCTGCTCCTCATCGATGCCGATCCCGGTATCTTTCACATCCAGGCGGATAAATTCCCGGCCCTCCTGGCAAGCCCTGGCGATACTCAGCTGGATGACGTTTCCCGGCGGCGTAAATTTGATGGCGTTGGAAAGCAGGTTGTAAACGACTTTATCCCATTTGTCCCGGTCGAAATTGGCCTCCCAACTACCCTGATCACTGATGAAATGCAGCCGCAGTTCCTTCTTTCCGGCCAGAGGCTGAAACTGCATCGCCAGTTCCCGGGTATAGGCGACGATATCTCCCCGAACGGCCTCCACAACCATTCGGCCGCTTTCCATTTTGGACAGGTCGAGCAACTGGTTGATCAGCCCCAGGATGTGCCGGGCGTTCTTTATGACGCCCTGCATCCTTCTGCGGAGAATGGAGGGCGGCGGGTTTTCGGCCAGCGCCTGCTCCAGCGGGCCGATGATGAGGGTCAATGGAGTGCGGAACTCGTGGGTGATGTTGGAGAAAAAGCGGCTTTTGGCTTTGTCCAGTTCCTTTAGTGCTTCCGCCTGGGCGGCGATGGTCTGTTTATCCTCCTCAATCTGCCGGGTGCGTTTTTGCACTTCGGCTTCCAGCCGGGCCCGGTCCCTTTTAAGTTTATTGATCCGCCAATAGATGGCAGCCGCAATGACGCCGATGCCCGAAACCAACGCCGCCAGTAAGAACCACCATTGCAGATAGAAGGGTTTTTTCACCCATACCGGAACGCTCAACAGCATTTCGGACCAGGCGCCTGCCGCACCCCGGCCCTTTACTTTGATGTTGTACCGGCCGTAAGGCAGGTAATTAATGGAAATTTTGTTTTCACTGGTATATACCCACTGGTCCT
>JAGFJD010000602.1 GCA_024102975.1 Phaeodactylibacter sp. | reverse complement strand
CGGTTGCCGCCAGGGCGCCGCCGCCGTTCGCCATGCCCCAGTCGCAGTTGCTGAAATTGTTGTCAACAGCGGCCAACATGCCGCCCGTTTCGCTTTGGCGGCAGAGGCCGCAGCCGGCAAAACTGTAATCCGGGTAGGCATCCATGTGAGCGTTCATGCCGTCAAAGGAACTCCTGGAAACGATGCCCGAGGTATTCAGCAGCACGATGCCGGAAGCCAGCCCGGAAAAAGTATTCTGCGGGTAAGAAAAGGGCGTCCTTGCTTCATCTACGTAAATGCCGGCCAGGGAGTAGCCGTTTTGCTCCGGCAGCCCCTGCGGCGCGGCGGTTTGCCCTGCAAAGGGCGGCAGCAGGCTCTCAGCGCCGTAAAATCCGTTGCCGGCGATGAAGGCGTCCACTTTGCCGGGGCCGCCCATGTATATGCCCACGAAGTTGTCGACAAAGAAATTGCCTTCCACGGCTATATAGGGCAACGGCTCTCCCGGGGCGGCGGCGTGCAGGTAATTCATAGCAATCGGTTTTGGTTAATGAGCGCTTCAGGAAAGAACTTCAGTTGTTAAAATACGCTTTTTGCCCAATACATCAGCCAACAGGAAGCGGTTTTAACGCATAAAAACCGGAAATACCCGGAACCGGGTACAGGAATGCTGGGCGTGATTGGCCGGAATCTGCAATGGCACAGTGTTGTTACAGGAGCGCGTGGACAGGATAAAATATTGAAGGATAATCCTTCCATACATACTACTGGACAAAATGGTTTTGGACACAAAGAGCACATAGGATAACACAGAGTACACGGAGTTTTTCCCATTGATAATCATGCCTCTGTGCGGCTCTGTGCCTTCTCGGCGTACTCTGTGTCCAAAAAATGTCCAGTAGTATGCCTTCCACGTAAAAAAATACAAGAAGGCACAAATCAGAATCGCCCCGTTTTATCTTTGTAGAAGTTGTGTACATAGAGTAGCGTTTCCGGATTGCCCGCACAAATGCACATTTCCGAAACAAAAACTCTGTTTTTCGAGCAAACTTTTACAAGGATATCACCATGGAACGCTACTACGCCAAACTGCTGCTCTTCGGGGAGTACACCATCATCAGAGGATCGCAGGCGCTGGCCATGCCCCTGCGGCAGTACAGCGGCAACTGGCAATTTGCCGCCGATGGCCAGCCCGTCCCTTACAGCCTGGAAGAATTCGTGCAGTACCTCCTGCGGTTGAAAGACAAGGGAGAACTGCTGACCGACCTCGACCTCCGGCGCTTCGAGCGGGAAGTCAACAAAGGGTTGTATTTTAAGTCGGACATCCCGGTGGGCTACGGCGCCGGCAGCTCCGGAGCGCTGTGCGCCGCCGTTTACAGCCGATACGCGTTCAATCCATTTGCCCGGGATGACGAGGCCCACTACGTCCGCCTCAAGCAACAGCTGGCGCAGTTGGAAGGATATTTCCACGGCGCCAGCTCCGGCGTTGATCCGCTGATCTGTTACCTCGATCACGCCGTGCTGCTCCTGCCCGACGGACAGGCCCGGCTGGTAAACCCGCCGGAGCGGACGGTGTCGGGAAAGGGCGCTTTTTTCCTTTTGGATACGGGCATCAGCCGTAAAACGGGGCCGTTGGTCGAACAATTCCTGCTGCAGTGCGGGCAGGCCGGCTTCGCCGAAGCCCTGCAGCGGGAGCTGGTTCCCGCCACCGAAAATGCCATCCGCTTGTATCTGGCCGGCCGCAGGGAGGAACTGTTGACGGAGGCCCGGCGTATCTCAGCCTTCCAGTACCGGCACTTCCAGGCCATGATCCCCGGGCCATTCCGGCCACTCTGGGAAAAGGGGCTACAGTCAGATGCGTTTTACCTGAAGCTTTGCGGAGCCGGGGGAGGAGGTTTCCTGCTGGGCTATTGTGAAGAAGAAAACAAGGCGAGAGCCGTCATCGATACCGGCCGGTTTATCCCGCTGCCAAAAATTTAGGGAGCTTCCCGGGTGGAGGGAAGCTCCCTTTTTTTCATACTAATCCAGTTTCTGTAAAAAGCGAGCGTAAAATGATGTAGTTTTAAACAATCTTGTGGCAATACCTCGTGGTATAGAGATAACCTTTGAAAACGATTGACAAATATCTTTACAGTGGGGTGGCTGCGCATCGGGCAGATGTGCGCGAAAACAGTACCGGGTGAATGGAATTATTGCGTGTTGTTATCTAAAGTCTGTTCAAAGTTAGGAATTTTCTATTCATTTCCAATTTTTTGTCGCCTGTTTTTCTGCCACCCCAACTTCCCGATGGCCCCTGGTGCGGTTGGCACTAAATAACGGGGCAGTTATTTTCCTGCTGGGAGCAGAATGCCGTTACTGGTTCCCCTCGACAAGCTCGGGGCCGGGATAGTTGGCAATCAACGGCTTAGAGGCTGCGGATGGGCAATAACCAATTTTACTCCGAGCAAAGCCGAGGGGAACCAACAACTGCCCCGGGGCTTCGTTCCGGAAGCACCAGAACAGTTCGAGATCGTAGATTAAACGTTTTTTTCCGCCCGTCCGCTGCCCTGATTTCCGGAGGATCAACGAGTAATCGTATATTTGGGCTATCGATTCTAAAGCAACCGCCTGATCATTTTGGAGAATCCAACCACCATTATCATTCACGGAACCTTCAGCCAGGAGGAGGTGCTACGAGATTACTACACTTGTGCCCTTAGCCGGGAGGTAAGCCTTCTGATCCGAAAGGAGACGCTGGCGGGCAAGGCCAAATTCGGCGTGTCCGACGACGGCAAGGAGCTTTTTCAGGTTGCCCTGGCGAAAGCTTTCCAAAAAGGGGATTTCCGCTCGGATTACTACCGGGGGCACACCCTGCTGTTCGCCCTGGGCCTGGCGGGCGCTGAACAACACTTCGCTCAGCTCTACACCGACGCCGACAACGACCCCTTCTCCGGCGGGCGTCAGATGAACAACCACCACGCCACCCCCCTGGTCGGCCCGGACGGCCAGTGGCTGCCGGCCCTGGACCGCTATAACCTGTCTTCCGACATTTCCACCACCGCCGGCCAGATGGCGCGTGGCATCGGGCTGGCCATGGCCTCCAAAAAATACCGCCAGTGCCCGGAACTGGCCAATACGCCCTTCTCGGATCATGGAAATGAAGTCGTTTTCGCCAATATCGGCGACGCCAGCACTTCCGAAGGCGCCTTCTGGGAGGTGATGAACGCTGCGGCTGTTCAGCAGGTGCCTATGGTGGTTACCGTGGTGGACGACGGGTACGGCATATCGGTCCCCCGTCATATTCAAACCGCCAAAGACAGCATCTCAAAGGCCCTGGCAGGCCTTCAGGCGGAGGAAGGGACCAACGGCATCGAGATTTTTCAGGTGAAGGGCTGGGATTATCCGGCTCTGTGCGCCGTTTACCGGGAGGCCGCCGCCCTGGCCCGCCGCCGGCACCGGCCGGTGCTGGTCCACGTCGACGAGATCACCCAGCCGCAGGGGCACTCCACCTCCGGCTCCCACGAACGGTACAAATCCAGGGATCGGCTGGAGTGGGAAAGGGCTTATGACTGCAATGTGCAGTTCCGCCGCTGGATCATGGATAACGAGCTGGCCGGCGAAGAAGCACTCGGCACCCTGGACGCCAAAGCCCGCAAACAGGCCAGGGCCGCCCGCAGCCGCGCCTGGAAAACATACTATGAACCCATCCGACAGGCCTGGCAGGAGATGCGGGAAACCTTTACAGATGTAGTTGCCCAGGCCCGCAATAAAGACAGGGCAGAACGCATCTGCCGCGAACTGGAGCAACTGTACACCCCCTTTCGGGCAGACATCGTGCGTTCCGTTCGCCGTATGTTGTACGCCACCCGGGGCGAAGACAACCCCGCCCGCCACAAGCTGGAGCAGTTCCTGGCCTCCGTCCGGGAAACCATGCAGGAACGCTACCACACCCACCTGTACAGCGAAACGGAGCGCTCCGCCTTGAAAGTGCCGGCTATTGCTCCTCAATTCTCAGAAGAAAGCCCCCTCCGGAACGGCTACGAGATCCTGAACGCCTTCTTCGATAAAATACTGGAAAAGCACCCCACCCTCTTTGCTTTTGGGGAAGACGTCGGCAAGATCGGCGACGTGAACCAGGGCTTCGCCGGCCTGCAGGAGAAATACGGCGAGGCCCGCGTCTTCGACACCGGCATCCGGGAGTGGGCCATCGCCGGTTATGCCATCGGCATGGCGATGCGCGGCCTGCGGCCTATCGCCGAAATCCAGTACCTCGATTACCTCATCTACGCTCTTTCTCCCCTCTCCGACGACCTGGCCACCCTGCGCTACCGCACCAAGGGCAGGCAGGCGGCGCCGGCCATCATCCGCACCCGCGGCCACCGCCTGGAGGGCATCTGGCACTCCGGCTCTCCGATGAGCGTGCTGCTGGGTTCGCTGCGGGGCCTGCACATACTGGTACCCCGCAACATGGTGCAGGCTGCCGGCCTGTACAACACCCTCCTGCAATCCGACGACCCCGGCCTGGTCATCGAATGCCTCAACGGCTACCGCCTCAAGGAACGCCTGCCCGACAACATCGGAGAATACACCATACCACTTGGTATGCCGGAAATCCTGCAAACCGGCGGCGACCTCACCCTCGTCACCTACGGCGCCTGCGTCCGCGTCGCCCGGGAGGCCATCCGCCTGCTGGAAGAAGACGGCATCTCGGTAGAGCTCATCGACGTGCAAACCCTCCTGCCCTTCGACCTGGAACACCGCATCCTGCATTCCCTGAAGAAGACCAGCCGCATCCTCTTCCTCGACGAGGACGTGCCCGGCGGCGCCTCCGCCTATATGATGCAGCAGGTGCTGGACGTGCAGGGCGGCTACCGCTGGCTCGACGCCCCGCCGGTGGCCGTCAGCGCTCACCCGCACCGCCCGCCCTATGGGACTGACGGGGATTACTTCTCTAAGCCGAATGCGGAGGATGTGTATGAGAGGGTGTTGGAGATGGTGAGGGAGATGCGGTAGATATGTGGAAATACATGGAAATGCATGGAAATACATGGAAATGTTGACCCGCCATGATGTAGAAATATGGTGGAAATATAGTAGAAATACGGAAATGTAGTGGAGATGCAGTAGAAATGCAGGGAAATGTAATAGAAATGTTCAAACCGAAGGGGGCGCTGAGATACGCAGAGGGCGCGCAAGCGCCAGTTATCAAGAACATCCTGACCGCGCTGAGGCATAGGAACCATCCCAACGGCATCCTGAACGCCCGGGCCATCCACGCCAATTACCTCGACCAGATCCGCCCCCGGCCTCTGATCGGCGAGTTTGGGCAGGATGAGGGGGGCAGCACGTTTTTGTTTTTTGAGAAAGAGGAGTGAGGTTTCAGGTTAATGTAGAACTGATTAAAGGAACCAATCGAGCCATATACAGGTTTAAAGATCAAAACTGCAAGAATGAGGGCATTAGAAGTAACCGGGAAAATCAATGAGGAAGGCTTCCTGAGCCTGGATCAACCACTTAAGTACCATAATAAGCGGGTGAGGGTCATCATACTCATCTCAGAAGAAGAAGAAATTGAGGATCACATGTGGTTGGAAAGCATGGCCTCCAACCCGGCTTCCGACTTTCTAAAGGAGCCGGATGAAGACATTTACTCCGTAAAAGATGGTGAACCGATAAGAGATGAAGCATAGCATTGTACTCGTGCCGCGATCATCCTGATCGCAAGGCCCGCCGCCTGTTTTTCACAATCGCCGCAGTTGCCATCAGCTGTTCTGAAAGTGAAAAGCAGTGCTAAGTCCGAGCACAATAGAAAATTGCGCCCCGACAACGCCATCTCGTGCGCCAATTTTCCATTGGCGCACGAGTTTTTCCAAGCGCAACGCTAAAATGCCTGGCTACTTGCGAAAGAGCCACAAGCCTCAGATTTTTCGGTGAGGCATGCATTTTCCGGTATTGTTCAATTTTCTGTGTCTTTTCAAAACACCCTTGATTTTCCTGCGAACAGCAAATTCCGAACAACGCTCCTTTTCCCAATTTTAATCCCCCCTTTTCTACGACAATTCCACATCTTGCCGCGAAAAACACACCATGAAAAACCACCCCACTACCCTGCTGCTATTGCTCGCCCTGTCTTTCGCCGGCAGCCTGCTCCACAGCCAGCCTATCCTCCAAAACCTCCAAACCACCCTCCAAAAAAAGCTCGAAGGCATCGTCAAAGACAACTCCCTGCCCGGCGCTACCGTCGCCGTTGTACTGCCTGATGGCGAGCTGCTCAGCCTGGCGGCCGGCTACGCCGACCGGGAGGCTGACGTCAGGATGCAACCCGGTGCCCAAATGTTCTCCGGCAGCGTAGGCAAGACGTTCGTGGCGGCCCTCGTCCTGAAGCAGGTGGAAACGGGCAAGCTGCGGCTGGACGAGAAGCTGGAAGATCACTTCGGGCAGGAAAGCTGGTACCGGCAACTGCCCAACGCCTCCGACATCACGGTGCGCATGCTGCTGCAGCACACCAGCGGCCTGCCCCGTTATGTGTTCCAGCCGGCTTTCATCCAAGCCCTGAAAGAGCAGCCGGACAGAAGCTGGAAGCCGCAGGAACTGCTCGGCTTCGTAGCCAACATGGCACCCCAGCATCCGGCCGGCCAGGGCTGGGCCTATTCCGACACCAACTACCTGCTGCTGGGCCTGTTGCTGGAGAAAATCACAGGAAAAACCTACTATGCCCTGCTGGAAGAGCAGATCCTGGGCCCGCTGGGCCTGGAAAAGACCTACCCTTCCGACAAACCCGGCCTGCCGGGCCTCACCCAGGGCTATATCGGCAGCCAGAACATCCTGGGCCTGCCGCGCAACAAGACGGTGCAGGACGGCCGCTACGCCATCAACCCGCAGTTCGAATGGACGGGCGGCGGGCTGGTCACCAACGCGGAGGACCTGGCGCGCTGGATGTACCGCCTGCAGCGGGGAGAATTCCTCGGCAACCGCATGCTGCAGGAGATGCGCCTGCCCGTAGCCTTCGGCTCCGGCCTGCCGGCGGAGAACGGCTACGGGCTGGGCTGCTTCGTCTGGCAGGCAGGCGAGGGGCTGCACTACGGCCACGAAGGCATCATGCCCGGGCACGTCACCACGGTGGAATACGCCGCAGCGGAGGGCCTGGCCATCGCCATGCAGGTCAATACCGACGAGGGCTTCACCCGCAAGCTGCACGGGTTCGTGCTGGAACTGAAAGCCATAGTTCTGAAAGAATTGGAGAATCTGGAGCGGGCCGCCATCCTGGAGAACTTCCGCCAACAGGAAAACTGCTGGAACGCCGGAGATATTGACTGTTACATGAAAGCCTACCACCCTTCCGACAGCATCCGGACGATCTCCAGCCAGGGCGTCACCTTCGGTTATGAGGCCATCCGGAAACAGTACCAGGCCAACTGGCCGCCGGAGCGCATGGGCCGCCTCCACTTCGACCAGATGCTGCCGGAGCGGATCGCCGGCGACACCTGGTCCGTCCTGGGGCGTTTCAACCTGCAGTTCCCGGGGCGGGAGGAGCTGGTACAGGGGTGGTTCTCGGTGCTGATGAAGCGCATCGGGGGGCAGTGGTATATGGTGAGCGATCATTCGGGCTAACCATTCAATTCCGCCAGCCTTTCCTGAATGCGGCGCCATTCTTCCCGTTTGTTGACGACGACGGGCGGGGCGGCCCGCTCTGCGCAGTCCGTCAGCGGGCACCGTTCGCAGGTCTTGTTCACTTCGCGGAACTGGATGGCGGGGTCTTCGTAGAACGCGATCTTTTCCCGCAGGTCGTCGCTCATCAGCAGGCCAATGGTGACGCTCACGTTGCGGTTGGGCGACGGGTAGGCCGGGCGGGCGATGGTCAGGCAAAGGTACTCGTCTTCCGTACCGATGTACTGCGAGCGCTGGGCGCGGACAAAGGTGTCCACGTATTTGCCTTCCCGCTGCATCTGGTGGAGGTCCCGGAGCAGAGAAAGAGACACCCAGCGGCGGCAGTAGTGTTCGAAGAGGGCGTTGCCGTGCGGGTGGTGGCGGCGGCTGAGGTGCAGCTCCTTGTCGATCTCGAAGGCGTCCTGTGCCGGGTCGTGGATAAAACGAAGGAAGAACAGCTTATTCATGCCGAAGAAGCGCGGCAGGATATTGGTCAGCCGGTGGTAGAACATCTCGGGGGTGGCGTCGTACTTTTTCATGATGTTCAGGAAGGCTTCCCCGTCCCAGCGATCCTTTTTGAAAAAAGCCTCCACGTCCTCCATGAAAGGCCGCCGGGGGATGTGCAGGGCCACCGAGAAGTAGATGGCCTTGCTGTGGTTGATCACCTCTTCGAAGACGCGGCTGCGCAGGAGGCTGGAGGTATTGGCCCGCTCCTGGATGTTCAGGAAGTTGAAACCGAGTTCCTTGCCGAACTGGAAGGCGCGCTGGCTGGGGGTCAGCTTGCTGTTGAGCAGCAGCCGTTTTTCTTTTGGAAGATAGACCGAGCGCAGCTTGAGCAATTCCGGGTAGGCATCCAGCCCGCCCTCCACGATTTCATAGCCAAAACTTTCTTCCAGGATTTGCTTCAGCAGCGCTTCGTTGATGGGCCGGGCGGCCGGGATGTCGTGCTGCCGGACAAAGCTCTCCACCGCCACTTCCAGCTCCTCGAAGTAGTTGTTGTGCAGCTCCAGGTAGGCGCGCAGGGCACCAAAGTAGAAGTTCTCCTCTTTTAGCGCATAGTTCCTCGACAGTTCCAGCAGGGTGGAAATGAAGGCCCCCACCCGCACCGGAGCGCTGGCGATGATCTCTACCACTTTGGACAGCTCGATGCCGAACAGGTCGAGCGGCAGCTCGTTCAGAAAGTTGGACTGGAGCAGTTCCCCCACCGGCGCCAGGCTCTTGCTCAGCTCGGTGGAAACCAGGCGGTCATAACTTGTGCCCAGGGCATCGGCCAGTGCCTTCAGTTTGTCCTCCTTTGGATACTTTTTCCCCTTCTCGATCTCGTTCAGGTAGGAAACCGACAGGTGGGAGGCCTTGCTGAGGTCGGCGAAAGAAAGCCCCTGGCCCTGACGCAACTGCTTCACCTTCAGCCCAAAAAGTATTCGCTCGTTCTGTGTTTTTACGCTCATAAGTGCGCTAAAATAACAGTTTTCAGCGAATTTTCGCAGAAAGGTGTTTTTTGTTGTCAACCGTCTTCGGGGGCATGGTGGGAGCGGCGACGGTTGACAATGAGGAAACTGTTGCCGACAGATAGAAAGATTAAGATGCTCCTGGAAAACTAATCATCATATAAAGAAAGCCCCGAACTTTACTGGTGGCATTATTATTTTTATATTGTAGTCCAAATCGAAATCATGGTTAATACACTTGATAGCAGAATCGTTATTGATGAGAACATCACCGGGGGAAAAGCCAGGATAGCTGATACCCGTATTACAGTAAAGGCTATTGCTATCCGGCACGAATTACTAGGTCATAGTGCTGAAGACATTGCTACTGACTACGAACTCACCCTGGCCGATGTCTACACAGCCTTAGCTTATTATTATACCCACAAAAGTGAAATTGAATCAGCCATAAAACAAGAAGCAATTTTAGTACAAAAATTAAAAAAAGAAATTCCCTCGAAGCTTAAATAACATTTTTAGTGCCCTCCATTAAATTCTACACTGATGAACACGTTGGAAAGGCTGTGATCAACGGCCTCAGATTAAGAGGGATTGATGTTCTCTCGAGTAAAGAAGCTGGCCTGCTGAGCGCAGATGATAAAATTCATTTAGAGCATGTTTGGAGGTAGTCATTTTGGCTGTAAATGCCAGCTTTTGGAACCTCACTTTGCCATTTTTCCGCCCCGTAGCGCTGCTATGGGGCGGAAAAATGCCTTCGTGAGAACCCAAAATCT
>JAGFJD010000592.1 GCA_024102975.1 Phaeodactylibacter sp. | reverse complement strand
GGAACGGACCTACATCCTCGAAATAGACACCACCGCCCTGTTCGACAGCCCGCTGAAACGGCGCACGGCCATCACCCAGCGCGGCGGCGTGATCAAGTGGTCGCCCACCCTGCCCTGGCAGGACAGCGCCGCCTACTTCTGGCGCATCAGCCCGGATAGCACGGAGGCGGCAGTGGGGTTCGCCTGGGAGGGGAGTTCGTTTACTTATATTGAAGGGTCTCCGGAGGGGTGGGGGCAGGGGGGGTATTGGCAGTGGTTGGAGGGGGAGGGGGAGGGGGTGACTATTGAGGAAAATCGCCTTTTTTCTTTTGATCCTGCTGGGTTTATCATTACAGTCAAGTGCAAAAACCTTGATGCACAGGATCCTCCCGCCTATATTTTTAATTTTGACAACCCTGCCGCTTCGGTCAGGCCATGGAATTTTATGGATGAAGGCATTGCTGTTGTGGTTGGAGACTCTCTTACGGGCGCTGGATGGATCAATTCACCAGGAGGTCTGTATGGAAGTGTAAATGCCAATTCAAACACCAGGGTATTTGGTTTTCCAACCGGTGATCCTGGTTATAGGGAAAACCTAATAAAGTTTCTAGATGAAGTTATCCCACCAAAAAGTTATGTCATACTATTCACAGTCCTAAATACTATTAGTTCAGAGCTTTCTGTGGAGGATTGGGCACGGGATTCCCTGATTTTTGGGAAGAATATTTTTTCGGTTTTAGCAGAAGAGGGGGCGCGGCTTGTACGCAGTTTGGAAGACTTGGGGGCGGTTCATTATGCTTTCATGTATCAAAAAGGAGCCGGAGTCATTAGTGAGGGGATAGCCAGCTCTATTCAGGAAACCTTGACTGTAGAAGGTTATTTTCCTATAAAAGGTACAGAAGGTACTTATGAGACAGGAATGGCCGGACCTGTTTTGCAGTGGAAAACATTTAACTGGCAGGTTAAAGAGAAAGAAGTCCAGGATATACAAAAGCTCGATCTTATTGGCATTAACCAATTGGGAGAAGAGGCGATCCTGGCAGATTCTCTTGTAGAAAACAGCTTTATACTCAATAATATAAGCGCCAGTGATTACCCTTACCTTAAAGCCAGATTTTATTTTAAGGATACAGAGCAGAGGACCAGCCCTCAAATACAGTATTGCCATTTTTTATATGATGGGAAACCCGAAGTTGCCGTTAATCCTATCAATAGGTACAACTTTCATGCCGATACCCTTCAACAAGGAGAAGTGTTGCATTTGACTTATAGTGTAGAGAGCCTTAACACCTTTGATCTTGACAGTTTACTAATTCAGTACAACATCAAAGGGCCGGATAATGAGGATATTACTACTTCCTTAAGAATTCCTCTGGTCAATGGAAATACTGCTTTGGATTTATCTTTTCAACAAGACACTAAAATGTTGATGGAAGGAAATCATACCCTGTCAATAAATGTCAATCCGGAAGAGGAGCAACCAGAACAGACTTTGATCAACAATTTCTTCAACATTCCCTTTTACATCAATACAGACAAATCAAATCCTGTTTTAAATGTCACCTTTGACGGGCAAGTCATTATGGACGGAGATTTGGTGTCTCCACGACCTGAAATCCTGATCAGCTTAAAGGATGAAAACAGTTATTTTTTATTGGATGACACCAGTTTGTTGGAGATGAGGTTAATTTACCCGGATGGGAATATCGAAACACTTGCCCTGAATAATGAGCAGGTTCAATTTTTCCCTGCTCAAAGCGAAACCGATAACGAAATGAAAATCCGCTATACTCCTTCATTTAAAGAAGATGGTATCTATCGTTTGGCAATTCAAGGCAGAGATAGGAGTGGTAATTTATCAGGCCGATTTTCATATGAAGTTAACTTTGAAGTGATCACGAAGAATTCGATTTCTAATATTCTCAATTACCCAAACCCTTTTTCAACGTCCACTCAGTTCGTTTATACCCTTACTGGTCAGGAGCCGCATGATTTTCGCATACAGATCATGACAGTTTCCGGGAGGATCGTCCGGGAGATCGCCAAAGAGGAAATTGGCATGATGCGAGTTGGAACACACCGCACGGAATTTACCTGGAATGGAACGGACGAATATGGAAGCCGTTTGGCAAATGGAGTCTATCTTTATAGGGTGATAGCCAGAGATGTGGATGGCAAGGATTATGAAATTTATGAAAACGGCTCTAACTCCTATTTTAAAAAGGGATTTGGAAAGCTGGTTATTCTGCGATAATGCAAAAGAGGCAAAAGACAGAAATCCCCTTCCATGTTCCCTTTGTTTCCGGTGAAGAGGAAGGATATTTAAAGGAAGTGATTAAGCGGGGGGAGTTTTCCGGAGATGGTTATTTTACTCGGTTATCAGAACAATGGCTGGAACATTTTACTCGGGCAGAGAAAGTGCTTCTCACTTCCTCCTGTACCCACGCTTTGGAAATGTGTGCTATGCTCTGCAATATTCAGCCGGGCGATGAGGTTATTATGCCTTCCTTCAATTTTGTGTCGGCAGCCAATGCCTTTGTTTTAAGGGAGGCAAAAGTGGTATTCATCGATATCCGGCCGGATACTATGAACATAGATGAGCAGCTCATAGAGGCCGCAATCAATGGCCAGACCAAGGCGATCGTGGTCGTTCACTATGGCGGTGTAGCTTGTGAAATGGAGGCCATAATGAAAGTGGCCGCAAGATATGGTTTAAAAGTAATTGAGGATGCTGCCCATGGTATAGGGGCCTGGTACAAGGAACGGCATCTGGGCACGATCGGGCATTTAGGCGTTCTCAGCTTTCATGCCAGTAAGAACATCCATTGCGGCGAAGGCGGAGCCTTGCTGATCAATGACCCGGAAATGGTTCAAACTGCGGAAGTGATCAGGGAAAAAGGAACCAATCGTAAAGCATTTATCAGTGGGGCAGTAGAAAAGTATTCCTGGGTATCGCTGGGTTCCAGTTATTTGGCAAGTGAACTGAATGCCGCCTTTCTTTATGGGCAGCTTCCTCACATTGAAAAAGTCAATGCCTTCCGCTTGTCTGTGAAAGCAGAGTATGAGAGGCGATTGCAAAACATGGGACATTTGGGGTACTCAAGTTGTCCGCCCTTTTGTTTTTCCAATGGACACATCTTTTACATCAAATGTGAGAGTGAGCAAGTCAGAGATAGCCTGCGGCAGTCTTTAGAAAACAAAGGCATTGAGGCCTTTTTTCACTATATACCTTTACATTCGAGCCTGGCGGGTAAAAATTTCGGTCGGTTTTCGGGAGTGGAAAAGTACACTACTGTTGAAAGCTCGAAGCTGTTGCGATTGCCGTCCTACTTCGGTTTTGCAGGATCAGAAACCGTTTGTGCAGCTATTGAAGAGTTTTTTGACGAATGAAATTCCGTAAAGTAAGTGAAGAAGAATGGCTGGATTTTCTGAAAGATTGCGATAGCGCTACCTTCTTTCATACGCCTTATTGGTATAAGGTGTGGAAGGCTTACGCAGGTTATAATTATGAGGCGAGGATATATGAATTTCCGGATGACCGGCAAATTTTGCTGCCTCTTGCCTGGTGGCGGATTAAAAAAGGTTTGTTGAAACGCATGGTTTCTTCTCCCGCCGGGACTTATGGGGGGTGGATTGCAAAACAAACGGTCAGCAGAGAGGAAGCTGCCTCTATTTTGAAAAGTCTGAAAAAAGAATTTAGCCATATTCATATTCGGTTGAATGGGATGCAGAAGCAGCCGGTTTGCGGTTTAGCGAAAGTAGAAGAAGACTTTACGCTTGTGATCTCTCTCCAAAATAAGGTAGATTTTACGTCTGTTCTTAAGGAGTGGACAAAAGGACATGTCTCTGCCGCGAAAAGGGGAGCGAAAGGCCCATTAGAAGTTTTCCCTGCTTTCGGCAAGGAAAGTATTGAAGCGTATTATCCAGCTTACCTGGAAAGTTTGGCTAGATGGGGAAGCAAAGCCACTTCAAAATATGGAAGAAAAATTTTTGAATATATTTTTGATTTAGTTCCCCTCAAATATTTTCGGCTTTGGTTGGCAAAAGCAGATGGTGACTTAGCCTACGGGTGCTTATGTTTTTATTTCAACAATCATGTTGTGTACTGGCATGGCGCAGGAAAATCCGATTTCTTTCATCTCAAGCCAGCTCATTTATTGCAATACCGGATCATCGAAGATGCCATGGCGTCCGGTTATTGGTGGTATGATTTTAACCCGAGTGGGGGGCATGAGGGGGTGGTGAGGTTTAAGAAGGGGTTTGGGGCTAAAAAGATAATTGCTGATAACATTATCTACGAAAGTGGTTTAATTAGTTTTTTCCTTAAAGGATAGGCACGAAAAACTTTCGGAGCCAAAAGTATCCTTAGAGGGATAAATGAGAAAATTATAATTTATGTTTCTCCGGCATGTTTACTCTGAAATGAGAATCCTTCTGAAGAGGGAGTATGAATATTACATTCTAAAAAAGAAAAACCCTGATTGTGAATTTATCCGGCCCTTTACTGTGGTAAATTCTGACAGGTTGAAGTTAGGTTCAAATGTAAAGATAAGGCGCAACTGCTATTTTCATTGTGGCGGTTATGAGTGGTCAGGTTGCAATGGTTATATTGAAGTTGGAGAAGGTTCATGGTTTTGTGAAAATATTGTCCTGTATGGGGCAGGAGGAATCCGGGTAGGCAAATGCTCAGGTATAGGAGCAGGAAGTATGATATTCTCGTCTAGGGATGACTATTCAAGGGAATACGCTTTATTACCTTACATTATTCATCAATTTGCAGAAGTTGTTATTGGAGATTATGTCAGAGTTTTTTCAAATGTGATCATTTCTCCTGGTGTTCATATAGGAGATGGTGCCGTAATTGGAGCGGGTTCTGTGGTGACAAGAAACATTCCACCTTGGACAATTGCATTTGGTGTTCCGGCAAAAATAGTGGGACAAAGGTTAAAAGACATGCCGATTTCTGAGAAACTTTTGAGTCAGAAAAAGTGATACCCTGCAAATTAAGACTAAAGCTAGATTAATCTTATTAAAGCAACTCAACTAGTGCGATTAAACAACTGATTTTGTGCAGACAAGGAGAGTCTTATCAGGAATAAAATGGTCATTTGGGGGGCAGTTGGTAAAGGTAGCGATAAGTTTTGCAATAAATGTTGCTCTAATTCGCCTTGTAGAACCCGCCTCATTTGGAGTTTTGGCAATGGGTACTATAGTAAGCGGAGTTTTTGGTCTTTTTATCTCCTTGGGATCCGGTTATAGTTTGATATATCATTCAGCAGTTAATTCAGATGTTCTTTCAAGTATATTTTGGTTAAATATTTTCACTGGGATTCTTTTTGGGGCCATATTAGGGTTTTCCGGCAATGTTATTGTGGATTTTTACGGAGAGCCACAGTTGAGAGTAACCTGTTGGATATTAGGCTTCAGTTTATTACTTCAGTCATTTTCTATTGTTCCTTTAGCCATCTTGCAAAAACAATTGGCGTTTGAAAAACTCTTTTTTGTCGACCTTATCGCACTCATACTTGCAGGAATAGGTGCAATTTTTTCTGCATTTTCAGATTGGGGCTTGTTTAGCCTTTTGTTGAACATAATTTTATATGGTTTAATAAAGCTTTTTTCTGCTTTTTTCTTGTCAAATTGGTTTCCCTCTTTTCATTTTTCGTTTTCACTATTAAAGCCCCATCTCAATTATGGTGGACCATTAATAATAGAAAACCTATTAGGGTTTACAGTTCGAAATATCGATGACCTGATTATTGGGAAATGGCTTGGCGATATAGCTTTAGGTATTTACAACCGCTCGTATTCTGTTCTTCTTTTTCCTTTGAATAATTTTAGTAAAATAATAAGTTCTGTTTTATTCCCTGTTTTTTCATTAATTAATGATGACAGAAATAAGGTTAAAAATCATTTTCTGAAAACTTGCAGGTTAATGAGTTCTATCGTTTTCCCAAGTGTTGCTATACTTTTTTTGACGGCAGATCAATTAGTCTTGATAGTTATGGGAGAAAAGTGGCAAAGTTCTGTTTCAGTAATTAGAATATTTTCTGTTTTGGCAGCATTTCAGTCGATTGGTTCATTAACAGGGGTGATATTTCAAAGTATGGGGGCAACACGACTACAAATGAAAGTCAGTTTTGTTGTGAAACCGTTTTTAATAGGAATGATAATAACTGGTCTTTGGGTCACAAAGTCTATTGAAGGAGTGGCATTGTTTTATACTATTGCATCTATAATTGCAGTACCTGAATTGTATTATTCTGGGAAATTGATAGGAGTTACTTTAAAAGAGATCGGAAATTCCGTTTTCTACCCAATTTTATTGTCCCTTCTTTCTGTTGTCATGACTTATTCGTTGATTAACAATTTATTGCCTGCGAACCTGTGGAGTGGATTTCTTTATAAAACTACAGCTTTCTTAGCTCTATATTTGATGCTTTTCAGGTTTATTGCTGCTAATCAGTGGGAGGAATTGTCCATTTTTTTTCTTCAAGTTATTAAACAAGTATGAAACCCCTCCACCTCTTCAACCACTACCTCCCCCTCACTGAAAACTGGCTCTACGCCCTGATCCGGCATATTCCTGGAGTGGAGAATCATATTTTCGCCCGCCGCTATCTGAAGCACAATTTTTACGACCCTAAGTTTAAGTTTGCGGAAAGCTACCTGGGGGAAATGTTGGCTTATAACAACGTATTAACCAAAAGCCGGCTATTGGATTTATTGCAAAAAGTTGTCGTTCACAGCCTGCCTTTTCTTTTGGGCAGTGACGAGGGCCGCCTGATCCGTTATGCAAAACACCATCAGATAAATATCCTGCATGCTCATTTTGCGCCTGTGGGGTGGCGTTACCGCAAGGTAGCGAAAGCACTGGGCACCCCCTTTGTGGTTTCTTTTTATGGTTATGATTATGAAATGGTTCCCTATACCGAGCCGGCTTTCCGGCAGCGCTACCAGTGGTTGTTTCAGTTTGCCGATGCCTTTATTTGCGAAGGCCCTCATGGAGCTTCCATTCTGGAGCAGATGGGCTGCCCGGCGGGAAAAATATATATTGTTCCGTTGGGCGTTGAGGTAGAAAAGATTCCCTTTTTTGAGCGGGACAAAATACCGGGAGAATTAAAACTGATTCAGGTCGCCTCTTTTGCAGAGAAGAAGGGGCATATTTATACCGTTATGGCTTTTGCCGAGGCGCTGAAGCAATGCCCGAATATGGAATTGACTTTAGTGGGGGATGCCCGGGAACCAATCGTAAAAAAGAAAGTATTGGATTTCATTGCAGATAATCAACTTGGTGACAAAATCAGGGTGCTGGATTGGCTGGATTATAGCCAGGTCCATCAATTCCTGAGCAGGTTTCACGTGTTTATACACCCCAGCTGTTATGCGCAAAACCGGGATTGCGAGGGTGGGGCGCCGATTATCCTGCTGGATGCTCAGGCTACGGGGATGCCGGTAATAGGAACGACGCATTGTGATTTCCCCTTTGCGGTCAAGGATGGAGTTGCCGGCAGGTTGTCGCCTGAAAAAGAAATCAGGCCATTGAAGGAGGCCATCGGTTTTTTTTATTCACAGGGCGCCGAAGAATACAGCGCCTGGTCTCAAAATGCAAGGGATTATATAGCAAAAAATTTTGATATAAGGCATTCTTCAAAATTATTGGCCGATGTATACAAAAACTTAATAGATCAGGAGGTTTCGCAATACCAATAATGGGGATTTCGCCAGAAACTTAACATATAGCCATTTTAGGAAACGGAGGCGTGACTGTTTCAGGGATACAGCAAATAACTTCCATGCCAGCGAATACTTTCGGTGAGACAATGCCCCGTCAGCATGATCGAGATATTTTTTTGCTACCAGGTAAGATTCCGTGTTTTGGGGCAATGTTTTTTCAACCAGATTGCCATATTTATTAAAAAAATCTTTTATGGCTGCGACGTTGCTTTGTATCCTTTCCTCCACGTCATCCCTTTGATAGATGCTTCGGCTGCCCATTAAGGGATGGTGTACATATACATAAGTTTTTTCTTCATTTTGTTGGAAAGGGTATTTGGCGAAAAGCCTCAGGATCAAATGAGTATCCTGCCAATGGGGGAACTCTTTGGGAAAGGTGTCTTCCTCCAGGCAAAATTTAGGGATGCAAAGCGTCCAGGCGCCACAAAAATTAAAAGCTGAAAAACTCACAGGGTTGCGATGAGTATTCTCGTCATAGACAGGGCCCGGTTTTCGCCGTCTGCCTTTTTCAATAAAATAGCCGTTCCGATATATTTTCAGCGGAAAGCCGTCTTCAGATATAGCTCTGTAAAACGCAAACAAGTGATCCTCTAAAAAATAATCGTCATCATCCATAAAACAGACGTACTTTCCGGAAGCGTGGGTTATGCCCATGTTCCGGGCGGTGCTTCGCTCTTGGTGTTCCTGGAAAAAATACCTGATGCGGTTGTCCGTAAAGGACTGTACAAGGCCAGCCGTATTATCCGTAGAGCCATCATCGACGATAATCAGTTCCCAATCCTGGAAAATCTGGCTTAACACGCTTTGCATCGCTTTTTTCAGTAGATTAGCCCTGTTGTAGGTGGGGATAATGACGCTGAAAAGAGGGGAAGCACTCATTCTGTATTTATAGATAACTTCGTGAAAAAACCAAAATTACACTTCAAGCGATGCTTAAAATTGCCCTGGTAGAACCTTACGACCATAGCGAAGTGCTTTATGACCTTTGTGAGTTGCTTTTCGGGCAGCAAGATATTGAACTATGTGTTTTTACACAACAGTATATTCTGGATCATGCTCCCAAAATGATCAGGGAAGGAGCGGGTATTTCCTGGTTTACCTTTGAAGCGAAGAATAGGATAGCATACTTCAGGCAAAAGCGAGGCTGCCTCAACGATTGCAGCCTGATCATCTGGATCACGGCGGTTTCGCCTTTAGGATGGATCAATCGCCTGGCTTTAACCTCCCCTTTCGTCCTGGTTATTCACAATCGTCATACTTGGTTTAAACCCTTTCGACATCTGAGCCTGTCTTCCAACTCGCCGTTTCATTTCCTGGCAGATTTGGCCAGGCTTGGCCGTTTGTTGCTTTTTGAACACCCTGCAAGACAAAAGATGTTGCGACGGATTTCGGCAGTGGCTTTTACCACTCGAAACATGTTGGAGTATGCCGTAAAAGCCGGCCATCTTCCCGCTTCCGGAAGGGCCATCTTTTTACCATTACTATCAAGTCAGAATAGAGTTCTGGGAAATTCGGCAACAAATGGCGCAGGAATAATAAGGATTGTGGTTCCGGGAACTGTAACCGGCAGCAGGAGAGATTATGGATTGTTGGTTTGTGCTTTTGAGGAAGCAGTTCCACGGTTTTCCCGGCCGGCGGAATTAGTTTTGTTGGGCCGGTTGGATTCAGGAAATCAAGACCTGGAGAAGCTGCGACGCCTGCAGGGAGAATTTTTCCGATTGATTACCTTTGAGTCTTGGGTTCCTCAGGCTATCTACGATGATCATATGCAACAAGCAGATTTCCTGGTCCTTCCTTATAAACTGTACCGCAGGTTTGGAATTGTCAGAGAATATTTAGGAAAAAGCGCCAATTCCGGAGGAATAAATGACATGGTCCGTTTTGGCCTGCCGGCTCTGTGCAGTAATTTTTATTCCCTGGACGTGGAATTGGAAATTTGGATAGAACGCTATACTGATCATCAGGCATTAGTAGCTCTGCTAATAACCTGGGTCAATGATTGTAAATTCCAGGAGGTAAAAAATGCTATTAATAACTCTAAAGGAATTTATCAAAAGGAAAAGGCGAGTTCCATGCTTATTTCTCAGCTTAATCAGATTATGAAAGCATAAACTCATGACCCCCCCCCCCGCCCTCTACTACGCCCGTGCCAACCGCGACAACCCCTACCATGCCGGCATCATCCGGAAGTGCGAGGCTCAGGCGGCGGCTTTCCGGTATTTAGGGATACAGATGGAAACGGTGTTCCTGAGCAGGGAAGGCGTACGCCTCGGCGGCCGGCTGCTGGCCAGGTTTCCTTTGAGCGGCAGGTGGGCTGCTTACTTTTTCTACCTTTTCAGGCTGGAATGGATTCTGGCGCGCAGCATTGATTTTTCGGGCGTAGGCTTGTTTTACGTCCGTTATCCGCTGGCTTCTCCTGCCCTGTTGCATTTGCTGCGGAGCGCCAGGAGGCAAAACCCGTCCATTCGCATTGTCGTGGAGTTTCCGACCTTTCCTTACGGGGAGGAATTGCTCCGGAAAGGGATAGCCTTCAAGCTGGCTTACGTGATGGACCGGGCGTTGCGGCACCGCCTGAAAAGGCATGCCAGCCTGGCCGTCCATTATGGCGAAGAAAGTGAAATCCTGGGTATTCCAACCGTTAATCTGCGCAACGGCATTGCCCTGGATGAACGGCCGGAGTTCCCCCGCCGGCGCCCGGGCGGAGAAGTCAGGCTGGTGGCTCTGGGCACCTGGAATTTCTGGCATGGCCTGGACCGGCTGCTGCGGGGACTGGCGGATTACTACGCCAAAAGCCCGGAGAGGAGGGTGACGCTTACGGTAATCGGGGAAGGCCCCGAGCTGCCTGCGCTGAAGAGGCTGGCCAGCGCGCTGGCCCTGGGCGATGCGGCCCGGTTTGTTTCCCACCTGGCTCACCAGGATGTGAAGCCATATTTGCTGGAAGCGGACGTAGGGATCGGCACCCTGGGGTTGCACCGAAAACAGGTCGGGGTGGATTCATCGCTGAAACACCGGGAGTATTGCCAGCACGGCCTGCCTTTTATTTTGTCTGCCCGGGACTTGGACTTTCCTCCGGGCCTGCCTTTCGTCCGGTATGTCCCGGAAGGAGAATCGCCGGTCGACATGGAGGGGGTGATCCGCTTTTGGGAACGCCTTCACCGCGAGGCCCCTGATTGCCGGCAGGAAGCCAGGGCTTATGCAGAGAGCAGCCTGTCCTGGGAGAGCAGGATGCAGGTGGTTTTGGGAGAACTTGGGGTAGTATGAGGTTGAGGTTGAGGTTGAGGTTGAGGTTGAGGTTGAGTTGGAAAGAACGCCTCAAGCCTGACTTGCAAGTCCAGTTGTCCGGGATGTGATCCTCAATCTTTGTAAGGAGGTCCCTTTTTAAAACTCTCATTTAGAGTGGACAGGTATTTTATGTCCATGAATATACGATATTTTAGGATTTAAACTCCACTTTTATCGAAAAGGAAAGATTAAACAACTTTATAAGGCTTATAATCCAGGATACCCAGATATTTCCGCATAGCCGTCAGGTATTGCCCGATGACAAACTCCTCATCGAACTACCGCAGCACTTTTTTCCTTCCCTCCAGCCCCATGTTATCCCGCTCATTGGCATTCAGGCTCAGGAAACACTCTATCGCGCCAATGAGGTGGGCGGCGCTCCGGGGCGGGCACAGCAGCCCGTTCACTCCGTGTTCCACTACCTCGCGGCACCCCACGTGGTCGGTCGTGATGATGGGACGGGCCATGCTCGCCGCTTCCAGCAGGATGCGGGCACCCCTTCGCCGAAGTAGGACGGCAGCACCACGCCGTCCGCCTCGGCGAGGAAGGGGCGGGTGTCTTCGGTCTCCCCGGGGTATTGGATGATGGCTTGCCGGCGCCACTGTTTCACCCGTTCGTACGATACCCCATCCGGATGCTCGGGCACGATGAAGCCGACGAGGTCGAAGCGCACGTTGGCGCCGCGTTCTTTGAAATGGC
>JAGFJD010000591.1 GCA_024102975.1 Phaeodactylibacter sp. | reverse complement strand
AGAGAAAAGAAAAAAAGGCTGGCGCCTGTCCACTTCCGAAAAATTAAAAAAAAAGTTATTTGTATTGTAACCCTCCAAGGGAAGTGCCGTACATGAATAGTGTATCATGAAAAATGATCACAAAATGGACACGCCCCCTGTTTCCCCCCCCAACGACTTCCAATTTTGCTTTCAGAGGCTTTGCAGGCAGTGTATTATAGCTTTTTAGTATAGGCCGGCTGTTTCGCACTGGCGCAGAAAGAACGGGCCAACCAACTGCTATTGCGGGTGGTTGTGCCATTCGGTATCTATTGCTCGAAGGAATTCCTGATAAAGGGAGTCCGGGCTGGCAAAGATCTCGTTCTCTCGAAACCAGGCATCTGGATGGATAAATATATGCTCAATCACTCCAAACGCGTAAGCAGCCTGCCCCCCCCAACCTTTTTATCGGATCAAGTAGTTTTTTTCATAGTATAGGGAGTGAAGCCGTGTCGCTTGAGCTTTTCAGTATCCGCTGAAGCTTTGTTGACGCGGCTTTTCCTTTTTCAAAAACCGACTCCCCGTTGCAACCTTGCGTCGGTTTTCGTCGTAAAAGCAGTTGCCGGACCGCAATCCTTTCCAGGTTTTTCCCCCTCCTGTTTTGGCTTTGGCGCCACGCCGCGCAACACTCCCCCCTATGAATAAATCCTTTACAACTGTTTAAACTCGTTACAGCCCATGAGAATCATTAATGTACTGTTCATCATTATGCTATGTCCTCTGTGGTTGCTCGCCCAAACCTCCACCTCCAGATTGGAAGGGGGGCTGTTCCTGGGTGTGGCCAATTACCAGGGAGATTTTACTTTAAATACGGCGCCGGCCCTTGGGGAGAGCAACCTGGCGGCAGGAGCAGTGGTCCGCCATCCGCTCAGCCGCACGCATGCCGTTCGCGCCAACTTGTTCTACGGGAAGCTCAGCGGCAATGACGCCAACTTCGAAGCCCGGGAAAGAAGAGGGTCCAGCTTCCAGACAACCGTGGCCGAGTTATCCGTCATGGGGGAATGGGAACCTTTTGGGAAAAATCGCACCGACCTGACGCTTGAGTTGGGCCAGCGGCTTTCGCCCTACTTTTTCGGCGGGCTGGGCCTGGCTATGATCAACCCAAAGCCCGTCTTCGGGGAAGTTCCGGACGACAAAGCGCGGGAAGACCTCAATGCCGATTACTCCGACGTCCAGCTTGTCCTGCCGGTTGGCCTGGGGTTGCGGCTGGGCATCAACGAACTGATGTCTCTGAGCATGGAACTGGGGATGCGCAAGACTTTTACCGATTACCTGGACGGCGCGAGCAACCCCGGGGGAAAGAAAACGCACGACTGGTATCTCTTCGGAGGGGCCATGTTCCTGTATCGGATCAGGTAGCCGCCAATTAATTTCATACATAGTTTAAGGTTGAAGCCGTGTGTGGGCGCCTTTCCCGAAAAGGCCCCGGCACGGCTTTTGGCGATTGGCGCTCTTGTTGTTTGTGGTTTGGTGAGCACTCACAACGCCTTGGAGGCAACCGTCAACAACCGACAACCACTGCCCCGCCTACCCCTGCCCCAGCAATTCCTTCACCACCTTAGGCACGCCGATAGTAGCCGGTTCCGCCACTACCGAGAGGCTGGCGGCCCGGCTCAGTTCGTAATTGATAGCCGGCTTGGGGTCGACGTAGAAGATGCTCCGGGCGTTTTCGGCAAACCCCACCAACCCGGCCGCCGGGTATACCTGCATGGAGGTGCCGACGATGATCACCGCATCGGCCGTCATGGTTTCCACCGCCGCCGTTTCGATCATGGGCACAGCTTCGCCAAACCAGACGATATGGGGGCGCAGCTGGCTGCCCAGCTCGCAGGTATCGCCCGGGTTGATGTCGTCCGGCCATTCGTAGATGAGGTTGGGGTCTTTGGTGCTGCGCGCCTTGAGCAGTTCGCCGTGCAGGTGGATGATATTCTTGCTGCCGGCGCGCTCGTGCAGGTCGTCGATATTCTGGGTGACGATGCTCACCTCGAAGTGGTTTTCCAGTTCGGCCAGCGCGAAGTGGGCGGCATTGGGCTTTACCGTATGCAACTGCCGGCGCCGTTGATTGTAAAAATCCAGGACGAGCGACTGGTTCTTTTGCCATCCCTGGGGCGAGGCGACCTCCATGACGTCATGGCCCTCCCACAGCCCGCCGGCATCGCGGAACGTCTTGATCCCGCTTTCGGCGCTGACGCCCGCTCCCGTAAGCACAACTATCTTTTTCATCTGTTTTCGGTTTATTTTTTCCGGGTATTTTATACTTACGCACGGCAGGTTTTGTCGACTACAAAACCCGCCGGGTCAGTATATACTGGCATCGCTGGTTTTGTTCCTGACAAAACCACGCGTTCGCCAGTATATATTCACGCTTAAAGCTACAAAAAGTTTAAACATACTTTAAAGCCTGCTCCAACCCTTCGATGAGCCACTGCGGGTCTTCCAGCCCGATGTAGAGGCGGACCAGGTTCCAGGGCATGGCCGGCTTTTCCCTTCCCGGTATGTTGTAGAACGCCACGGCGGGCAGCGCCAGAGACTCGTGCCCCCCCCAGGAGACGGCGAGCAGGAAGCGGCTCAGGTTGTTGTAAAAGGCCTCTGCCTGATCCGGCCGGCCGGCCCGCAGATAAAAGGAGAACAACCCGCCGGCGCCCTGCATTTGCTTCCGGGCCAGTTCGTACTGGGGGAACGACGGCAGCAGAGGGTGCAGGACGCGCTCCACTTTAGGATGCCCTTCCAGATAGCGGGCGACCTCCAGGCCGCTTTCGTGGCAGCGGCGCATGCGCAGCTCCAGGGTGCGCAGCCCGCGGATGGCCAGTGCCGCGTCGTGGGGCGGGAGAATGCCGCCCATGGCCATGTACTCCCCTTCGAAGATCTTCCGGGCCATAACCTTGTTGGTGCACAACACCCCCATGACCACATCGCTGTGGCCGTTGAGGTACTTCGTGCCGGAATGGACGGCGATGTCGATGCCCATCGGGATAGGGCGCTGGAAAAAGGGAGAGGCATAGCTGTTGTCCAGGACGGTAACCACTCCCCGGCGACGCGCCAGCCCGGCGCAGGCGCGGATGTCCTGGAGCTCGAAAGTGAGCGAGTTGGGGCTTTCGAGGTACAGCAGGGTGGTGTTGTCCTGTATCGCCCGTTCGATGTTGGCCGTTTCGCGCCCGTCCACGAAAGTAGTGGATACGCCAAAGCGGGGGAGGTAATCCTTCAGCAGCGCCTTCGTCCAGGAGTAGGGCGATTCCACACAAACGACATGGCCGCCGGCCCGTACATTGGCCAGCACAGCAGCCGAGACGGCGCCCATGCCGCTGGCAAAGACGAGCGCGTCTTCCGCCTCTTCCAGCGCCGCCAGCTTCCGGCGGAGGATGGCAACGGTGGGGTTATTGCCCCGGCTGTAGATGTGAT
Organism: Phaeodactylibacter sp.; assembly: GCA_024102975.1. Classification (GTDB taxonomy): domain Bacteria; phylum Bacteroidota; class Bacteroidia; order Chitinophagales; family Saprospiraceae; genus JACJXW01. Next base: position 15,069 of record JAGFJD010000591.1, on the reverse strand, counting down.
GCGCTAATTCATCGGTAAAAGCCTGGCGAAACTCGTCCAGGGAAGAGAAGGTGAAATTGCTGGTCTGGAAAACGGGAGGAGAAACGGCATTGAAGTATTGCCCTCTTTCTTCGCCGAGGTGATTGAGGATTTCACTGAGGTGCATCTGCTTTTTGCCCCAAATCTAGCAACTTTTTTGGTCGCCTACCAGAACCACATGCGTGCGGCTCTTCTGGCCAATTGCCCCATGAACCAACGGCTGGCGGCGATCATGGCTGCGAAAGCGGCAATGCCGCCGATCAGTTTGTCCTTCCAATTTTCTTTTTGAATATCGGATTTCATAATAACCAGAGTTTGATGACTCCATAATTTACCGGTATCCGGGGAGGAATGAAAATTGTTGTAGCAGAGAGGCCGGTTTTTGTAGGAGAAAGGCGTCAGGGAGCGCCTGTAGCCCCCCTCAATCTCCCCGAACCGCCTTCGCCTCTGGCTACAGCGGTCAACGAGGGGGGGAAGAGGCTAAAGCCGGGCTGCAAGTCCTGTTCATCCTGTCAATCCTGTCTATAAACGCGCCGCCCTTCTAGTTCATCAGGGCAAGCCTGAAGGCCACACGTCCGGTAAAGCCTGTCAATCCTGTCAATCCTGTCTATAAACGCGCCGCCCTTCTAGTTCATCAGGGCAAGCCTGAAGGCCGCACGTCCGGTAAAGCCTGTCTGGTTTTTGCCTCCCCCCCTCCCAATTAAATTTTCACACATCCTGTCCGATTTTTGCCTATCTTTGCGCGCCCTTTCGAAACTATACCATAACAGAAGTGTTTGCAGAGTTATGAATCTAAGAAATATAGCCATTATAGCCCACGTCGACCACGGCAAGACCACGCTGGTCGACAAGATGATCCACGCCGGCAAGCTGTTTGCCGACCACGAGCGGCCGGGCGACCTCATCATGGACAGCAACGACCTGGAGCGGGAGCGGGGCATCACCATCCTGGCCAAGAACGTATCTATCCGATATAAAGACACCAAGATCAACATCATCGACACGCCGGGCCACAGCGATTTCGGCGGCGAGGTGGAGCGGGTGCTCAACATGGCCGACGGAGTGCTGCTGCTGGTGGACGCCTTCGAGGGGCCTATGCCCCAGACCCGGTTCGTGACCCAGAAGGCCATCGAACTGGGCCTTAAGCCTATCGTGGTGGTCAATAAGGTAGACAAGGAGAACTGTACCCCGGAAGAGGTGCAGGAAGCCGTCTTCGACCTGATGTACAACCTGGACGCCACGGAAGACCAGCTGGATTTCCCCACCCTCTTTGGTTCCGCCAAGCAGGGCTGGATGAGCACCGACTGGCGGCAGCCGACGGCGGACATCTCGGTGCTGCTCGACGCCATCATCGAACACATTCCTGCGCCCCGCGTACAGGAAGGCACGCCGCAGTTGCTGGTCACCTCGCTGGACTATTCCACCTACATCGGCCGTATCGCTATCGGCCGGCTGCAGCGGGGAAGGTTGCGCAATGGCCAGCAGGTATCCCTGGTGAAAAAAGACGGCACCGTCCAGAAAAGCCGCATCCGCAGCCTCTTCGTCTTCGATGGTTTCAACCGCCTGGAAACCGAAGAGGTGCAGGCCGGCGAAATCTGCGCCATCTTCGGCGTGGAAGGCTTCGAGATCGGCGACACCATCGCCGACCCGGAAACGCCGGAGGCCCTGCCCACCATCAGCATCGACGAGCCGACCATGAGCATGGTCTTTACCATCAACGACTCGCCCTTCTTCGGCAAGGAAGGCAAATTCGTCACTTCCCGCCACATCAAGGAACGCCTGGAGAAAGAGCTGGAACGCAACCTGGCCCTGCGGGTAGAAGAAACCGGCTCTGCCGATACCTTCCGCGTATATGGCCGGGGCGTGTTGCACCTTTCGGTACTGATCGAGACCATGCGGCGCGAGGGCTACGAGCTGCAGATCGGCCAGCCGCAGGTGATCACCAAGCGCATCGACGGCGCCGTCCACGAACCGGTAGAAGAACTGACGGTCGACCTGCCCGGCGAAATCTCCGGAACAGCCATCGACATGATCACCCGCCGAAAGGGCATCATGCTGTCGATGGACCCCAAGGGCGAACGCGTTCAACTGCGCTTCGAAATCCCCTCCCGCGGCATCATCGGCCTGCGCAGCCAGATGCTGACCGCCACGGCAGGCGAGGCCATCATGTCGCACCGCTTCCTGGAATTCCAACCGCACAAGGGCGACATCCCCGGCCGCATCAACGGCTCCCTGATCGCCCTGGAAACCGGGACGGCCATCCCCTACAGCATCAACAACCTGCAGGACCGCGGCAAGTTCTTCGTTGCGCCCGGCGAGGAAGTCTACGAAGGGCAGGTCGTCGGTGAGAACAGCCGCCCGGGCGACCTGGTCGTCAACCTGACCAAAACCAAGAAACTGACCAATATGCGGGCCTCCGGCTCGGACGACAAGCTCAAGCTGGTCCCTCCCAAACGCTTCACCCTGGAAGAAGCCCTGGAGTATATCCAGGAAGACGAATTCGTGGAAGTAACACCCGGCTCCCTCCGCCTGCGGAAAACCCTGCTCAAAGACCACGAACGCAAACGCGCGAAGAATAAGGCGTTGGTGTAGTATGGGGTCATGGGTTCATTGGGTCATGGGTTCATGGGTATACTGGTTGAACCAATGAAACAATCATCCTCTCCCTCTTGGATATATACATTTTATTCCTATCTTTAGGCAACCGTTTCTGAAAACCTGGTGAACCTACAGTTATATTTCGTGTGAGTAGCCCCGCCGGGCGAGCCATCGGTTCGCGCACCGGGGCTTTGTTATTTTTGACCAACACTACCAGAAATTATGCCAGCGCCCGGAATCCGATTTGCCCTTTGGACGACTGCCCTGCTATTGTCCATCAACTCTCTTTATGGCCAGTGTGACCTGGCTGATCAATGCGGCGACCTGCAGCCTCAGGGCGGTTTCAGCCCCGATAGCCCTACGTTTTTTTGCGAAGGGGAAGAGGTTGAATTCCTCAACAATTCTGACCCCAATGTGGTAGACTCCACCTATATCGACTGGGGAGACGGCCAGGTCGACAGGGCGCCGGGCACTCCAAGCTTTACGCATACGTACGATTTCCCTACCGATACCTGCCTGGTCAATTCTACTTCCGTAACCATTCCCATTCGGATGACCGTCGTCAACAACTGCCCTGCCGGGGTGAGCCGGAACTGCCTGATCATCTTTGTCCGTATCCGGGTGGAGCCAGTGGCCATTATTGACGAGCCGGATGCCCTTTGCGTCGGAGAGGTGGCCTCCTTTATGAACGCATCCTGCCCCAATGGCGAAACGGTAAGTTATGAATGGACCTTTGAAGACAACGGGACAAGTACGGAGGAAAACCCTTCGGTAGTCTACGATCAACGCGGTTTTTACAATATAGGGCTGACCGTGACGAACCAATGCGGGTCCGATTACACCGACGAGACCATCGAAATCCGGGACGTGCCGATCGCCATGGCGGATTCCGAACTGCCCAACGACTCCGCCTGCGTCCCTGCCCTGATCGAATTTTTCAACAATTCTATAGACGACGATTCCCACGAATGGCAGTTCTTCCCCAATAATGGCGTCGTATTCATCGACTCCACAGAGCAGGGGTTCTTCCCAAATGGCGGCGCTTATCAGGCGCTGCTCATTGCCGAGAACACCTGCGGCATCGATACGGCAACTTTGAACTTTGAAATCTTCCAGGAGCCAGGCCTGATGCTGGGGCCGTTGCCTCCCGTAGGCTGCGACACGCTGGTTTTCACGCCGGACATCACCTACGGCGGGTCCATTGCCAGCATAGAGTGGCAATTTCCCGGTTCTGATGTCCCGTTTACCACGGATTCCTTCCCAACGGCAACATATACCCAAGCTGGGATTTACCCTTTTACGCTGAATGTATCCGGGCATTGCGGCGACCTTTCCATTCGGGATACGGTGCAGGTGCTCGAACTGGAGCCGGTGGGTTTTGACCCGGTCGGACTGGTGTGCAGCAGCGACGGCCCATTCCAATTGCAGGCCAGCCCGCCTTCCGGCACCTGGTCGGGCCCCGGCGTCAGCCCTGGCGGTTTGTTCAACCCGGGCTCCGCCAATATCGGGCAGAATACCCTGACTTATTCTGCCGGGCCTGCCGGCTGCGAATCCACCGGCCAGCTTGTCATCGAAGTAGAACAGGCCGCAGAGGTGGACATTGGCGCCCCGCGGGATACTTTCTGTATAGACGCCGGGCAGGCTACCTTCAGTTTCTCTCCGGCCGGCGGCGCCTGGACGGGGACGGGCATTGCAGACGGCACCCAGGGCATCTTTGACCCCCTGCTGGCAGGTGTCGGCGAGTTCAACCTGACGTATACCTATGGCGATGCCATCGGCTGCATCATCCGCACCACGAAAACGGTGCGGGTGGAAGCGCTGCCGGTCCTTTCCGTCGGCAACGCCCCCTCCACCTGCGCTGTAAGCGAGGACATTCAGCTGGCGGAAGTGCTCGGTTTTCAGGCTACGCCGGGCACTATCCTGGCCTGGAGCGGCGACGGCGTGGTGGATGGCGCCAGCGGAACCTTCAATGCCGATTTGCTGTTCGGCGCTACTACTGCCGATATTACGGTAACCGGCACCAGCCCTTTTGGCTGTGATACGACGATTTCCTTCACCCTTCAACTGCGGGATTATGTGGAAGCGCAGGCTGCGGAACCCGTGCTGGCTGCCTGTTCGGGCAGCGACCCCCTGTTCCTGGCAGCCACCCCCCCGGGAGGGACATGGGCGGGCCCGCAGGCCAACCCCGGCACCGGCGAGGTGGCCATCGCCCAGCTCAGCCCCGGGACCTATACCTACGTTTACACCATCGACCCCGATACGCCCTGCGAGAGCCGGGATACCGTAGCGCTTACGGTGCTCGACGCCGCCAACAGCGTCACGGCCGGGCAGGATGTCTACGCCTGTGCTTCCGACGGGCAGGTGGCGTTGCCGGTGGCCAATCCCGCCGGCGGCGACTGGCAGGGGCCCGGCCTGGCAAACAACAACCAGGTGGATGTGCAACTGCTGGCCGGCCCCGGCGATTACACCTACATCTATACCGTCGATGCCCTGCCCGAAGCCTGTAATTCTGCCGAAATAACCTTCACCGTGCTGCCCGTCCCCGAGCCTGCTTTCACGTTCGACTCCCTGGCCTGCGAAGGGGCGCCGGTGGCCTTCAGCAACGAAACCGCCAACGCCCAGGTATACCACTGGGACTTCGGCGACATGAGCCCGCTTTCTTCCGAGGAAAACCCCCAACATGCCTACGGGGAATCCAATACCTATACCATTACGCTCACCGCTGAAAGCCTCAGCCCCCTCGACGGCAGCGTGGTATGCGCCGTACAGCTGTCGCAGGATATTTACGTTTCCCAGGCGCCGGAACTGGTTGCTTTCAACACCGATGTCAATCAAGGCTGCGCACCGCTTTCCGTCACCTTCGACAACCAAAGCATCGGCGACAACCTCTCCTTTATCTGGGATTTTGGCGGGCTCGACACTTCCCTGCTCAGCGCGCCGGGAACGGTCACTTTCCCGCAGGGTTTTTTCGGAGACACTACCTACACCGTCATCTTATCGGTTGAGAACGGCTGCGGCGATTCCGCCGATACGACCCAGATTACCGTTTTTCCGCAACCGCAGGCCAATTTCGGCTTGACCTACGACGAGCTGTGCAGTGGCGACACCCTCTATCTGAACAACACCAGCACCGGAGACCCTGATCAGTATTTCTGGTTCTTAAACAGCCGAACCATAGACCGCATATACAGCATGGACACCCCTCCGCCGATCGTCCCCTTCTCGGATGGCATAGCCGATACCTTATTCATCACGCTGATTGCTCAGAACGGCTGCGGGATGGATACCCTGGAGCAGCAGGTCACCATCAACCCGACGGACGTGAGCGCCCTGATCAATATTTCTGACCGGGAAGTATGCGTCAACGAAACCGTCCGGCTGGAGAGTTTCTCCACCCCGGGCGCGCCGGTTCGGTGGGTGATCTCGGACGGCAACGCTTATACCGGGCAGGTGGTGGAACACAGCTTCTCAGCCCCCGGCCTGTATACCGTCTCGCTCTATACAGAGGGCTGTGGGTTTGACAGCATGTCGGTTCAGATCCTGGCCCTGCCGCTGCCGTTCCTCGACGTGGACTATTCCCCCACGGCCTGTGCGGAAAACCCGGTGAATTTCCGGGTCATTTCCGATGGGGATGGGCAGGTGCTCTATTTCGGAGATGGCGACAGTACCCTGACTTCCTCTGCTACCCATATTTTCGATGCGCCTGGTTTTTATCAGCCAACCGCGACAACGGTAAATTTGCAGGGCTGCCGCAATACCTGGCAGGGAGAGCCCATAGAGATCCTCCCGTTGCCAATCGTGGCCATAGCCGAGATGGATTCGGTTTGCCTGGGCGCTCCGGCTGAATTCCGGAACCTGGGTACGGATGATGTCTCTTGTCTCTGGTCTTTTGGCGACGGCAATGCCTCCGACGATTGCCTGGCCAGCCATGTCTATGGAAATTCCGGGGTTTTCAACGTCACGTTAACCGCCATTTCCAGCGTTGGATGCCGGGATTCGGTCTCCCAGCCGATATATGTGCGCCCCCGGCCGACGGCGGCCTTCGAACTGGAGGTGGAGGACGCCTGCGCGCCTGCGGATGTTCACTTTTCCGACAATTCTACAACGGCAACCGGCCTGCGGTGGGCGCTGGGAGACGGCAACACTGCCAACAGCGCTGAATTTTCCCACATCTATGAATTGCCGGGAGAATACGAGGTGCAACTGATTGCCAGCAATGAGGCAATCTGCCGGGACACGGCTACGCAAATGATTACCATCTACGGCCCGCCGGAGGGCAGTTTTGAGCTGATCGAAACCTGCACGCAGGAGGACGGATATACGTTGGTAGCCGAGGCAGCGCCCGAAGATTTTATTTTCCTCTCCGGGCAAAACTATGCACAGACCGGCACCCGCCACGGCCGGCTGGCGCCCGGCAATTACACCCTCGAACTGGAATCCCCCCAGGGGTGCCTGACATCCATAGACGTTATGGTGCCCCAGGTTCAGGAGCTTATTGCCCGGTTGCTGCGCGACTCCTTCTACATCGAACTGGGAGAATCGGTGGATTTGGCCGTTAATGTCAATCAGGCCGGAACAGTCGTGAACTGGTCGCCGGCGGCAGGGTTGTCCGACATTTCCATTGCCAACCCGGTAGCCATGCCTTTCTACACGACTACCTACATCGTGGAAGTCACCAATGCCAAAGGGTGCGTGAAGCGGGACACCGCCTTTGTACGGGTTGCCATAGACCGGGAAAGGGGGATCTTTATACCGAATGCGTTCACGCCGGACGGCAGCGGGCACAACGACCTGTTCCGCATCATGAATACCAACAACGGCCTGGTAAGCGCCCCGGTTTTCCGCGTTTTCGACCGCTGGGGAGAGCTGGTGTTCGAATCCCTGGATTGCCCGGCTTCTGGCCTGCAGGATTGCGGGTGGGACGGCACGTTCAAGGGGCAGAAAGCCGAGCAGGGCGTATACACCTACTACGCTGAACTGTTGTTTACGGATGGGTTTCTCCGGGTGGTTAAGGGGAATGTGACGTTGATCCGGTGAGGGGGGGGAATGGGAAATACATTGAAATACATAGAAATAGGTGGAGATGGGTGGAAATGCGTGGAAATGCGTGGAAATACATGGAGATACATGGAGATACATGGAGATACATGGAGACACATGGAAATACATGGAAATACATGGAAATGCATGGAAATGCATGGAAATACATGGAAATGCATGGAAATACATGGAAATAGGTGGAGATGGGTGGAAATGCCTGGAGAGGACAGCTTGAGAACAACGCCCGTCCTCTCCGGCAGGTGTCGGGATCGGCCGGGTAAAATTGCGAACACCGAACAGTCCTGCGAAGCAGCGCAACAATATATACTCTGCTGCAATAGGTTTTCCCGACACTTTGTGTGCGGGACAGGTAGTGCATTTGGGGAGGACTTCCCCTTTCCGCGAGCGCCGACTTCGTCTGCCGGAGGAAGACTTCGTCGCCCGAAGGCCGAAGCTGCTCAGCGGCCTCCGTCGGCCAGAGCCTTTGGCGGCGGCCGAGGCACCAGGGGATTGAGGGGCGGGGAAGGCAATGCACAAAACCTATTGCCGTCAAGTATAACAATATAACCTGATTCCCCTACACCCTGCCTCCGGTGCAGAACAAACGAATCTCACTACTCACAAGCCACAGATCATGAAATATGCTAAGATCCTGACCGTTTTTGTTTCCTTGTTTGGCCTGCTGCTTTTTGGCAGCCGGCCCTGCCTGGCACAGGATGCTCATTTCTCCCAGTTCAGCCGGACCCAGTCGTATGCCAACCCTGCGTTTACCGGCCTTGGCCGGGAGCCGGCGCGCCTGTCGCTGCATTACCGCAACCAGTGGCAAAGTGTGTTGGCGGGGCAATCCTATCATTCTGCGCTGGCTGCTTTTGACTGGCGCAACTGCCTGGGGCTCAGCTTTTTTGCCTTTGGCGTCAGCGCCCAGGCCAGCCGGGCCGGCGATTCCCGCTATACCGACGGGCAGGCCCTGCTAAGCGTAGCGTATCACCAGCAGGTCGAGCGGGGCTTGTTCCTGGCGGGGGGCGTCCGCGGCGGTGCCTGGAATTACCGCATTGATGAGGGCCAGCTGCAATTTGAAGAGCAGTTCGACGGCATCGGTTATGATCCGAACCTCGACAATTTCGAATCCTTCGACCAGTTGCAACGCACCGTCTTCGGCCTGTCCGCCGGCCTGCTGTTGTACGATACGGAGGCGGCCTGGCAAATTGGCGCCAGCCTGCTCCACATCAACCAGCCCTTGTACTCTTTTCTGGAAGATGCCCAGAACGGCAACCGGGTGGGGATGGGCTGGTCGCTCCAGGGGCAGTTGGGCTTGTCTACCGACAACCGGCCGGAAAGCAAAGAGCTTGCCCTCCAGTTTTTCTACCGCCAGCAGGCCCTCTTTAAGAACAGCCAACAGCGGATGCTGTCTGCCGGCGCCCTCTGGCAATTGGCGGAAAGCCACAAGGGGAACGCCTTTTTCCTGGGGATGTACGGCCGGGTGGGGCGGCGCGCCGGCAACGCGGCGGCCACTTTCGACGCCGTCACGCCCTATATCCGGGTGGACTACGGCGACTGGAGCTTCGGCCTGTCTTACGATGTGAATGTTTCGCCCCTGGTCGATGTTTCGCGGCTGGCCGGGGCGCTGGAATTGTCGGTCCAGGCCCATATCGGGGATAGGCGGGATTGTATACAATGCCCGTCGAATTGGTGAGGTTCGTGCCGCGATCATCCTGCCGTCGCAGGCAGTAGCCTGCTTTGGCAGGCGGAGGCCTGATCGCGAGGCCCCTGCCTGGGGTATCAGCCTAAGAACCTCGGCGTGAGCTCGGTCGAACGCTCGGTCGAACGCTGGACAAGTTGCTGTTGTCGGTTGTCAGTTGTCAGTTGTCAGTCAGAGAACTCAGTTGTTCCGGCAGCCCCAGGGCCAAACCGGCAACAAATGCTGACGCTTGCGGTCAGCATCCTGACAATGCACAGCATTCGTCAGGACAACATATCCCGCTTTTAATACTGAAAAGCGGGATCCAACGTCAGACGGGTAGCCCCTGCATTGCCCGATACGATCAATTCTCTCCCAGAATGACCACCAGCGTATAGATCAGTCCCGGAAGATAGAACAGCAAGGTCAGCAGGAGCGAAATCCAGAAGCGGGTGGTGATGCCATCGTACAGGCCCATGGCCAGGGGCGGGAGCAGGATAGCGATGATGACCAGGAGCAGCAGGTCGGTGTCCGTTTCCTGGCGCAGCTGCTTCAGCTTGGCCTTGATTTCCTTTTTGAAAGCTTTGCGCTGCAGGCGGTTGTTTTTCCGCAGTTCTTTTTTGCTGAGAGTACTGGTTTCTTCAGCCCTGTGCTCGGTTTTGTCGCCGGCCCAGACGTGGACGACGGCCTGAGCGGGCTGGATGTTGAGCAGCAGGAAAAAACTGAAAACGGCAAGGAGGTAGGAAGGTCTCATTGAATCCGTATTTTGGTGAGGAATTGGGTTGCTTAATCCGCGTCGACCGGTTCGATCATCGGCAGGTCGACGACTTTGGCTTCTTTGGGGCCGATGCTCATCCAGCCGATGATGCCGCCGGAGGCTTTGGCGACGTGGCGGGCAAAGCTGAGCAGGCCTTCGTAAAAGTGTTTGGCGTGTTTGGGTTCGAGCAGGGGCAGGACGTCATTGAGCTTTTCCAGTTCGCCGGCGATGGCGTTTTGGCGTTCCTCCGGCGATCTCGGCAAGGTCCGGATGAGTTCCATAAGCCGTTCGTGCAGGTGCCCGTCTACTCTCTGATAATACTCCTGCCATTCCTGGTGGAAGTGGAATGCCCGGATGCGCGCGATTTTTTCTCCCCGCTCCAGCTCGGCGTCCTCAATAATGCCGTCGGCGCCTGCGACCAGCAGCGTGACGTACGGTATGGCGTCGTAGAGGGCCTTTTGTTTTTCTGCCGGCAGGGATTCAATGCTTTTGATCATGTGAGCCTTGAATTTGTGTTAGAAGCTGTTTGAATTTGGTTTCGGGAATTTGTTATGAGCTATTTTTTCGCCAATCAAGGCGCCAAAACCGGAGTTTAGCAGCGTTAAATGAGGATTTTGGCAACGCAGAGTGGCGGAAAAAGAGCCATAAGAAAACCCGAGGATCAAATTCAAACAGCTTCTTAGGCCCAAAAATAAACTTTTACAGGATAGGACGGGATAAAACGGTACAGATAATTGGACAGGATTTTCAGGATGCCTGTTTTTAAGCCCGGCCAGTTCCCATGAACATTCTCCCCTCTTCGCTCCTTATACCTTAGTTGAGCTTTTTTACGGAAAGAAGGCATGTATTTGCAAAAACTTCGGCCCCTGCGGCTGTGGATTTTGAATCCGATTTCCCGTAACTTTGAAGTTTTGGGCATAGTCAAGCCTATATTGGCCAAGATATAAGAGCAGGAGAAAACGCAATGAACTTTTTACTCCAAAAACTGGAATCACACCTGGATGAGGAGGCGCTGGCCGGGGGAGAGCAACTGCTGGAGGCAGGCGCCGTCGATGGCCTCTTCGAGCTGGAGAAGCACCTGTGGCTGGCCACCGTCGAAGGCTATGAGGTGGAGCTCAAAGTGAGCCCTTCGAAAGTGCTGGGCGGCACGTGCGACTGTGAGCGGTTTGCGGAAGAGGGGATGTGCGAGCACCTGGCCGCCATGATGATGGCCCTGCGCCGCCGGCAACAGGCAAAAAAACAGCACGGGGAGAAAGCCAGAAAGGAAACCCAGGGCCCCCGGAAGCTCACCACCGGCATCGTGCTGGACAATGTCAACCTGGAAGAACTCGCCGATTTTGTGCGCGACTACGCCAAGGCCAACCGCAATTTCGCCATCGCCCTCAAAGCCCGGTTCGCATCCGCCGTAACCGGGATCGACGGCAAGGAGAAATACCAGCAGCTGCTGGAAAGCACCATCAAAGCGGTGCGCAAGACCGACCGCAGCATCTCCGTACGGGGCAGCCAGCGGCTGGCCAAGGTGCTGGAGGAACTCCAACAGCAGGCCGAACAGGCTATCCTGGAAAGGGACTTCGTGGAGGTGGCCTTCATCTCCCAAAGCATCATCGAAAAGATAACGCCCATACTGAAGAAGGCCAGGGGCAAACAGCGGGAACTGAAACGGGACGTTGGCCGGGCCTTCGAAAACCTGCACCGCCTGCTGGAAAAGAACCCCGCCCCCACCCTGGCCCGCAGCCTCTGGGAATACAGCCTGCAGGAATACGGCAAGCTGGTGTACCGCAGCAACGGCGCCGACCTGCTGTTCTTCAAGCTGATGGTGGAACTGGCCCAGGAGGCCGGCCAGCAGGAAACCCTGCTGGAAGCCCTGCGGAATTACCAGGAAAAATACCAGGAAGAAGGCCGCCCCATGGCGCCCCTGATGCTCCTGGAACTCAGCGCCCTGGAAAAGGCCGGCCGGCCCGACGAAGCCCGCCGCCTCATGGAGAGCAACCTGACACAGCCCGACGTGCTGCTCTACGCCATCCAGCAGGCTATCGCCAGGGGGCAGATGCCCCGTGTCAAAGCACTGGCCATCACCGGCCTGCGGTTCGGCCTGCCCGCCGAAGTGAAGGCCCGCCTGGAGGAAATGCTGCTCCAACTGGCCGAACAGGACGATGAGCCGGAAGAGGTCAACCAATACGCCCTGAAGCGGTTCCTGGACACCCAGGACTTTGCCTACCTCGAAAAAGCCCGCCGGGCCGCCGGGCCCGATTGGCCCCGCCAGGTGGAAGAAGCGCTGGCTTACTTTCAAAGCTTCCCCTACTCGCCCAGCCGCCGCAACACCATTGCCCGGATTCTGGCCGAAGAAGGCCTCCACGGCCGCCTGATGGACTACGCCGAGCAGGTCCAGTCGCTCGACCTGATCCAGGAATTTTCCCCCTACCTCATCGACAGCCACCGCGAACGCCTGCTCGAACTTTACCGCAGCCTGCTCACCGACTTCCTGCGCAACCACCTGGGCCGCAAGACTTCCCAGCGCATCCGCGAAGCCCTGCAGCGCCTCCACGAGATCGGCGCCGGCAGCCTGGCCGTGCTGCTGGTGGAGGAATTCCGCACGCAATACCCGGAACGGCACTCGCTGATGGAGGAACTGGCGTTGTTCTGAGCGTATGGGTTCATGGGGGCATGGGGGCATGGGGCAAAGGTACAAACTATGCCAATTTTCAAAGCATTTCAGAAAAAACAGAACAAACTCAAATTAAATCTAAATTTCTTGAAATCAGTAGTTATATTTGCCCCATGAAGACCGAACTATGGGCCATCGGAAAGACCAGCGAGCGCTACCTGGAGGAAGGCATGGAGCTTTACTGCAGGCGGCTGGGCCACTACCTTCGGTTCAGCCTGGAGATTATACCAGACATCAAAAAGGCTGGCAAACTGAACCCGGAACAGATCAAAGGCAGGGAGGGCGAAGCCGTGCTACAGCGCCTCAAACCGGGGGATTACCTGGTGCTGCTCGACGAAAGCGGCAAGCAATACACTTCCGAAAGCTTCGCCGGTTTCCTGAACCGCCAGCTGCAGCTTAGCTACAAGCGCATCGTTTTCCTCATCGGCGGCGCTTATGGCTTTTCGCCGGAGCTCTATGCCCGGGCCGACGGCAAGCTATCCTTATCCAGAATGACGTTTTCTCATCAGATGGTGCGCCTGTTCTTTCTGGAGCAGCTCTACCGCGCGATGACCATCCTCAATAACGAACCTTATCACAACGCCTGATCATGACCATTAGCCTGACCTTCATCCTCATCGGCCTGACCTTGCTTATTTCCTACCAGGCATTCAACAATCCGGACATGAAATACAAGCTGGCCTTCCACCCCTCCTCGGTCGCCGAATTCGGGGAGTGGTACCGCTTCCTGAGCAGCGGTTTCGTGCACAACGACTGGTCGCACCTCATCCTGAACATGTACGTCTTTTACCTCTTCGGCTCGGCCCTGGAGCCCGTCTTTACCCAGGTGATCTTTGACCCGCTCATCGGGCGCCTGGTATTTATCTTTTTTTACATCAGCGCGATCATCGCCGCCGACATCCCTACGTTCTTCAAACACAAGGATAACGCCGGCTATTCGTCGGTCGGCGCTTCCGGCGCTACCTCCGCCCTGATGATGGCCTACATCCTGTTCGCGCCCTGGGGGTGGTTCATCTTCCCGCCCCTGCCCGGCATCATCTTCGCCGTCGGCTACCTCTGGTATTCCTCCTACATGGCAAAGCGCGGCGGCGACCTGATCGCCCACGACGCCCACCTGTGGGGGGCGGTCTACGGCGTGGCCTTTATGGTCGCCGTTGCCGCCCTGTTCAAGCCCGAGCTGCTTGATTTCTTCCTGGCCCGCCTGCTGGACGGGCCGGAGGCGCCGAGGTTTTGATGGTGGGTGGAGGGCTATTGTTATATGGTTATATGGCTATATGGTTATATTGTTCGGGGGGTAGGGCTTGGGGATTGTTCCCTTTTTCACGGCCCAGCCAACAATATAACCATCCCCCAAACACAGCCATAGCCAACAATATAACACTATAACATTCCCACAACCATGTTCTTCCTCCTCTCCAAGCTCCTGCAATTCCTCATCAAGCCCGTCACCTGGGTGTTCCTACTGCTGGTTTGCGCCTGGCTGGGGAAGCGGCCGCTGTGGCAACGGCGGGCGCTGGCCGCCGCCATCGCCCTGCTGTTCCTCTTTTCCAACCAGATGGTGTTCAACCTCGCCGTCCGCGCCTGGGAACCCGACCTGCTCACAGCCAAAGAAATCACCGAACCCTACGACATCGGCATCCTGCTGGGCGGCTTTTCCAACCCCAACATCGAGCCGGGGGCCGACCGCTTCAACGTCAACGACCGCGCCAACCGCTTCGTCAACACCCTGGAGCTGTACCGCGCCGGCAAGGTCCGCAGGCTGCTCGTCACCGGCGGCAACGGCAGGCTGCTGCAGGACGGCCCCCTGGAAGCCTCCGAAGCCCGGCAGTTCCTGCTCCGCCTGGGCATCCCCGACAGCGACATCATCATCGAGCCCGAAAGCCGGAATACTTTTGAAAACGCCCGCTTCACCCGGCAACTGCTGGACGAGCAGTACCCCAACGCCCGCTGCCTGCTGCTTACCTCCGCCTGGCACATGCGGAGGGCACAGGCCTGCTTTGAAAAGGTGGGCCTGAGGGCGACGCCCTTCCCCGTCGACTACCTCAGCGAACGCTGGCAGTTCACGCCCGAAAAGCTGCTGGCGCCCAACGCCCGCACCCTGTCGCTCTGGGAACTGCTGATCAAGGAATGGGTGGGGTATGTGGCGTATGGGGTGAGGGGGTATTTGTGAGATGAGTGTTTAGGTGTTTAGGTGTTGTGGTGTTGTGGTGTTGTGGTGTTGTGGTGTTTTTGGGGGGAATTATATTCTGGACACAGAGTACGCCGACCTGCCTGCCGCGAGGCGCGGCCTTGCAGGCAGGGAAGACACAGAGC
>JAGFJD010000579.1 GCA_024102975.1 Phaeodactylibacter sp. | reverse complement strand
AGCGCCGACTTCGTCTGCCGGAGGAAGACTTCGTCGCCCGAAGGCTGAAGCTACTCAGCGGACTTCGTGCGCCGAAGGCTACTACGTCAGCCGAAGGCGGAGGCGCTAGGGGATTTGAGGGGCGGGGAGAGCTAATGGACAAAACCCACACCACTGGACAAAATGGTTTTGGACACAGAGAGGCACGGAGGTCAACACGGAGTTTTTTCCATTGATAATCAGGCCTCTGTGTGGCTCTGTGCCTTCTCGGCGTACTCTGTGTCCAGAAAAATGTCTAGTAGTGTAGACAAAACCTATTGCAACGAAGTATAACGGGCTTGCCAGGCTATCGCACATCGTACACGGCCAAAGGCTACTATTGGTCCGTACACCGTACACGCCTTCATGTTTATCCTCAGCTGTAGCGTTCGACAAGCGCCAGGACCCTGCCAGGCCCGCACACCGTACACAACCCCGGCCCATTCTGTCCAAACGTCAGACGGATAGCCTGCCAGCCCTCCCCCCACCCCATTCACCCCCCCCAATTCACGACTCACCCCGCCAGAACGACGATTCATGCGAACAAGGTGGAAAAGCAGGCCGTAATGTCAGAGATTTGCAACACAGAAAACCCAACCGCCATGCATAAGACTATCCCGGCATTACTCTTCGCCATCGTCCTGAGTGTTTCGGCCCAATCCCAGGGGACGCCCCTGGAGCATTACATCCAAACAGCCCTGGAAAGCAACATCGCCCTGCAGCGGCAGGGATTATCGTACGAGAAAAGCCTGGCAGCCCTGGATGAAGCCAAAGGCATGTTCTTCCCGCGCCTGTCTATCCAGGCCCGGTACTCTGTGGCCCGGGGCGGCCGCGCCTTCGTCATTCCCATCGGCGACCTGATGAACCCGGTGTACCAGAACCTGAACCAGCTCAACAGCCTGGCGCAGGCCACTTATCCGGACTACCCCACCGTACCGCAGTATCCGGTGATCAACAACGAGGAGGTCAACTTCCTGCGCGAGACGGAGCAGGAAACCGTGCTGCGCCTGCAGATGCCCATTTTCAACCAGGCCATCCTGCAAAACCAGCGCATCCGACAAAACCTGGCCGAGGCGGAGAAAATTTCCGTGGACGTCTACCGCCGGGAGCTGGTCAAAGAAGTAAAGGTAGCCTACTTCAACCATGCCCAGACCCGGCAGGGCGTCGCCATCCTGGAGAACGCCCTGGCCCTGGTGCAGGAAAACCTGCGCACCAGCGAGAGCCTCTACCAGAACCACAAAGTAACGCTGGACGTCGTCTACAGCGCCCAGGCAGAAGCGGAGGGCGTAGAGCAGCAACTTGCCGAAGCCGTGAAGAACGAAAAAACGGCAAAGACGTATTTCAACTTCCTGCTCAACCGCGATTACGACGCAGACATCGAACAGATGCCGGAGGAAACCCTCGCCCAATCCGCCGTCAGCCTGGAAGAGGCCCGCAACCTGGCCTTCCGGCAGCGCGAAGAATTCCAGCAACTGAATTACTACCTGGCGGCCCAGGACCGGCAAATCCAGCTCAGCAAGGGCAGCCACCTGCCGCAGTTCAACCTCCAGGCCGACTACGGCATCCAGGGCACCCGGTATGAGTTTAACGACGACGCCGACTTTTTCCTCGGCTCGGCGGTCATGAGCTGGAACCTCTTCGACCGCACCACCAAAGCCAAAGTGCAACAGGCGAAAATAGAGAAGCTGGAGACGGAAAACCGGAAAACGGAACTGCGCCAGCAGGTCGGCCTGCAGGTGGTCAACGCCTTTTACGACCTGGAAGCCGCCCGGCAACGCATCCTCAAAGCCCGGGCAGAGGTGGATGCCGCCCGGCAGGCATTCCGGCTCATGAACAAAAAGTTCGCTCAGGGGCAGGCCAACCTGGTGGAATTCACCAAAGCCCGCACTCAACTGACCAATGCCGAGCAGAGCCTGTCCATCGCCCGCTACGGCTACCAGGCCAAGCTCGCCGAATTCGAAAGGGCCACGGCCAGTTATCATTTTTAAAAAAACCTCACTGTAAATCACTATTCATCATGACCGTCAATATAAAAACCACCGCCCTGATCGCCGCTCTCGCCATCGGACTGGCTGCCTGCAACAGCACGGGCGAAGAACAACAAACTGAATCATCAAACGGCGCCGCACCCGCCCGGACAGTACAAACCGCAGAGGCAGAACCCGTGCAGTACCGCGAAGTCGTCTTCGCCAGCGGCAAGCTCTCCCTGGAGCAGGAAGCCCGCCTGAGCTTCAAGACCGGAGGCATCATCCGGCGCATCTTCGTCGGCGAAGGGCAGTCCGTCCGCCAGGGCCAGGTGCTGGCCGAACTGGCCCTCGAAGAGATCGGCGCCCAAACCCAGCAGGCCCGCCTGGGCGAACAACAGGCGGAAATCAACGTGGAAAATGCCAAACTCGCCCTGCGGCTGGCCGAACGGGACTACCAGAACGCCCTGGGCCTGTACCGGGACAGCGTGGCCACCCTCGAACAACTGCAGAACGCCGAAGTACAGCTCGACAACGCCCGCAACCAGCTGGAGGCCGCCAAAAAAGGGCTGGCCATGCAGGGCGAACAAGTGGAAGTGGCCTCCTTCAACCTGCGCTACTCCAAAATAACGGCCCCCTCCAACGGCGTCATCCTGAAAAAGCTGGCGGAACCCAACGAACTGGTGGGCCCCGGAACGCCGGTGCTGCTCTTCGGCAGCAAGGACAAAGCCATGGTCATCAAGGTCAACCTCACGGACAAGGACATCATCCACGTCGCCGTGGGCAACGAAGCGGAAGTCCGGTTCGACGCCTACCCCAACCATGCCTTTAAGGGAGAAGTGCGGGAAGTGGCCAGCATGGCCGACCCCTACACCAACACCTACGAAGCGGAGGTGGAGGTCAAACCGGAAGGCAAGACGCTGCTTTCCGGATTCATCGGCGCCGTTTCCATCTTCACCAGCGCGTCCACCAGCCTGCTGAAAGTCCCCATAGACGCCCTCATCGGAGCCGACGGGGACCGCGCCGAGGTCTTCGTCGCCGAAGGGGACAAAGCCGTGAAAACCCAGGTCAGCATCTTCAAAATGGAAGGCAGCCACCTGCTCATCGAACGCGGCCTGGACAGCTCCGACAAGGTCATCACCAGCGGCGTCGGCTACCTGGAAGACAAGCAGCCGATTATGATCAGCCAGAGATGATTCCTGCATAAAAGTGTAAAAGTGCGAGGGTGTAAGGGTGCATCCGGATGGCTGCCCTTTGGTCCCCCATTCATTTACACATTTACACTTTCACACATTTACACAACAAAAAAGACCCCACAATGAACATCCCTCAGCTATCCATAAAAAACCACCAATTCACCCTGACGGCCTTTGCCTTCCTGCTCGTCATGGGCGTGGCTTCCTTTTTCAATATGCCCCGGCGGGAAGACCCTGCGCTGGATATTCCCAACGTGCTGGTCATCGCCGTTTACCCGGGCGCCACCCCGGAAGACATCGAGAGCCAGGTCGTGGACGTCCTGGAGGAATCCATCAATGAACTGGACGACCTTAAGGAGATCCAGACCACTATCCGGGACGGCGTGGCCATCATGGAGGTAGAGTTTATCTTCGGCGTCGATACCGACGAGAAGTTCGACGAGGTCCAGCGGCAGGTCAACCAGTCGCGCAACGAAATGCCGGAGGGACTCTTCCAGCTCGACGTCAAGAAGATGTCGACCAATACCGTGACCATCATGCAGATTGGCCTGATCTCCGGGACGGCGGACTACGCCCTGCTCAAATCCGAGGCCGAACGCCTGAAGCGCGAGATCGAAAAAGTCGGCGGCGTGCGCAAGGTGGACGTGGAGGCCTATCCCGAACAGGAGGTGCGCATCGCCCTCAACCCCGTGACGATGAGCGAAATGGGCATCTCGCTTGACGACGTGGAACGGGCTATCCAGAGCAACAACGCCAACATCCCGGGAGGGGCGGTCAAGGTCTCCAACCGGCTGTTCAACGTGAAGACGTCAGGGCAGTACACCGGCCTGGATCAGATTCGCAACACGGTGGTCGGCGCCTACCAGGGCAAGGTTATTTACCTGAAGAACATCGCCAGCGTGTTCTTCGGGTTTGAAGACGAGCGCTGGACGGCCCGCTACAACGGCGAGCAGGCGGTCTATATCAACGTGCAACAGAAGGACGGATACAACATCTATTCGGTCACGGACCCGATCAAGGAGAAGCTTAGCCGGGCCAACCTGGCCGGCGACATCCGCCTGGCCTACATCTTCGACCAGTCCGAGGGCGTCACTGAGCGGGTAGCCGGTTTCCTGGGCAACCTGATCCAGGGAATCCTGCTGGTCGGCGCCATCATCTTCCTGGTTCTGGGCATCCGGTCCGCCAGCCTGGTCATGCTGGCCATTCCCTTCTCCATCCTGATCGGCCTGTGGGCCGTCGACCAGTCCGGATTCGCCCTCCAGCAGATGTCGATCGCCGGCCTGGTGGTGGCCCTCGGCCTGCTGGTCGACAACTCCATTGCCATCCTGGAAAACATCGAGCGCTTTCTCAGCCAGGGCTACTCGCGGGAACAGGCGGCCATCCGGGGCACGCAGCAGCTGATCGCGCCCATCGCCAGCGCCACCCTGACGACCATCCTGGCTTTCATACCCATCGTTATGATGCCGGACACGACCGGCGCCTTCATCAAGGCCCTGCCCACTACGGTGATCGCCACGCTCACAGCTTCTTTCATCGTGGCCGTAACCCTGACTCCCTATCTGGCCAGCCTGATCCTGAAGGAAGGCAAGAACGGCGACAGCCGGAAAACCACCCCCCTGTTCCGCCGCCTCACCCGCTTCGTGGAAGGCCCTTACCGCAATGCCCTGCAGTGGGCGCTGGATCATAAAGGGTTGACCATATCGGCCGCCGTGCTCAGCCTGGTGGGCGCCCTGGCGCTCTTCCCGCTGGTCGGCGTAGCCTTCTTTCCCAAGGCGGAAAAGCCGCAATTCCGCATCACCGTCCAGCTGCCGAACGGCAACAACCTGGACGCGACCGACCAGGCCGTTCAATACGTAGAAAGCATCCTCGACACCATCCCGGACGTCAGATACTACGCCGCCAACGTCGGACACGGCAACCCCCGTATCTATTACAACGTAGCTTCCGAGAACTACTCCAACACCTTCGGAGAGGTCTTCGTCGTGCTGAAAGAATATGACATCGACCGGTTTTACGGACTGCTGGACCAGCTGCGCCATACGTTCCGGGATTATCCCAACGCCCGGATTGACGTCCGCGAATTCGTGCAGGGGCCGCCTTCGGAAGCGCCGGTAGCCATCAAGATTTACGGGCCGGAACTCGACAAACTGCAGTCGTACGCCCGGGAGGTGGAGAACATCGTCCGGTCCACCCACGGCGCCATCAACGTGGATAATCCGATCCGCAGCAACAGCACCGACATTTACTTCCGGACCAACCGCGACAAAGCCATGATGCTGGGCGTGCCCACCCACGTCGTCGATAAAACCATCCGGAGTTTTGTCAACGGCTCGGCAATCGGCAAGTTCCGCGACAAGGATGGGGAAGACTACAACATGGTCATGCGCTTCGACTATGAGGAAAAGTTCCGGCTGGAGGATTTCGACAAGATCAGCGTACAGTCCGTCTCCGGGCGTTTCATCCCGCTGAAACACCTGACGGACGTGGAATTCGCCCAGGCGCCCAGCCGCATCACCCACCTGGACAGCGAGCGGACGGCGACCATCCTGTCCGACCTGGAAAAGGGCTACACCCTGGATGAAGTGATCAACGCCATCGACGGCCAGCTTCAGCAAATGGACTGGGAAGACGGATATTCCTACATCTACAAAGGCGACCTGGAGAGCCGCAACGAGTCCTTCGGCGGCATGGGCATCGCCTCCCTGATGGCCCTGCTGCTGATCCTGGGCGTCCTCATCATCCAGTTCCGGTCCTTCAGCCAGCCCCTCATCATTTTCACGGCCCTGCCGCTGGCCATCATCGGCTCTGTCCTCGCGCTGCTGGCCACCGGCATCAACTTTTCCTTCACGGCTTTCATCGGCCTGACCAGCCTGATTGGCATTGCCATCAACAACTCTATCGTGCTGGTCGATTTCGCCAACGAGATGCGCCGGGAAGGCGCCAGCGTGGCCGAAGCCGCCCGGCAGGCCGGCGAGGTCCGCTTCATCCCCATCGTCATGACCACCCTGACGACCATCCTCGGCCTGCTGCCCCTCACCCTGATGGGCGGCTCGCTCTGGGCCCCCATGGGATGGACAATCATCGGCGGGCTGCTTACGTCCACTACTTTCGTCTTGCTGCTCGTGCCTATCCTGTATATCCTTTTCACGAAAGAGAATACTGCTGCTGAACAAGCATAAACAGAGTTTTTGTCGGGATTCCGGAGCCTCGCCTGCCAGGGCGGGGCTTTTTTGTGGGGTAGCAGTTCGCAGTTCGCTATTCGCTATTCGCAGTTCGCAGTTCGCTATTCGCAGTTCGCTATTCGCTATTCGCAGTTCGCCCGGATCAGCAACAGCCAACAGCCCCCAAAAAGTGTAAAATTTACACCAACGCAAAAATGAACTGCTGAAATAAATTGTTTTTTCTCGCAAACGGTATAACTTAAGTCCGTATTTGCGTTAATTCCACAATATTATGAAAGCCATCATCCCCGTCGCCGGCGCCGGCACCCGACTCCGCCCGCTGACCTACACGCAGCCGAAGCCGCTCATTCCGGTGGCCGGCAAGCCGATCATCTCCTTCATCCTGGATCAGCTCATCGAACTGGGCATCCGGGAATTCATTTTCGTCATCGGTTATCTCGGCGAAAAGATCAAAAACTACGTCGACACCGAATATGCGCACATCAGCCGCGAATACGTCAGCCAGGATGTCCGCCTCGGTTCGGGCCATGCCATCTGGACGGCGCGGGAATACCTCAAGCGAACGGACGAGCTTTTTATTTTTTTTGGCGACACCATCATCGACGTCGACTTCAAAAAAGTCCTGGACAGCCCTCATTCCTGCCTCTGCGTCAAAAAGGTGAGCGACCCGAGGGAGTACGGCGTGGTGGAATACGGGCCGCGGTCCAAATTCGTCAAGCGGGTCGTGGAAAAACCCCGCATCCCGAAATCCGACCTGGCCATGGTGGGCTTCTACAAGATCATGGACGTGCCGCGCCTGATTGAGGCCCTCGACTTCAACATCAGCCACAACATCCGCTCCAACGGGGAATTCCCCCTGACCGACGCTTTCATGAACATGATCGAAAAAGGAGTGAAATTTACTACCGTCACGGTGGACAACTGGTTCAACTGCGGCAAAAAAGAGGTGCTGCTCGACACCAACGCCACCTTCCTCGACCGCGACGGCTACGCCAGCTCCGACCTGCCGCCCTACGACAATTCCATCATCATCCACCCGGTGAGCATCGGCAGGAACTGCAACATCCAGGACTCCATCATCGGCCCCCACGTCACCATCGGCGACAACGCCCGCATCAAACGGGCCATCATCCGGGATTCCATCATCGGCAATTTCGCCCACATCAAGGACATCAACCTGAAGCGCTCCGTCGTCGGCAACGATACCGTGATCACCGGCCTGCGGCAGAGCCTGAATATTGGGGATAATACGGAGATCGACTTCAGTTTGCCGCAGGGGTAAGTTGTTTTAGGAGTAAGGCTTGACAAGTTTTCTGCTTTGCTCCGTCGAAGTCTGCAGATTTCGACGAGCGTTTCGACGATCTTACCCCTTGGGCAGAGCGGAGCTAACCGGGCAGTAAACGCCTGAGTTCGCCATAATTTGAAACAGGATTTGCCGTTTTTTTGTATCTTTATACACCTGCGCAACGGGTAAAAACCTCCACTTAAAATTTTCTTGCGATGACGACAGACATCGAAACCAGGAAGTACTCCATTGAAGAATACTTTGCCCTCGAAGCAGCGGCAAAGGAAAAGCTGGAGTATTTCGACGGAAAAATCAGGCCTATGCCCGGAGGAACGCCCCTGCACAACGAGATCGCGCTCAAAACAGGCGCGTTGCTGCTCGCCCTGGTGAAGCAACTCGAAAAAAAATACAAGGTTTACAACAGCGACATGAAAATCTGGGTCGGGCGCCTGCGGCATTTCGTCTACCCGGATGCCGTGGTCGTTTGCGAAAAGCCTGAACTCTATCCTGGAAGAAAGGATATTATCACCAACCCGCTACTGGTCGTGGAAGTGCTCTCGCCCGGCACTGAGGATTATGACAGGAACGACAAATTCCTGGAATACCGTACCATTCCCTCTTTCCGGGAGTACGTTTGCCTCCGGCAGGATGCCATAGAGGGTGTTGTTTTCTACCGCGAGCAGGAAGGCTTGTGGCGGGAATTCAATGCCTATGGACAGGAGGGTATCCTGCCGTTGCGCTCCCTGGGAGCAGAGCTTCGCCTGGGCGAGGTGTACGAAGGCGTAGAATTCGATGCCAGCCCCTAATACTACTTTGTTACTTTAGAAAATTAACCTCAGAGACTGCGGGAAACCACAGAGTTCTAACATCTCTCTGTGGTCCTCTGCGCTCCCTGCGGTTTGAATTTCAGGCGCTGAGAGTGCCGGCAACTGCTGGCCAGCAGTTGTCCGGCTCACCATCTGCGGTCCTTGCTTTAAAGTGACAAAGTAGTACTAAATTCCAGGATAGTTATTCCATCGCCGGGACCAACACGCACAATACCCTATAACTCCGCCCTGCTCCGGATAGCGTTAATAACTGCCGGAAACCTTATTCCGAAGTTGCCCGCTCACCGCGCCTGCTTCCCGGTCAGATAAAACCCGAGCTCCAGCTTCGGAGCGCCGGGAAACAGGCTGCTCATCTGCCGGAAAGGCGCCTGGCTGGTGTGCTTGCTGTAAAGGTTGTCGCCCCGCCGGGACTTAGCCGACCGGAAGGTCAGCCCCACGTTTCCCTTTCCATCATCATCTTTGATCCATTCCAGGGAAAGCAACACATCGCGGGAAACAACCAGGTTGAATTCCGAGAGGTCGGCGTCGATGGTGCCTTTCTTTTGCTCTGTGGCGATGAGCACATTCTCCGGCAACAGGTTCTCCCCTACCCTGCCCCCCGCAAAATCGTACAGGTTCACCCGGAACAGCAGGCTGTCGCCGGCAGCGTGGTTGATGGCAAAGTGGGCGCTTTTGATCCATGTTTCCTTGCCGATCCGGATGTGGGCCGCGATCTCCGTGCCCAGTTCGCTGCTGCCGAAGCCGATGCTGTGCCCCTGTTCTTCCAGCCTGTCTCCGAGGACAACCTCCTCTTCGCTCAGGGCGCTGGCTTTCAGCTCGACGGTTGGCATGTCATACGGCCGGGGGCGCAGCGCTACCTCGCCGTTTTTCGCCAGCGTTTCCACGGGTATGTTTTCAGTGTGGTATCCGATGGAAGAGAAGGTTACTACCTGCTCGGGCGCTGCGATCCGGAGTTTGTAGCGCCCCTGTTCGTCGCTTACCGTCCCGGTGTTCAGCTTTGTTATGCCGATGTTGACAAAGGGTACGGGCTCACGGGTGTCGGCGTCGGTCACCCGGCCCTGCAGGTATTGCTGGGCAGAGGAGGTATAGGTATTCAGGAACAGAGAAAGGGCGCACAGTACGGTTAAAAGCGCATTTGTCCTCATATACATTCTTTTGAATTGACAATTTTCCCCCTTCGTATTCGCTGCCGCTCTTCCGGCTCTCCGTCCGACAGACAGAATCCGGGGCGCAGGCTTGTAATAAGACAGACAGGATTGACAAGATTATCAGGATTCAGGCGCCCCCGCTAACGCGGGGTTTCCACCATGATGTCGGCTGGCGACTAAAGTTCGCCTGTCGACTGTCACGATTTCGATGCCTACAATCCCCTGTTTATTTTTTGAAACTCAATAAGCGGGGTTTCTGTGTTGTCCGAAGTTAAACGGATAGCCGCTCGGCCGGGCAAGCCCGTCCTCGTGCCTCGGCCGGGCAAGCTTCCCAATTCTGCTTTCCGACTTCCCCCTTCCTACAGGAACTCCCCCAGCCAGGCGATCTTTGCCGCCAGTTCGCGGTTTTCCTTGGCCAGTTCTTTCTGGGCCAGCCGGTGCAGGTTTTCCAGGGGGGGGTCGGTGCTCAGCGCCTCGCGCACCCGCTCGTCCTCCTTCAGGGCCAGCACGTCTGCTTTGGCCGGAGCGGCGGGCAGGCCGGCCAGCATGCCCAGGTTGTTGCCCGTCAGCACGGTGCTGTTGCGCACGCTGTCGGGCAGTTGGTCGAAGCCGATGCCGGGCGGCATGAAGGGTTGATAGATTTTATGGATGGCCTCTCCGCTGGCGCGCACGTAGAAGGCGCGGCCCATGCGGCCCATGAGGTCCATCTTGTGGGGGTTGATCTTGCCATTCTCATCCAGCACCTCCTCCTGAATGTGCATGCGCACGACTTCGCAGATGATGAGGTGGCCGGCGCCGCCGCCTTCGCCCAGCGGCACGACCTCCTTTACCTTGCACTCCAGGTGGGCCGGCGATTCCCGGATGCGGAACGGGCGCACCAGGTCGGAGGGGATGGGGGTAAGGCCGGCCTTCACGAACTCGCTGACCCCCTTGGGATAACTGATACTGGCCACGGCCATCTGCCGGACGATGCTGAAACTCACGGCATTGATGACAACCTCTCCCGTTTTTTCGACGTTGTGAAGGGTATCCTTGGTCGTGTTGTCCGACACGCGCCGGTTGGAGCTGAAGACCACGATAGGCGGGTTGGAGCTGAAACAGTTGAAAAAGCTGTACGGCGCCAGGTTGGGCGCTCCGTTCTCGTCCACGGTGCTGGCAAAGGCAATGGGGCGGGGCGCAACGGTTCCCAGCAGATACTGATGGAGTTCGTTGGTCGGCGTACTTTTCGGGTCGATGATCCGCATAATTGGTCCTTATTTTTCCCGGACGTCGGCAATATAACAATTGCCGGTGAAATTTACAGGCGTTAAAGTGTTTAGTGAGTGAAACATAGTAGTGATAAAAAATAAGTTTTCCTGTTGAGAACTTATTTTCATAGCTTTTCTTAACAACGAAGCACAGACATGAAAATTACTTTTAATACCGTCCTGAATATCCTGCTGGCTGGGGTAATCGTCCTGTTTATCAGCCGCCACTTCTACAAACAGCCGGGCTTCGTGAACGGAGAACCGGCGCCCGACTTCACCGCCACCACCATTGGCGGCGAGCCGTTCCAGCTGTCCGCTCTGCGCGGTCAGTATGTGCTGCTCGACTTCTGGGGCAGTTGGTGCGGCCCCTGCCGGAAGGAAAACCCGGCCCTGGCGCAGGTCTATGCCCAATACCAGAATGCCCGTTTTAAAGGCGCCGAAGGTTTTGCAATTGTCAGCATCGGCATCGAAGAAAACGAGGGCCGCTGGCGGCGCGCCATAGAGCGCGACGGCCTGCGCTGGCCCTATCACATCCTGGACAAGGCCAGCAGCCTGCGTTTCTTCGACTCGGAACTGGCCAGGCAGTTTAGCGTCAGGGAGGTGCCTACCAAATACCTGCTGAATGAAAAGGGGGTGATCATCGCCGTCAACCCTTCGGCGGAAGAGCTGGGCCGGCTGCTGGAAGAAAGGGCTTTGTGAAGAGCACGGCAACGTTAGTCCTGTGATTTCAATAATTTGGGGCATCCGGGATTTTTGCTTTTCTTTATACTCTGCTGTTTTAGCAATCACCCGCAAAAAGACTGGACCATGTTTCAAACCAACCTGAAACTCGCCTGGAGGCGCCTGAAGAAGAACCGCGGCTTCACCCTGGTCAACCTGGCAGGGCTGGCTCTGGGGCTCGCCGCCGCTCTGGCGGTGATCCTGTACATTCAGGATGAATTGTCGTATGAAAGCTTCCACGAGAAGGCCGGCAGGATTTACCGGGCCAACCTCTATGCCGAATTTGACGGGCAGCCCTTTCACTTAGGCAGCATGCCCAACGCCCTGGGCCCCTTTGTGAAAGGGCGCATTCCCGAAGTGGAGCAGGCCCTCCGCATCTTCCCGCACAAGTACGGGCAAACGGCCTTTATCCGCGTGGGGGAAGAAAACTTTACCGAAGAGCGCCTCTATTGGGCAGACCCCAACCTGTTCGACGTCTTTACCCTGGAACTGCAATCCGGGCAGCCGGAAAAAGCGCTGGCCAGGGCCAACACGGCCGTCCTCAGCACCGCCGCCGCCAAAAAGTTCTTTGGCAGCCAGGATCCTGTGGGACAAACCATCAAGGTAGACAACCAATACGAACTGGCCATAACCGGCGTGTTTGAATCGCTGCCGCCTAATACGCACTATCCCTTCGAGGCCATTGCTTCCATCAGCACCCTGGGATACGACGAGCCGGAAAAACTCAGCTGGGGCAACGCCAGCTTCCCCACCTTTTTTCTGCTGCATCCGCAGGCGAACCCGGAGGCCGTAGAGGCGAAAATAGGGGAAGAGCTGCGCCGGTCTGTCCCGGAGGACAGGCAGTGGTTCTCCCTTCGCCTGCAGGCCATGAGGGATATCCACCTGCACTCCTCCGGGCTGACGTCCATCGACGAAGAACCTTACGGCGACATCCGGCAGGTGCGCATCCTGGCGGGCCTGGCGATCCTGCTTTTGCTGACCGCCTGCATCAATTATATGAACCTGTCCACTGCCAAATCCCAGGGCCGCGCCAAAGAAGTGGGCGTGAGCAAGACGCTGGGCGCTACGGCTTCCCGCCTGGCCCGGCAGTTTTACGCGGAGACAGCCCTGCTCACCTTTTTCGCTATCCTGGCCGGCCTGTTGCTGATCCTGTTGTTCCTTCCCCTGTTCAACCAGCTTTCCGGAAAATCCCTGACGGGCGCGTTCTTCGGAGAAGCCTGGTTCTGGGCCAGCTTACTGGGCATCTGGGTGCTGGTTACCGCCCTGGCGGGCTTCTACCCGGCGGGCTTCCTGGCTTCTTTCACCCCGCTCGACGCCCTGCGCCGGCAATCGGGCACTGGCGGCGGGGGCGGCAACGTGCGCAAAGCGCTGGTCGTATTTCAGTTCTGTGCCTCCACTGCGCTGATCATCGGGACCATCGTTTTTTACCAGCAATTGAATTTTATACGGGACAAAAAGCAGGGCTACAAACCAGAACAAGTCGTAGCAGTCCGCATCACCGGCGCTGAGGGGCGGCGGCAGGTGGAAGCCCTGGAGAACGAAGTGCGGCAGTTGCCTTCCGTTCTGGCAACAGCCTTGTCGCAGACTTTCCCGGGCAGCACGGCCAGCGGGCGCAGCCTGCGCAGGCCCAACGCCGCCCAGGGCGCGGAAGGTGCTGAAATGCACAGCTGCCGCGCCCATCCCGGCATCTTCGAAGTGCTCGATATCCCCTTGCTGGCGGGAAAACCCATGCAACTATTCCAGGAAGGAGACACCGTCACGCAAGTCGTGCTCAACCGCTCCGCCGTAGAATACCTGGGGTACAGCCCGCAGGAGGCCATCGGCCGGCGGGTCGAGGCTGACCTGGGCCATGCCGAGATCGTCGGCGTCGCGGAAGATTTCCACTACGGCTCGTTGCACCAGCCCATCGGTTTTTACGCCTTCCACAACCGCCGATCGGAATGGCTGCAGTACCTGCTGGTCAAGCTGAACAGCAAACAACTGGCGGGCGCGATGCAGCAACTGGAGGCTGCCTTCAGCAAAACCGTCCCCGGCTCCGCCTTCGATTATACTTTCCTGGACGCCCACCTGGCCACCCTCTACGAAACTGAGCGCCGACTGGCCAAACTGATCTTCCTCTTTGCCGGCCTGGCCATTTTCGTAGCCTGCCTGGGCCTGTTCGCCCTGGCCGCCTTCGCCGCCGAGCAGCGCACCAGGGAGATCGGCATCCGCAAGGTGCTGGGCGCCAGCGTTGAGCAACTCGTCGCCCTGATCTCCAGGGATTTCCTGCGGCTGGTGGCCTTCAGCATCCTGCTGGCCATCCCGCTGGGCTGGTGGGCCATGCGGCAGTGGCTGCAGGGCTTCGCCTACCGCATCGAGCTGCAGTGGTGGACATTTGCCCTTTCCGGGAGTATTGCCTTGCTGATCGCGTTGCTGACGGTCGGCCTTACCGGCTACCGGGCGGCGCGGGCTAATCCGGCGGAGGCGTTAAAAGCGGAGTAAGGGAGGCATAGGGGGGCTGAGAAGAGAAGACGAAGAGAGGAGGTACGGATTTTGTTTCTTCGGAGGCCGGGAGCCGGGGTTGGCCTCAGTGCTCTCTGTGTCCAAAACCATTTTGTCCAGTGGTGTGCGCCTCTGCGGTTAAAAACAAAAAAGCACAGCAGTTTAAACACTCCCCTGTTTCCGGCATTCCAACAAGCACCCAAAACCTAAAACCCAATTCCCAATACCCAAAACCCAAAACCTAAAACCTAAAACCCAAAACCCAAAACCCAAAACCTATCCCCCCTGCCCCAAGGAAAGCACGATTTAGCATCCCCCCCACCTGACAATTTGACGCGGCAAAACACCTGGCAAAATAATTGCGGGAACGTTGAAACGGTTGTTTCTTTGTGAAATAGAAAAAACAACAAGAACAATGAGTGACGAGAATAAGAAAAACCATAAGCCGGAAGAAACCGGGGGAACCGATCAGATAGACCTGGAACAGGAAGACAGGCAGGAAACACCGGCAGGGCAGCAGGAAGTCCCCAACACAAAAACCGGAGATGCCCCGCAGGCTTCATCTCCCGATGAAGAAATCCAAAAGCTCAAATCGGATAATGAAGAACTGAAGGACAAGTACCTGCGGCTTTTTGCGGAGTTCGACAATTTCAAGAAACGGACGATCCGTGAAAAAATGGACCTGATGAAGAATGCGGCGCAGGACACTATGTCAGAACTCCTGCCTGTTCTTGACGATTTTGACAGGGCCAAAAAAAATGCCGAACAGGAGGGCAGCAAAGAGACCCTTAGCGAAGGCGTTGCCCTGGTTTATCACAAATTGTACGCCACCCTCCGGCGGCTGGGGCTGGAGCCCATGGAAACCGACGGCCAACCCTTCGATCCCGAACTGCACGATGCCATCACCGAGATTCCGGCGCCTTCCGAAGACAAAAAAGGCTTCATCATCGACACGGTTGAGAAGGGCTATACATTGAACGGAAAAATCATCCGCCACGCAAAAGTGGTGGTCGGAAAGTGAGTTTAACGGGATTATTATGCCAGTTGTGCGTTGCCGGTTGTTCGTTATTGGCTAAAACTGCCCTGCAACACACAACGAACAACACCCAACGGACCAGGCCGGTAACTTCACCTGCCTATTTGCATTAATATCAGACCATGGCGAAAAGAGACTATTACGAAATACTGGGAGTCGGCAGGGACGCTGATGCTGCGGTGATCAAGAAAGCATATCGCAAGATGGCCATCCAGTATCACCCGGACAAGAACCCCGGCGACAAGGCGGCGGAAGAAAAGTTCAAAGAGGCGGCCGAAGCCTATGAGGTTCTCAGCGATGCCGACAAACGCGCCCGGTATGACCGGTACGGCCACGCCGGCGTCAGCGGGCACGGCGGAGGCGGCTTCAGCGGCGGCATGACCATGGAAGACATTTTCCAGCAGTTCGGCGACATCTTCGGCGACAGCGGCAGCCCCTTCGACAGTTTCTTCGGCGGTGCCCGCACCCGTACCCGCGCGCGCGGCCAGCGGGGCAGCAACCTGCGCATCAAGGTGACGCTCACCCTGGAAGAGATCGCTGCCGGCGTGACCAAGAAGATCAAAGTCAAGAAGCACGTTACCTGCGACCAGTGCAACGGCAGTGGCGCCAAGGACAGCAACTCCGTGCAGACCTGCTCTACCTGCCGCGGCGCCGGATACGTCCGCCAGGTCAAAAATACCTTCCTGGGGCAGATGCAAACCACGGTGACCTGCCCAACCTGCAACGGCTCCGGCCAGCAGGTTACCGCCAACTGCCCCAAATGTAAGGGCGACGGCCGCATGTACGGGGAAGAGACCCTGGATATCGAGATTCCCGCCGGCGTGGAAGAAGGCATGCAGCTGTCCCTCCGGAGCAAGGGCAACTCCGGTGCCCAGGGCGGCCCGCCGGGCGACCTGCTCATCAACATCGAAGAGAAACCGCATGATGACCTGCAGCGCGACGGCATGAACCTCATTCACGAGTTGTATCTCAACTTCGCCGACGCCGCCCTGGGCACCTCTGTGGAAGTGCCCACTATCGACGGCCGCGTAAAGATCAAAGTGCCGGCGGGCACCCAATCCGGAAAAATCTTCCGCCTCAAAGGCAAAGGGCTGCCTTCCGTCCAGGCCTACGGCACCGGCGACCAACTGATCCACGTCAATGTGTGGACGCCCAAGAAAGTCAACGATGAGGAGCGGGCCCTGCTCGAAAAACTGAAGTCCATGCCCAATTTCCACCCGCAGCCCGGCAAGTCGGAAAAAACTTTCTTCGAAAAGATGAAAGACTATTTTAAGTGAGTTCTAAAGGGAAAGCGCTGCCTGGCCAGAGGGATACTCCCGGCGGCAGCGCTTTCCCTTTGCCCCCTGGGGCCATCGCCCGGCCATATCCTGAATGTTATGAAATATTCCCCCTTCTTTCTTTTCGCTGCTTCCCTCACCCTCTTTTCCTGCGGGCCGGGTTATGAATATGAAAAACATTACCCGTTTCGGGGAGAGCAGTGGGCGCAGGAAGATACGCTGGATTTTGCCTTCTCCATTACCGACACCCTCGCCATTTACAACCTCTATCTGGAAGTAGAACACAGCGCTGCCTACGGCTACCAGAACCTCTACACCAAGGTATACACCGCCTTTCCTTCCGGCCAGCGCATCGGGGAATTGCTGTCGCTGGAACTGGCCGACAAGGCCGGCACCTGGCTGGGAAATTGCAGCGGAAAAGCCTGCGCGCTGAAAGTGCCGATCCAGGAAGGCGCCTATTTTAACCAGGCAGGGCAGTATGCCATCACCGTGGAACAGTACATGCGCGTAAATCCGGTGGAGGGCATCCGCAGCATTGGGTTCCTGCTGGAGGATACGGGGCAGGAGCGGGAAGGAGGTTAAAGGCCAATGATCTCAATACCAAGGTGGAAAGCTCTCGCCATCCGGTTGTAATCCGACGTGTTTGTAGTGACGATCATCCTGGCTCCGGATTTTTTAGCGCAAAACAGTATTAGCCCGTCATAAACGACACCGCCGCGAAAACCTTTCCCGGCAAGTTTTTTGATGAGTTCACTATATTCTGTCGCCGTTAGCGCAGCAAGTCCGGCAATGGACGAAATATTTCGGGCAATAAGCCTCTGGGCTTCTCCAGGGCCAATCCTCGGTTTAAAAGGAGCGCGGGTCAGGACGCTGAACGTTTCCAGAAGCGAGTATGCCGCAACGACGGCTTCAACTTCTCCTGCCTTCGCCTTTTGCAGCCACTCAAAAGCAGGAAGGTGATGAGGATGCCTTTCGACACATGCAGCTACCAGCGCCGACGTGTCCAGGAGAATTTTCATAGCCCCAGTATTTGTCTATCTCTGCTTTTCCTCTCCCGTTCGATCAGGCTTTCATATTCCACTTCAAGTTCTCCGACGAAAACTAGCAGGCCATCTTTTTCCTCATACGGGTTTTCCTCCGGCACCGGTTCTATGACGATCTTATTTCCTTCCCCGGTTATAATTAACTGGGTTTCGGGCGTAATTCCCAGCAACGCTCTTAACCGTTTGGGTATTAATATTCTGCCATACTTATCCAATGAGGTAGTCATGGTCGCTTTTAATTTTTGCCAATTTACTGTAAAAATTGGCAAAAATCAATGGGGCGATATTCCTCCACAGGATATTTTCCTTATCTTAGATGCCGACCTACTTGCAAATATGGAAAAAACGCAAAGCCTCTCCGAACAACCAATAACCGAACAGCTCAGTGAGTTGAATGATCTGATCGCGCAGTCAATCGAGCATTGCTGGAGCGCCGGCGGCCAGGATGAACAGTTGGAGCGCATGGCCACCGGGGCGGCTGCCCTTTGCGAAAAATTCCGGGAAGTGGGCGAATACGCCTTTCGGCAGTTGCCGGGCAAAGCGGCCCAATCGAAAGAAGAGGCATTCCACTGCTACCTTATCAACTACGAGTGGGCAGAAGAGGCGAAAGCTTTTTTGCTGCTCTGGCGGGATATTTTCTTCGAATTGCAGAAAGCCTTTTTGCTGCAGGCCGACGGAATTGCCGGCGAGGCCAGCGTGAAGCGGCTGAACGAACGAGCGCTGGCAGCTCTGCGCCCGGCGGCGGACAGCCTGAAAGGCTTCCTGGGCCGGGCCGGCCGGCTGGAAGGCCGGCGCTGGCAACCCAGCCCCAAAAGAAGAATGGAAAACTGGCGCCTGCAGAAAAACCCCTGGCCGGTGTACCGGGAGCAGTTCTCGTCCGTTACCGGCCAAATCGCCCACCTGTTTACCCAGTATGAGGAAATGTCAGCCGCCGTTTCCGTTTTCCATCAGATTCGGCGGGAAGTCGAAGAACTGGCTGCTGCCTGCCAGGCCGACATCCTGTCTGTCCACAGCAAAGTGGACCAGACGACGGCCATCTTTTCGGAAGAAGATACCACCGGAGAACTGCCTAAACTGGCCAAAATATCCAAGCAGCTGGAGGCCCTGGCCTCCAGGGTGGAGGCGCCCTCCCGGCTGCAGCCCTTTTCCGAAGCGCTGGATGCTTCCATCAACCAGCTGCCGGAAAAGATGCAACTGGCCCTGGAGACGGAAGGCGGCCTGCTGAAAGTGCTGGACCTGAACCTTCGAAAGCGCTGCCTCCAGTGGCTGGAGTCAGAAGTGTTGCCCCTGATCTATGAGGCCTGGGAACTGGCCGAAAACACCATCAACGGATTGAAGGTCGGGCTGTCCAACATCCGCAACCGCCTGATCCTGCTCCCCCCGGAAATGAAGGATTCGGACAGCAGGACGGAGATGCTGGAACTCCTGCATCCGATCGAAGTTTTCCGAAAAAACCTCCTGGTTTCTGAAGAACAGGTGACCGGATTGATCGCTACTATTGTCCATCGGCTGGAAAAGGATTTTAAACTTGGCGCCGTCTACAATAATTCCCACCCTTTTTTGCCCGCGCCCTCCCAGTCTGCCATCAGCCAGTTTCGGCTCAGGCGGTACAGATGGCTGGAACAGCTCCAGCATTGGTTGCGGAATCAGGCCAAGGCCATCCGGAAAATCCGCAAAGCCGCCGAACAGGAAGAGAATCTGAGCACCTCGGAAAAAGTGGTGCGCTACATACAAAACCGGACGGTGAGCAGCGACGACAGCCACTACGCCGCCATCTTCCAGGCCAAGGGATATATCGGAGAGTCTTTCTGGGTCGGGCGGGAAGACGAAATGCAACACATCAAGAGCATCATCGACAACTGGAACAGAGGGTTTCGGGGTGCGGTCTCCATCACCGGCAAGCGGTTCTCCGGGAAGACCTTTTTCGGGGAGATGGTGGCCAACCGCTTCTTTCCGGAGAATACCGTCCGGCTAAACCCGCAATCCGTTATCCACGTTCAGGGCAGAAAGAAGAAAGTGGAGCACAACCTGGAGGAAGGGCTGGAGTTCATCCGAAAGAACACCCTCAACCAACGGCCCCTGATATGGATCGACGACCTGGAATTGTGGTGGAGCCCCGCCATTCCGCTCAACCAGAACGTCCGCGCGCTGCGCCACTACATCGACGCCTATTCCGGCAGCATTTTTTTTCTGGTTTCGCTGGGTAACGGCCTGGCGAGCCATCTTCAAAAGCTGCATAATGTTGGCAGCCTGTTTCAGGCAGAACTCAATATGGACTTCATGCCCGCCAATGCGGTGCGGGAGGCCATCCTGATCCGCCATGGCGCCACCCACAATATCCTGCTGAACGAACAGTTCCAGGAAGCTACCCCGCAGCAGTTCAACCGCCTGGCGGGTCGGGTTCAGCGGGCGGCCAAAGGCAACATCGGGGAGGCCCTGCTGCACTGGGCCCTGTCCGTCCACAGAGCCAATGAGAACCGGGCCTTTATCCACAACCCGCCGCAGTATGCCCTGCCGGATTTCCTGAACCCCGATACCGCCGTCCTGCTCTGCGCCATACTGATGCAAAAACGGACGAGCGAATACCAGTTGCGCAAATTGATGGGGCCGCCCTTTTCGGAGAAGTACGTCAACATCCTGCGGCGGCTGCTCAGCGTGGGGCTGCTCTCCCGACACCCCAACGGCTGGCTGGAAGTGAACGAAGTGGCAGCCAACGCCGTGGGAGCGCTGCTGGAACAAAAAGATTATATTCAATACGCACGATGGAAGCAATAACGTCCTTTCGGGTATCCTGGCTGGGCCTGCTGACCCTGGGCGCAGCCCTGTTAGCCTTTTATTCCGTCCTCCGGCTGGCATACCAACTGGTGCGGGGAACCTCGGTGAGCTCCCGCCTGCTGCGGGGCGCCCGGCGCTTGCTGCGCGGGGCACTGCTCCTGTTCGAACCCCTGGCCATTATGGCGTGGAGCGCCTTTTTTGTCTTTATCAACCCCGGCCTGCACGCCCTGCTGCTGGGGGTGCTCGTCCTGGGAGGGTATCCACACATCCGGAATTACATCAGCGGGCGGATGATCCGCCTGGGCCACGCCATCGCCCCCGGCAAAAAGCTGCGCAGCAGCGACGTGCAGGGCGTAGTTTCCAAACTGGGCAACCTCGGCCTTTACCTGCAGGCCGACGACGGGCGCCATTACCTCAGTTATGCGCGCCTGCTCGCCGACGGATACACCCTGCTTTCCGGCGAAGATGTGAGCGGCGTTTATCAGCTGATCGTCCAGCCGGATGGAGACGAAACGCCGGACGGCTTTGCCGTTAAACTCATGGACATCCTGGCCACTTCGCCTTACCTGGACTGGAACCACAAACCGGAATGGATAGCCGACGGCGGCCTCGACAACCAGTTCGAACTCCGGGTAGTGCTCAAACAGGAAGGCCACCTGAGGGAGCTGAGGCAGCTGCTGAAAGAGTTGGGGTATTCGTGCAGGGTGGTGTGATGGGCGGCAGACGGCGGGCGGCATATCAAAAATCAAACGTCGCACATCAAAAATCAAGCGGCGGGGGACGGCGGACAGCAGGCCCTCTCCCCCTGGGGGAGGCCCGATGGTGCCAACAATATATCCATAAAACAATTTAACAATTCCAGCCAACTACGAAAAGCATGGAGATATTAACCTCTTACAACCTGATCATCGAAGCCTCGGCTATCATCATATTGTCCTTTATCTTCAGCGAGGTGGCCCGCAAGACCAATGTCCCTTCCGTGCTAATGCTGATCGCGCTGGGCATCCTGCTAAAACTGGGCCTCGACGCTCTGGGGCTGGGCAGCATCGATTTTTTTCCCATCCTGGAAGTGCTGGGCATCGTCGGCCTGATCATGATCGTGCTCGAAGCGGCGCTGGAACTGGAACTGAAACCGGATAAGATCCTGCCGATCGGCAAAGCCCTGGCCATCGCCCTGATCGGCCTGATCGCCTCCACCTGGGTGGCCGCCCTGATCCTCCACCAGTTTATCCCGGAGATGGATAGGAACACCGCCTAGTTGTACGCCACGCCCCTCTCTATCCTGTCCAGCGCCATCATCATCCCTTCCGTTGCCGGGCTGAGCAATGTAAAAAAGGAGTTCCACATCTACGAAAGCACCTTTTCGGATATCCTGGGCATCATGCTTTTTTATTTCCTGGCGGGGCAGTGGGAAGCTGCCGACCATGCCGGCGGCAACGGCGTTGCGGGTTTCTTCGGCAACCTGGGCCTGACCATCGCCATCTCTCTGGTGGCCAGTTACCTCATCCTTTTCATCTTCCAGAACATCCGCAGCCAGGTCAAGCTCTTTCTGCTCATCGCCGTATTGCTGTTGCTGTATGCGCTGGGCAAAAAGATGCACCTGTCTTCCCTCATCATCATCCTGGCTTTCGGGCTGGTGATCGCCAATATGCAACTCTTCTTCCGGGGGAGGCTGGGGCGCTGGCTGGACCTGGAAAAGGCCGAGAACATCTACGAAGGCCTGCACATCATCACCATGGAGACGGCCTTTGTGGTGCGCACCTTCTTTTTCGTGATTTTCGGGCTGACCATCTCTCTGGTTTCCCTGCTCCACCTGGACGTGGCCCTCATCAGCGGATTGATCATCCTGTCCATCTATGCCATCCGGTTCGTCATCCTGCGCCTCTT
Organism: Phaeodactylibacter sp.; assembly: GCA_024102975.1. Lineage (GTDB taxonomy): Bacteria > Bacteroidota > Bacteroidia > Chitinophagales > Saprospiraceae > JACJXW01. The sequence continues at coordinate 5,331 of JAGFJD010000579.1, read as the reverse complement.
TCTGGGCAGCGATATCATCCCGCAGCTCTTCGTCGCCCCGCGGGGCCTGATCACCATCCTGCTGTTCTACGCCATCCCCAAGGAGGCCGTCGTGCCCGGCTTCGAAGCGGGCATCCTGTTGTTCATCATCATCGGCACCAGCCTGATCATGACCTTCGCTATGGTGTACGACAAACAAAGGGCGGGCAAAGCCCTGAAGAAGGCCCAGGGCGTACCGGTAGGGTTCACCCGGTGGAAAGCGCCTAAGATCGGGGAGGTGATTGCTGAAGGGGAGGAAGAGAGGTGAGGAGGGAATACAGCTTGCCAAACGAGCGGCAGTCGCGCATGTAGTTTCGAAAGTAATGATTACTTTCATGGCAAATAACCAAAAAAACTACAGTCATGACCTGGAGAATAGCATTCTTTTTCCTGCTGATCGCGTTTATCGTGCTCAACTGCGGCGAAACCAAACAAATGGCGGCCACGACCTCTGTCGGCAGATCGATGCAGCCTTCGGAAATCGCCTCCTTCCATCCGGAAATAAAAATAGCTATCGGATGGGTGCCCTACCAGGACCAGAAGCTGGTCCGAACCGGAAAAAATGAATGGAAGATGATGAAACGGGAACCGGAGGACCGGGAAGGCAAGGCACCGGTTATCCTGGTGACTTACCCTCAGTCCAGAGATTCCATCCTGCTGGATATGGACATTACCAATGAGTTGCTGGGTAAGCTGATCAAACACAGCGCCATGACTCAGGAACCCATCAAACGGCCTTTTACCACGTTTTTCGAAGAGGCGCAGTGCAAGAAATGCCACCCGGCGCACATTAACCTGGATGTGAAGATCAAATGAGGGTTGCCTCGATAGTGCCTGCCGTTGGGCGGGCAGCCGGCTTCCCCGATAGGCCGGAGTATTGGGCTTTCTGTTGCCGGTTGCTGGTTGCCCGTTCGCCGACAACCGGCAACCGGCCAGCGCAGCCGGCAGCCCCCCCTGGCAGGTAGCGAACGCTGCTGCCCTATCTTCTCCATACAAGCATTGCAACCCAATGGACCTCATCTATCTCCTCGACCTGGCGGGCACCTTCGTCTTCGCCATCAGCGGCCTGCTGACTGCCTCACAGAAAAAGCTCGACCTGTTTGGCGGCTTCGTGATTGCCTTCCTCACTGCCCTGGGCGGAGGCACCATCCGCGACGTGCTGCTGGGCGCTACGCCCGTCGGCTGGATGAAGGATCTCAACTACCTGCTGGTGGTCAGCGGCGGCATCGTGGCTACCTACCTTTTCCACCGCTACATCCTGCGCCTGCGGCGCACCCTCTTCCTCTTCGACACCATCGGCATCGGGCTGTTCACCATCCTGGGGCTCAACAAGACCCTGGCCCTGGGGCTGCCGCCGGTGATCGCCGTGATGATGGGCACTGTTTCGGCTGTCTTCGGCGGGGTGCTGCGGGATACCCTCTGCAACGAGGTGCCGCTGATCTTCCGCAAGGAAATTTACGCTACGGCCTGCATCGCCGGCGGGCTGCTCTTCCTGGCGCTGCGGGCGGCGGGGGTGGCATACCACGCCAATGTGCTCTGCACGGTGCTGTTCATCATCGTTTTGCGCATTCTGGCGGTGAAACGGCACTGGGGCCTTCCGGGATTGAGGGTGGAAGAATAGCCGGTTTTTCTTTGGCTTTGTATCATTGTAGATATTTGTTCCGCAAAAATTACAAACATGCCTTCTTCAGAATACCATCATTTGTCCGTTTCCGAAACGCAGGCCGAAGCCCTGGCCCGGGAACACTTCGGGATACAGGGCAAAGCCACCCCCCTTCCCGGAGAGGTAGACTTCAACTTCCGCCTGGATACTCCTGAAGGCCGTTCCTATACCCTCAAACTCTCCCGCCCCGATGCCGACGAGCAGTTCCTGGACATGCAGGCCGCCGTCCTGAAGCGCCTCGAAGAGGCCTCCCTGCCTTTGCAGCTTCCGATTCCGGTAACGGACATTCCGGGCAAGCCGGCCAGGCCTGTCCGGGACGAACACGGCAACCGAAGAATCCTCCGCCTGCTACGCTGGGTCCCCGGCAAAGTATTTGCCCGGGCCCGCCCTCACTCCCCTGCCCTGCTGGAAAGCCTGGGCCGGGCCTGCGGCCAGCTGTGCCGGGCGCTGGAAGGGTTCCGCCATCCGGCGGCGGAGCGGGATTTTAAATGGGATCCCGGCCGGTTGCCGTGGGTAAAGGATTTTGGGCACCTCTTCGAGGGCCGGCAGGCGGAGTTGTTCCGGCATTTCCTGGGCCTGTTCGAACGGGAGGCGCAACCCCGCCTGCCCCGCCTCCGCAAGAGCGTCAACTACAACGACGCCAATGATTACAACGTGCTTGTCACCGCAAACCAGGAAGGGCATCCCGCTACCTGGCGATACGAAGTGTCGGGGTTTATCGACTTCGGAGACACCCTCTACACCCAGACCATCAACGACCTGGCCATCGCCCTGGCCTATGCCCTGATGGACAAGCCCAACCCCCTGTCGGCAGCCGTACCGGTAATCCGCAGCTTCCACTCCGTTTTCCCGCTACAGGAAGAGGAAGTGGCCGCCCTCTTCGCGCTAACCGCCGCCCGCCTGTTAATCAGCGTCACCAACTCGGCCATCAACAAACAGGCAGAACCGGACAACGAATACCTGCTCATCAGCGAACGCCAGGCCTGGGCCCTGCTCGGCAAACTGCGGGATATCCCGCCCGCGCTGGCTCGCTACACCTTCCGCCACGCCTGCGGCTGGGAACCCTGCCCATCAGCGCCGGCCTTCCGGGAGTGGGCCCGCCGCCAGGATTTTGCGCCCCTCACCGCTCTGAGGCTGGCGCCCGGCCAATGGCAGGTAATGGACCTGGGCGTGGGCAGCCCAGTACTGGGCAACAATGAAAACTTTAATGAAGAACAACGCTTCCTGCGCCATATCGAGCGCATGATGGAAGAGGCCGGCGCGCCTGCCGCCGCCGGCGGCTACGGGGAAGTACGCCCCTTTTACACCACCGACGCCTATCAGCAGATGGGCAACGACGGGCCGCAATGGCGCAGCGTTCACCTGGGGCTCGATATCTGGGGCCCGGCAGGCACGCCCGTTTACGCTCCCTGCGACGGCAAGGTCCATAGCTTCGCCGACAACGCCCGCGAGCGCGACTACGGCCCCACCATCATCCTGGAACACGAACCCGAAGACGGGCCCCGCTTTTTCACCCTCTATGGCCACCTCAACCGGAAGTGCCTGGAGGGGCTGCACGTGGGCATGCCCGTCAGCCGCGGACAGCAAATCGCCGCCTTCGGCAAAGTATCGGAAAACGGCACCTGGCCGCCCCACCTGCATTTCCAGGTAATGCTCGATACACTCGGGAATGAAGGAGACTTCCCCGGCGTGGGCTTCCCGGAGCAGTGGCCCACCTGGAAGAGCATCTGCCCGAACCCGGAACCGCTGGCCGGCCTGCCGGAGGGTGCCTCCCGCCCGGAGCGGGAAGAACTGCCCCCCGGGGAAGTGCTCCGGAAAAGGCGCAGCCACCTGGGGCGCAGCCTCAGCATTTCCTACCACCGGCCGCTGCACATGGTGAGGGGCTTTATGCAATACCTGTACGACACCAGCGGGAGGCGATATCTGGATACCGTCAACAACGTGCCGCACGTCGGCCATCAGCACCCGCGGGTGGTGCGCGCCGCTCAGCAGCAGATGGGTTTGCTGAATACCAACACCCGCTACCTCCACACCCACATCGTCCGCTTCGCCGAAGAGCTGCTGGCCAGGCTGCCGCCGGAGCTGAGCGTCGTGCACTTCGTCAACTCCGGCAGCGAAGCCAATGAGCTGGCGCTGCGCCTGGCCCGGACCTACACCGGCCAGCGCGACATGGTAGTGGTGGAAGCGGGCTATCATGGCAACACCAATGCCTGCGTGGACATCAGCTCCTACAAATTTGACGGCAGGGGCGGGCGGGGAGCGCCAGACTGGGTGCAGGTGGCGCCCATCCCCGACCCCTACCGCGGGCGGCACCGGGGTGCCGGCGCCGGCCCGGCCTACGCGGAAGACGTGCAAAAGGCCATCGCAAAAGTGGAGCAACAGGGGCGCGGCATTGCCGGGTTCATCGCCGAGAGCATCCTCAGCTGCGGGGGGCAGGTAGTGCCGCCTTCCGGTTACTTGCGGGAGGCGTACCGCTCTGTCCGGCAGGCCGGCGGTGTCTGCATCGCCGATGAGGTACAGGTGGGCTTCGGGCGGGTGGGCGAGGCTTTCTGGGGCTTCGGGCTGCAGGGCGTCGTACCCGATATTGTGGTGATGGGCAAGCCTATCGGCAACGGCCATCCGCTGGGGGCGGTGGCCTGCCGGCCGGAGATCGCCGAAGCATTCGCCAATGGCATGGAGTATTTCAATACTTTCGGCGGCAACCCGGTGTCCTGTGCTATCGGCCGGGAGGTTTTGCGGGTGATCGAAGAAGAGGGCTTGCAGGAGCATGCCCGGCAGGTGGGCAACTACCTCCTGGAGGGCCTGCGCGGCCTGCAGCAACAGCACCCGATCATTGGCGACGTCCGCGGCCATGGCCTGTTCCTGGGTTTTGAACTGGTAAAAAACCGGGAAAGCCTGGCGCCGGCTACCGCCCAGGCCAGCTACCTGGCCAACCGCATGAGGGATAAGGGCGTGCTGATGAGTACCGACGGGCCGTATGATAATGTGCTGAAGATCAAGCCGCCGATGTGCTTCAGCCGGGACAATGCCGATTTTTTGCTGCAGATGCTGGAAGAGGTGCTGCGGGAGGACTTCTGCCGGTAAGCTACAACAACTTATGCCATCCATGAAGTAAACAAAACTCAGTTTTTCCTGGTTACGGCTGAGAATCATTCGTAAACCACTCATGCCCGAACTACCCGAAGTCAATACCAAGAAGCTCAACTTCGACCGCGTCGCCCTGGACAAAAAGATCGAAAAGGTTGAGCTGCGCGAAACCAACCACATCTTCCGGAACATCACCGGCGAGGCCTTCGCCAAAAAAATGGAGGGGCGGCAATTCACCAGCTCCTGCCGCCGGGGCAAGTACCTCTTTGTGCACCTGGACAACGGCCATGACGTGCTCTTCCACTTCGGCATGACCGGCGAGTTCTACGCCTATGACGAGCCGGAGCAACGCCCCAAACACGAACGCTTCGCCTTCCTGTTCCCCGGCGGCCTTCGCCTCGGCTTCGACTGCCCCCGCAAACTGGCCCACATCTACTACCTGGAAAACAAGGACGCCTTTATCCGCGAGAAAAAGCTGGGTGAAGATGCGCTGGAGATCACCGAAGCGGAATTCCTGGAAAAGCTGAAAGGCAAAACGGGCACCATCAAGGGCTTCTTTCTCA
>JAGFJD010000183.1 GCA_024102975.1 Phaeodactylibacter sp. | reverse complement strand
GATTTTGGAACCTCACGGCGGTTATTTTTTGGTCCGTAGCTAGGCTATGCACCAAAAAATGAACCTTGTGAGAACCCCAAATCTGGCATTTTCGCTTCCAAAGCACCACCTCCAAACATACTCTTAGCCTTTATGGAGGCGGTGGCATAGGCAAGACAGGCAAGAATATCTTCCCGCTCCAGGTCGGGAAACTCTTCCAAAATGGTTTCAATGGTATCTCCTCCGGATAAGTATTCCAGGATGCCCTCTACCGTGTAACGAAGACCTCGTATGGTAGGTTTGCCATGGCAGATGTTTGGGTCTAATGTTATGCGGCTCAACAGTTTTTCTTCTTCCATACAGCAATTTTTTCGAAAATAACGAAAAAATTTGGAAGAGGGTTCTTTAACCCCTTCAAACAGGGCGACTCCTTTCTAAACAATACGAACAAATGTTCGTTTTTATAACGGAACTCCGTATATTTGCACTGCCGAAAAAAGACATTCATGGATCCTAAGCAACAAGCCCTTTTAGAACAATTCCAGGCGCGCATCGACGCCGAAGAAAAGATAGAACCGAAAGACTGGATGCCGGACGCCTACCGCAAAACCCTGATCCGGCAGATTTCCCAGCACGCCCACTCCGAGATCGTCGGCATGCTGCCGGAAGGCAACTGGATCGGCCGGGCGCCCTCCCTGCGCCGCAAGGTGGCCCTGCTGGCCAAAGTGCAGGACGAGGCGGGCCACGGCCTGTACCTCTACGGCGCCGCCGAAACCCTGGGCGCCGACCGCGAGGACCTGATCGACGAACTGCACCAGGGCAAAGCTAAATACAGCTCCATCTTCAATTACCCGACCCTCAGCTGGGCCGACATCGGGGCCATTGGCTGGCTCGTCGACGGCGCGGCCATTATGAACCAGGTTATGCTCACGCGCACCTCCTACGGCCCCTACGCCCGTGCCATGGTGCGCATCTGCAAGGAAGAGAGTTTCCACCAGCGCCAGGGCTACGAGATATTGCTGACGCTCTGCCGCGGCACCGAGGCCCAGAAGAACATGGCCCAGGACGCCCTTAACCGCTGGTGGTGGCCATCCCTGATGATGTTCGGCCCCAGCGACAAGGACTCCAGCCATACCGAGCAGTCGTTGAAATGGAAGATCAAACGGAAAACCAACGACGAGTTGCGCCAGCAATTCGTGGACGTGACCGTGCCGCAGGCGGACTTCCTCGGCATCACCGTGCCCGACCCCGACCTGAAATGGAACGAAGAAACCGGCCACTATGACTTCGGGGAGATCGACTGGGCCGAGTTCTGGCAGGTCGTCAAAGGCAACGGCCCCTGCAACGAACAGCGCATGAAGGCCCGCATCAAAGCCCATGAGGAAGGTGCCTGGGTGCGCGAGGCGGCGATGGCCTATGCGGAAAAGAGAAGGGAGCGGAAGGAGCGAGAGGCTGCTGTTCAGGCAGCGTAAGTGATAATTTGTTTTGAAACTAAATCTTGATTTGTTCTTGCCCTCCGAACGGAGATCAATCATTCTCTGCCTTTGCTCCCTTCAGGGACGGGGCAAACAAAGGCAGAGAATGATTGATCGGAGTTTGAATTTAAAACACGATCATGACCACAAAATCCAATAAAAAAAACTGGCCGCTCTGGGAGATCTTCATCCGCAGCAAGAACGGCTTGAGCCACAAACACGTCGGCAGCCTGCACGCCGCCGACGCCGAAATGGCTATCGAAAATGCCCGCGATGTATACACCCGCCGCAACGAAGGCGTCAGTATATGGGTGGTGGAATCCAAATATATCACTGCTTCCAGCCCTAACCAAAAGGAGTCGCTGTTCGACCCCGCAGATGATAAGGTTTACCGCCACCCTACTTTTTATAACCTGCCTGACGAGGTGAAGCATATTTAAATGAATGAGTGAATGAGTGAATGAGTGAATGAGTGAATAGGGCGCCACATGCGCATTGCTTTGGAAAGTGAGGCGCCGGAAATCACTCTTGCCGGGTCGCCACGGTGCTCCCGGGCCACGAATCACGAATCACAAACCACGAGTCCCGAATCACGAAAAAAATGACTCCACAACAAGCCCACTTCCAATACCTCCTCCGCCTCGGAGACAACGCCCTCATCCTCGGGCACCGCCTCTCCGAATGGTGCGGCCACGGCCCCGTCCTGGAACAGGACATCGCCATGACCAATATCGCCCTCGACCAGGTGGGGCAGGCGCGCAGCCTCCTGGCGCACGCCGGAAAGGTTGAAGGCCAGGGCCGGGATGAGGACAAGCTCGCCTACCTGCGCGACGCGTGGGAGTTCCGCAACGCCCTGCTCACCGAGCAGCCCAACGAAGACTTCGCCTTCACCATCGTCCGCCAGTTCCTCTTCGATGCCTTCAACTTCTACCTGCACGAAGAACTGAAATCCAGCCAGGACGAACAACTCCGCGCCATCGCCGAAAAATCCCTCAAAGAGATCGCCTACCACCTCCGCTACAGCTCCGAATGGGTGATCCGCCTGGGCGACGGCACCGAGGAGAGCCACCAGAAAATGCAGCACGCTCTCGACAGCCTTTGGACGTATACCGGAGAGCTCACCACGCCTGACGAAGTGGATACAATGATGCTGGATGCCGGCATCGGCGCGGACCTCCGCCGCATCCAACCTTTGTACGACGAAAAAGTGGCCGCCATCCTGAAAGAAGCTACGCTCGTAAAGCCGGAAACGAAGCACATGCAACACGGCGGCAAGAACGGCAGGATGCACACCGAATACCTGGGGTATATCCTGGCGGAAATGCAGTTCGTGCAGCGGGCGTACCCGGGGATGGAGTGGTAGTGGATGGGTTCACTGGTTCATGGGGGCGTGGGCCTGCATGTCAATGAAACAATGGAACCATGCAACTGTGAAACAATCCAATAACCCTTGGCAATCCAAGTCCAGTCGAGTATATTTGCCTACATTACCGCCAGGAAGCCCAACTTATTCATGAGAGAAGTCATAGAATTATACCGCAACGTCGTCATCCAGATTGCTACGCCGTACAGCACGGGTACGGGGTTTTACCTCCGGGAGCCGGGGCTCATTGTCACCAATGGCCATATCGTGCAGGGCAACCGGGAGGTGATCGTCAAGGGCGAAGGCCTGGAGAAGCAGTTGGTGCGCGTCATTTATTCCGACCCCAAGTACGACCTGGCGTTTCTGGAAGTGCCCAATGCCCCTGACCTGCCCCGGGTGGAGCTCGGCGTCGACGACAAGGTGGCGGAAGGCGACCCGGTGGTGGCCATCGGGCATCCTTTCGGGTTGAAGTTTTCCACTACTCAGGGCATTGTCTCCAATGCCAGCCACTTCCATGAAAATGACGATGTGCGCTACATCCAGCACGATGCCGCGCTCAATCCCGGCAACAGCGGCGGCCCGCTCATCAACAAGGGGGGGAGGATACTGGGCGTGAACACGTTCATCATCAAGGATGGCGACAATATGGGCTTTTCCCTGCCTGCCCGTTACATCAGCGAGACGATCACCGCCTTTCAGGTTGCCGGCGACGGCGTGTGTACCCGGTGCGAAGGGTGCAACAACATCATCTCTGAAGCAGAAGTAGAAAACAAAAAATACTGCCCGCACTGCGGCGCCAAGGTCGAATTGCCGTCCATGGCCGAGGAGTACCAGCCGGTGGGCGTGGCCATGACAATCGAGGAGCTGCTGGAAAAGGCAGGCCACGACGTGCGCCTTTCCCGCCGGGGGCTCAACAACTGGGAAGTCCTGCAGGGCAGCGCCCGCATCAATATCTCCTACCACGAAGAAACGGGCCTGATCACCGGCGACGCCTACCTGTGCATGCTGCCGCAGGAAAACATCAAGCCGCTGTACGAATTCCTGCTCCGGAAGAACCACGAGGTGGAGGGCCTGACCTTCAGCATCAAGAGCCGGGATATCATCCTCTCTCTGCTCATCTACGACCGCTACCTCAACCTCAGCACCGGCATGAAGCTCTTCCGCCACCTTTTTGAGTGCGCCGACCAGTACGACAATATCCTCGTGGAAGAATATGGCGCCCAGTGGAAGTATGAGGATGGGGAGGAGGTGGAATAAAATGTGTAAATGTGCGTAAGTGTAAATGTGTAAATGTTCCGATTCCCGGCAAGAGGGCAGGGAGGCATAGTTTGTAACGATTAATGCTTCGAAAAAGGCGCCTATTTGTGCTACAGCCGTCTTTTAACACAAAATATTCCGCTACTTTGCATAACATTTCCTATTATTGTGACTTGATAGCGCGAGGTACATTTGGCGGAGGGTCGCAGGTGGGCCTGTTGCTTTGCCGTCAGCCCCGTATTTCGAACTATAATTTGGCAACATCACGGCCATTTGGAACCACGTCCTTCTTAACAAGCCCTGAACAAAGCGAGATCAACCTGTATTAATCAAATCACTGCGATTAAGGAAAGCAATTTTACAAACAACCGCTTGTATGAAAAATTTCAAGTCGATACTCATTACCTGCCTGTTGGCGCTCGGCGGCCTCACTCTGGGCGCGCAGGATATTCACTTCTCACAATTTTACCTGTCGCCCCTCAACCTGAATCCGGCCATGACCGGGGTGATGAACTGCAATATCCGCCTGGTGGCCAACTACCGCAACCAGTGGGCCAGCGTACTGAGATCCAATGCCTACAATACTTATTCCGTTTCCTACGACCAGCGCATACCCGTTGGCCGCTACGATTATTTTGGGATAGGCGGCACTTTCTGGGGAGACCGCGCCGGCGAAGCCAACTTCTCGACGCTGACCGGCAAGCTGTCGGCCTCCTACAGCAAGCGGATGGGCGGCTACCGCAGCCAGGCCAACTATCTGGTGGTAGGTGCCGAAGCCGGCGTGGCCCAACGCAGCATCGACTTCCTCAAACTGCGCTGGGGCCTGCAACACGATGGTGAAGGCGGATTCGACCCAGGCCTCGACTCCCAGGAGGACGGTTTCAACCGCGACAACTTCATTTTCGCCGACCTGGCTGCCGGCCTGCTCTGGTTCATGGTGTTCGACGAGTCCAACAGCCTCTACCTGGGCGGTTCTTTCCACCACCTGAACCGCTCCAACCAGTCGTTCAACAGCAATGACGAGGATTTGCTCTACAGCCGGTTCACCTTCCACGGCGGCGGCGAATTCATGATGGGCGACCGCTTCGGCCTGGTGCCGGGCGTGATCGTCATGAGCCAGGGGCCGTCCTTCCAGGTCAATGCCGGCACGAGCTTCAAATTCCTGCTGGGCAGCCGGCAGTCCTACCAGGCCTTCCAGTTCGGCCTCTGGACGCGGATTTCCAACAAGATCGAATCCGGTGTGCTCAACGATGCGGCTATCCTTTCCACCCGCTTCGATTACGAGAACTTCAGCCTGGGTTTCAGTTACGACATCAACGTTTCCCCGCTGCGCACCGCCAGCAACTCCAACGGCGCTTTCGAATTCGCCCTGGCTTACAAGATTTGCGGCCTGGAACGCCGGGGTGTGTACTGCCCGAACTTCTAGGGAACGAAGTTCCGGGGCGGTTGTTAGTTGTTGGTCACACTACTACTACTGGACAAAATGGTTTTGGACACAGAGCGCACCGAGTCCAACACAGAGGTGCACAAAGTTTTTCCGTTGATAATCAGCCTCTGTGTGGCTCTGTGTTTTCCCTGCCTGCAAGGCCGCGCCTCGCGGCAGGCAGGTCGGCGTACTCTGTGTCCAAAAAATGTCCAGCAGTATGGTTGTTGGTTATCCGCCGCCTCCAAGCCGTTGATTGCCAGCGAATCTGGCCCTGAGCTTTTCGAGGGGAACCAATGCTTACGCTAACGGCCAGCATCCTGACAATGTCCAACATTCGTCAGGACAACCGCATTTTGCTCCCTATGGGAAAATAACTGAACCCCACTGTACGTTGTCCGGTGGGGTTCAGCTGTTAAGGCACTCCCCCCTTCACTTTTTTCCCGTACAATTTTCCGATAGTGTCAAAAAGCCCTATATTGTTATTCGTTAGAGAAAACTGCTAGGCCCCGGATTACACAAACACATTGCTTACCCTGCATCACCCCTAAGTTGAAATGAATGGTATAAAGTGTTAACTTTGCCCGCCGCCCGGGTATTCTGGCGCAGTCCCCCCCGGGATGGGCAGGCAGGGAAAGTAACGATCGGCTGACAGGGCCGCATCCCAAATTCCATGCTGATGAACGCTCTTTTTTAAGAACAAAAACGGCGACGTCAGCGTAAAATCTATTAACCAAATAAAAAACTGTATTATGTTTGGAGGTAACAACAAGAAGAAGGAGGCCAGCAAGGGGAAAAGCAGCAGTTTTATGCCGACGACAACCCATGCGCTCAACAGCCTGGTGAACGGGACCGTTGTGGAAGGTACTGTCAAATCGGAGAGCGACATCCGCATCGACGGCGCCATCAAGGGTAAGCTCTACTGCGACGCCAAGGTCATTATCGGCCCTACGGGCTTTGTAGAGGGGGAAATCCGCTGCCAGAACGCCGTGATCGAAGGCAAATTCGAAGGCAATCTCCACGTTACCGAACTCCTGAACGTTCGGGAGACGGCGGCCATCAGCGGGGAAGTGGTTACCAGCAAACTGATCGTCCAGTCGGGCGCCACCTTCAACGTCACCTGCTCGATGGGCGGGAAATCCGCCGCCAAACCGGGTTACGCCAACAGCAGCCAGTCTCAGAATAAAGAAACAGAAGGATCCAAAGTTGTCAAAGAAGCAAAAACAGCAGGCGCACAATAACAAAAGCGAAAACGAATCCTCCGGCAAAGGCAGTGGCCGTGAAAAATTTGACGCCTATCTCAAATATTCCGGCATGGCCTTTCAGATGGGGATCATCATCCTGGTGGGGACGTACGCCGGCAAGATGCTGGATGAATATTTCCAGTCCGAACGTCCCTACCTCACTGTCCTCATGGCCCTTTTCTCCATTTTTGCAGCGCTTTATATCTCCCTCAAGGATTTGTTCACCGGCAATAAACCATAACCATGGACCAGCGTAGCTTTTTCATTCAGTTGGGGTTGCTCTCCCTTGGCGCTGCGATCCTGCTTTTCTTTCTCAACCGCCTCCCGCAACTGCAGGCCTACAGCACGCTGTCGTGGATCAGCCTGGCCGCTTTCGTGGGCCTGAGCATCCTGATGTACCTGGCCGGGCGCCGGGCAGCAGAGAGCGACAATAAAAACGACTTCACCAATGCGGTGCTGGGCTTTACCGCCGGCAAGATGTTCCTGGCTATCCTCGTGCTTCTGGGGTACAGCCAGCTGGCCCAGCCGCCGGACAAACTGTTTATCATTCCTTTTTTCGCCGTTTACCTGATTTATACTATCTTCGAGACCTACTTTATGATGAAACTCGGGCGGATGAGCGCCTGACAAACCTAACCTGATGAATAATGCCGGCGACCAATTCAAAGCGACGGTCAATAAACAGTTCACTTTTGACGATGTCAGGCCAGACCTCGATATCGTACCGATGAGCGACGGCCGCTACCACGTCCTCAAAGAGAATATTTCGTATCACGTAGAAATCCTCCACACCAACTACAATACCAAAACCTTCACCATCAAAGTGAACGGCTCGGTCTATGATGTGGAGTTGGCCGACCAGTACGACCAACTGGTCAAACGCCTGGGCCTGGCGGTAATCTCGCAACACAAAGTGCGGGAAGTACGCGCCCCGATGCCCGGCCTGGTGCTCGATATTTCAGCAGACGTCGGCCAGCAGGTCCACAAAGGCGACCCCCTGCTCGTCCTGGAAGCCATGAAAATGGAAAATGTGCTCAAAAGCCCCGGCGATGGCGTGGTTAAAGCGATCCGCGTGAAAAAGGGAGAGGCTGTGGAGAAAAACTACCTGCTGATCGAGATGGAGTAGTTCATTGTTTCATTGGTTCATGGGTTCATGGGTTCATTGCTCCGCCCCTCCCCATGCACCCGTGCACCCATGCACCCATCCTAATTAACCCCCAGCCGTTTATCCTCTTTGCCTTTCTTCTGTTCTTCCGTCGTCTGTTCATAAGTCTCCAAACCGCATTTCAGGAATTCGGCGTAATCCTGGACGCCTTCCTTGTAGCCGCGGGGAGCGGCGAGCACGCGTTCGTCCGGTGACATCATGACGTACAGGGGCTGGGAGTTCTGCTCAAAGTTGACGATCTGGAAGTCCGCCCACATGTTGCCCACGTTGCGGAGCTTCTCCTGCCGGGGGATGGAAAGCAGGATTTCTTCAAGGGCCTTGCGGTCGTCGACGTAGAGGGACACCAGGACAAAATCTTCGGACAGCTTGCTTTTGACTTCCTCGGCCACCCAGATGTGTTCTTCGGTCTTGCGGCAGTTGACGCAGCCGTAGCCGGTAAAGTCGAGCAGGACGGGTTTGTTCACCTCCCTGGCGTAGGCCACGCCCTCTTCGTAATTCTTGAAGCAATCCAGGTTGTTGGCACACTTGGTGAAGGACGGGTATTTGGATTTGATGTCCGTATCCAGGGCCTCCTTGGCATCCGGCAACAAGACGTTGTAGGTGGCCGGCGGCGCCAGGCCGCTCATCAGTTTGAGGGAGTTGTACGATTTGGTGTCGTCGTTATAGAAAAAGCCGGTAGCCAGGTAAACGGTCAGGGCCAGGGATAGCAAAGCGAAGGCGCCGCGGGTGGCGGACAGTTTCTGCACCGGGCTGTCGTGCGGGAAACGGATCAGCCCGAACAGGTAGGCCGCCATGGCGCCGAAGATCAGTACCCAGGCGCCCATGAACACCTCGTAGGGCAGGATGTTCCAGTGCATGGTCATGTCAGCCACCGAGAGGAACTTCAGGGCCAGGGCCAGTTCGAGGAAGCCCAGCACGACCTTTACCGAGTTCATCCATCCGCCCGATTTGGGCAGGGAGTTCAGCCAGCCGGGGAAGGCGGCGAAGAGGGCGAAGGGCAGGGCCAGGGCTGAGGAGAAGCCCAGCATGACGACGAAGGGCCCCATTTTGCTCGTTGCCGACTGTACCAGCGCGGAGCCGATGATCGGGCCGGTGCAGGAAAAGGAAACGATGGCCAGCGTGAAGGCCATGAAGAAGATGCCCAGCAGGCCGCCCCGGTCCGCCATGGCGTCGCTCTTGTTGGCCCACGAACTGGGCAGCGTTATTTCGTAAAAGCCGAAAAACGAGAAGGCGAACAGGATGAAGATGATGAAAAAGAGCGTATTGGCGATCCAGTTGGTCGACAGTTCGTTGAGGGCCGTGGCGCCAAAAACGCCGGTAATGAGCAACCCGATGGATACGTAAATGACGATGATGGACAGGCCGTAGAGCAGGGCGTTGCGCAGCCCGGAAGCGCGGTCCTTGCTGCTCTTGGTGAAGAAGCTGACCGTCAGCGGGATCATCGGGAAGACGCAGGGCGTCAGCAGGGCCAGCAGGCCGCCGGCGAAGCCCAGGATGAAGGTCCACAGCAGGTTGCTGTCCCGGGCTACATCTTCTGCTCCGCAGCTGCCCAGCGGCTCGACGTAGGTGGCCTTAATGCTGGGCACCGTCTGGTCGATGGCTTTCAGGCCGCTGGCCGGGTCGATGGCTGCTGCCTGCCCGGCGGTGCCGGCCGCGAGGCCGAAGCTGAACTCCACATCGGTTGGCGGCAAACACTCGGAATCATCACAGGCCATGTAAGTCAGATAGCCGGTGATGGGCTCGCTGCTGTCCAGCGCTTTGACTTTCTGTCGGAAGGTGACCGGCCCTTCCGTGAATTTGACGACCTCCACTCCAAAGAAGGGGTCCATGCCCGATTTTTTCTTCCCGCCCTCTTCCAGGGTGGCGCCCTCCAGTTCATAATGGGCGCCCGGTTCGAAATGGAACGAGGCGGGGATGGGGCCGTCATCCGGCGAGGTGTGCTGGGAGTAGAAGGTCCAGCCTTTTGCCAGGTCGGCTATGAACAGGAGTTCGTACTCCTGTTCGCTGATCTTCTTGATATCGAACGTCCACTTCAGCGGAGCTTTGATGCCGCCGGGAGGCGGGAGGGCTTCCAGTTTTTCCAGCTGTTCCACCTTCGTGAAATCTTCCTGCGGCTTCCGGATGTTTTCCTTGACGGCCTCTGCGATCTTCTCGTCTGTTGCCGGCGGCGCCAGCTGGCCGGTGGTCGGCTTGGGGGCTTTCAGCTCGAATCCGAAATCGACGCTGGAAGGCGGCAGGCACTTCTCCTCATCGCAGGCCATGGATTCTACATAACCTGTAACGGGCCGGCTGGCGTCCTTCATCCGGACGCGCTGGGTAAAGGTGGCGTTCTTGGTATAGTAAGCCACGTTGATGTTTTCGAAAAGGGGCTCCTGCGCTACTTTTCGGTTGCCGGCTTCCTGGAGCTTGCCGATGGTTTCGAAGTGATCTCCTTCATCGTAGAATATGCCGATGGGAATAGGGGCGATAGCATCCTCATCGTATTCCTGATAGGGCGAATAGGTTTTCCAGCCATCGTCGATCTTTGCTTTAAAAACAAGCTCAAACTCATCCCCTTCGATATGCCTGGATTCGAAACTCCAGTGTACGGGGTTTTCGACCTGGGCGAAAAGAGGAGCAGAAATAAAGGCCGTCAGAAAAAGTAACAGATATTTCATGTTCGAAAACTTTGCAATTTATAACAATGCTAACATTGTTTCAGTTGGGGGAGGAATCACGGACAAAGAACGCCAATCTTCCCGACCCGGAGCGTAACTTTCATCACAAACAACAATCCTGCGGGGCGCCGGGCATTTTCACAAATATCCTTTTTTGTGTTGCAAAAATACAGTTCTTCCCATTTCCGGGCAGTTTATGAAGGGGACAATAATAAAAGATTAACAGTTTGGGGGTTAATTGTGCATTTGTGTGTGCGTATATATGTGCATTCGGAAAGGGAAGCCTTCGGGTTTGCGCGTCAAATGCACCAATGCACATATACACTAATGCACATATACCCATCAGATGGCCGGATCCAGCCACTCCCGGAACTGAAGGAAGAGCACGATTGCGAGGATCAGCAGGTGGAGGACCTCCGCCATGCGGTGGGGCATGCGGATGAAGTTGAAGGAGAGCAGTATGCCGAGGGGGACGGCAGTGACCAGCAGGTGCCCGATCCCTATGTCTGCCTGGATCAGCAGGCTGAACGCGGTGGCCAGCAGGCCCCAGAAAATGATGTTGATCTTGCGTTGCACCTGCATGGTTTGTTTGACGATATAGGAGCGATAGCTGAAGAGCGCCACCAGGATCAGGATACTGAAGATAGACAGGCTGCGAAAAACCACCCAGTTGGGAGCGGGCGTAAAATCCAGGAAAGCAAAGCTGCCGGGCAGGCGTTCCTGCCAGAAGGTGAAAAACCCATCCACCCAAAAGAAATATGCCGATATGAGGATGTAGGGCGTGGCCAGCCCGATCAGCACCATCAATCGCTCCCGGACCTTGAATGCGCGCAGGATATTGAGGCCGACAAAACCTACGATGAATAAAAAAATGTAGGATGGATAGAACAGAGACCCCACGCCGGCCCAGAAGCCGATATTAAAAATGCGGTCGGCGCAATCCACTCTTTTATACGTTGCGAAAATTTCCGACAGCACAATGAGGAAAAAAGTATTGGCCATCAGGACGGGCGAGAGGTGCAGGAATTCGGGGAGCATGCTGCTGGCCAGAATGTAAAACAGGCCCGGGAAAAGGCTCACCTCGCTGGCCAGCCGGTGTTCGCTGATGAAAAAGTTGAGAAAGATGGCATGGGCCAGCAGGAGCGCTATAGCCGCGATATTTGCCGTCGGCCCGGTATAGCCGGACCAGCCATGTACCCATTCCGCCAGGGGGCCGGAACCGGAGGGCGTCCAGGTGGACGGGGCAACCCATACAGAAGCCCGCACCAGAGCGATGTAAAATACAAGCAGGATGCTTGCAAAAAGTTGATTGGTTCGGAAAATGGCTAACACCTGGCTATTTTCATTTTGGTTTATCTGTATGGCACTTCTAAGCATACGCAACAGGGGCCTGCCGGTTGCCTCCTGGCCAAAATTACCAAAAATAAAAAAGCGAAAAAAAAATAAAAAAATTTTGTGCAATTCGCCTCCCTGCTTTCTCTTTATAAGGAAGCCGGGAAAAATTAACCTGAAACCCATACCCTTAAACCCAACAAACCGGCTTCCCCGTTTGACAAACACAGCCAGGGTGAAGTGGCTGACCCCCCAATACCCTGTATTATCCCAAAACACTCAATGACCCTGAAAACCAAACCCCAATCAGCCAGGGCATGAAGCCGGGCGTTCGCGCTCGCTTCATGTTCAACTGAAAACCCCCAATTGACCATATTATTCGTTCTCTTACCCCCTCGCCCGTTCCGCTCCCGCACAAGGTGGAAACGGGCTTTTTGTTTTGAGGATGAGGTCTCCGTCCATTTTCACCACGAGGCCCGAAATGCCCGGCAGTATGGTCACAGGCCCTTCAGGAATTGAATGCTGTGGGCAACCAGCGCTCTGGCGTGTTCCGGCAGCGCATCGCCTTCGTAAGGATGGCTGCCGCCGAAGACGTGATCAGCGCCGGGGATGATCAGGAGTTTCGAACCCGGGTTCCAGGCATGGAGCTGCCGGGCGGCCTCCGCCGGCACGGAGGGGTCCTCATCGCCGTGGACGATGAGCAGGGGCTTGTTCAGGTTGCGGATGGCTTGTTCCACGTCCAGGGCCTCCCTTTTTGCACTGTAATCCCGGTACATCTGATAATAAACCGGCATACGCTGGCCGGTGCGCCCGTTGAGGACGTGGTAGACGCCCCGGCGCTCCCATTCCTCCATGTGGCCGGGCGCCTGCCAGGCGTAGGCCAGGCTGCTGACCGCCGCCCAGGTGACGAGCGCCCTTATGCGCTCATCCCGTGCCGCTTTAATGGCGCTGATGGCGCCGCCCCGGCTGTGGCCGATGAGAAAGATAGACGCCAGGCTCGCTTCAGAAGCCGGTATTTCGTTGCTCCCGCTGTGCAGCCACTGCATGACGGCATCGAGGTCGGCCAGCTCTTTGCTGTAATTGTTCTGGCCGAAGGCCTCGAGGTCTCCGAATTCCTGTGGGTTTGCCAGAGCCGTGCCATTGTGGGAAAAGTTGAACTTGATGAATACGAAGCCGTTGGCCGCAAACTCCCGGGCGATCAGGTGCCAGTGCCCCCAGTCTTTGAAACCCTTGAACCCATGAGCGAAGAGGACGATGGGTTTTGCCTGCCCGTCCTCCCGGTAAAAAACATCGAGCAGGAAGGGGCGCCCTTCCGCCCCGGTAAGTTGAATGTCTTTGATGGCCTCCATAGGTATTGATTTAGCTGGAAAGCGGATCAGGGGTGTGGTTGGCCGTCGATTGCCGGCCAACGATTAATTCAGCGAAAAAGAGGGCTCGAATTCCGAAGAGTTAAAGGAAGTCAGCATGCAGACTTCGACTTCCATGAAACGGGTGAGCGGAAAGTCCATCAGCATTTCCCGTACTTCCATTTCGGAATTGGCATTGAAGACCGCCCAAACTTTGGCGTTCTCCAGGGAAAGGGCATAGTTGATGAGCTTTCCTTCCGTCAGGTAGCGGTCCACAACCGCCCGCTGGTAAGGAATAAGGTCGACAAATTCTTCGCAGAGCTCTTCCGGAAGCGTAAAGTCGACCATGAACTGGTTGTTTGGCGTGTACATGCTTTTCGAAACTTAAAAAAGCTTTTTCAAAATGATCCGGCCCGGCGGCGGGCCCGGCTGCCGTTGGGCTTGTACTGAAAAGGAACGATTTTGTTCCAAAAAGATTTGGCAATAATAACAAAATTGAGGCCTTTCGCCCGTTTTTCCCGGCTGAATCGGAAAATTGTCGGGTAGTGGCAAAGG
>JAGFJD010000531.1 GCA_024102975.1 Phaeodactylibacter sp. | reverse complement strand
TTCATAATGGAGCAGTTGATTGTGGTCAATTATTCTGTTTCCAAGCTGTTCATTTGTTTTCCAGGATGTCGGCAATTCGGAGCAGGTTTTCCTTGCGCTGGGAGACGCCTCGGATGGAGTTGGCCATGATGCGGAGGCAGGCGGCTGTATCTATTGTTCGCATATTGTAACATCTTCTTATCAGGTCGCCATGCAGATATAGTTGTTGGTTATTTCGAGGTTTATCAAGACTTTTTAAAATAAAAGGCATTAAGTGCCATAATCCACTTTCACTCCTCATACTTATTCCAAACAGGGCTTTGTAGAACGGCAATATTTCTCCTTCATCGTCATTTATAGAGACTATCTCATAATCAATACTATCTAATAACTGATAGATATTTTCTTCAATTACAAAATATCCAATACTTTGAAGTGCCTTATATCTTTCCTTCCCTACTAATGTAGTATCTTTCCTTGCAGCAATCATAGCTTCATACAGTATTGTCAAACGATCCTGATAATACTTTTCCAATAGCTCAACCTCATTAATGATAGAATCTACAGTAGATTGAGAAAAAATTTGATTCGGGAGAAGAATTATGAAAAAGATGTAAAAAATAGTCTTAATACTTATTTTTAATTTGCGCATGACTGTTTATTTAATTTAAAATGGAGAGTAGACGTTAAATGGTTGATTACCAATGTTTAGTTCATTTATTTTACCTTGAGTATTTTGAGTGGCATAAGTACTATATGAATAGTAATCATTAAATGCAAACGGGATGGAACCCTCTGTTATTTGGATGGAAACTCCTTCAAAGGCCCCAGTCCAAGTTCCACTCGGCCCCTCAAGAATAACCGTTGTTACGGAGGGGACGCCATTCACCATTCTTTGTACATTCCATAGACGATCGGTAGAATTATATTCCACTCTATACCCATTGGTTGAAACTGCTGAAATATCCACAACACTCAGGATAATGTTGCCATTACTATTTGTATTGGAGCCCTTGATAGGTTTGCTTACAGAAGTGTTCGAATCATCTAATTCCATTTTATACAGTCCATCTGAAAATCGCCTAATGTGAAAAGTAGTATACCAATCCATTTTTTTAGAAGCCCTTGACCCTTCTAGTAAATTAGAGTTTGGCCCAGGGCCAGTATTAAATGGGGACAGTTGTATTCTAACAAACTCTTTAAAGGTGGCCCTATATATCTTAAAGGCTAGGTTTTCATTTGCTAAATCATAAATGTCTGAACCCGGCGGGTCGAAAGAATATATTGATCCAAAGCTTGAAGGGGTATTATCATTCTGAAAAAGAGGCCCCGAATCATCATTAGGCATTTCGTTATCCTGTGGAATAAGCCATGGAAATTTATCTTGTTGGCAACCGCTTAAATAGCCCTGACCTGAAATAATTTTGCAAGTATTCGTCTGCCTTTGTCTCGTAACATCAAACTCGAGGTTAAGAGCATGATACTGAGCAGGAGCCAGATTTGGGAGAATTCCAAATTCCCAGAATATTCTACCTGCTATCCATTTGTCGTTCGATGAATTATGATTTCCCATATTAGCTGGGCAATTACAATTTCCCCCCGTATAAGAAGGAATAGGGTTGATAGCTCGATTTATCCATACATTCGTCTTCTCCACCCAAAAAGCCGTCGCCGCCACTGTATCCCTTTTACCTCCATACGAAGCCTCAATCACAATATCTCTCAGGGTATCGCTATGACCGGTGGCCTCCAGGTAAAAGGTTAGGCTGTCGGGGGCGTTCCCGAAAGAGATGTTGTATTCGTTTGGGGATGCGGAAGCAAGCGAATCTTCCTTCGTTGGCGCCTTCCAGAACTTTACCCTTTGGCCACCTTCCAGCACCCGCAGTTTCAGGCTGCCGCCGGAATAAGGCTGCGGCTTGAGTACGAGCAGCTTCATCAGGTCTATCTCGTTCCTTCCCACGAGGGAGGCTGTCACCGACATGTCCTGATAATCCGGAATAGTGTCTCCATCCGTATCGTTCAGGTTGGCTACCGTCACAGCCCCTTTGCTGGCCTCGATAGCGTCCGGCACCATCTGCCCGCCCGACCAGGAGGTACCGCTGGCCCAATCGTAAAAACCGTCGAATATCCGGATGTCCACCAATGGGGTACATTCCTCTATGGCCACGCTATCAACGGCCAGGCAGCCGCCGCTGTCTTCAACCGTTACGGCATAAACGCCTGTAGCCGTAGCCTGTATGCCGGGCGCCGCATCGCCGGTGCTCCACTGATAAGCAGCGAACCCTTCGGGGGCGCTTATGGCAACCGTATCCTCACAAAGCTGAGGCCCGCTGGCCGTGAGTGACAATGGAATAGCCGTGCACATGGCCACTTCTGCCTGAGCTTCCCCCTCACAGCCATTAGCATCCATAACGGAAACAGAATAGAGGCTCGGTTCATACACTTCTATCGAATCTCCCGTAATTCCGGTGCTCCATTCTGCGGTTGCGTAGGCCCCATCGAGGCTCAACACCACATATTCCTGAGTACAGCCGACGGCCCGGTTTTCGGTGGGAGCTGCATTCCTGCCAGGCCTTGCTCCCGGCATATCCCGGTAGCAAAGAGACGGGTCTTCAGGCAATATCCTCACCTCAACGGTATTGACCACACCACTGGACAAAATGGTTTTGGACACAGAGAGGCACGGAGGTCAACACAGAGTACACGGAGTTTTTTCCATTGATAATCAGGTCTCTGTGTGGCTCTGTGCCTTCTCGGCGTACTCTGTG
>JAGFJD010000172.1 GCA_024102975.1 Phaeodactylibacter sp. | reverse complement strand
ACTTTGCCATTTTTCCGCCCCGTAGCGCTGCTATGGGGCGGAAAAATGCCCCCGACGACTAACGTGTCGGGATCAAAGACTTCGTGAGAACCCAAAATCTGTCCCCATAGCTATCGGGATTCGCCTCAAAAGCACCACCTCCAAACATGCTCTCAGCATTCTCTGGCAAATATGCCTCATGCCTGGCCTGCCTGAGACCTCCCGGCCTCCACAGCTCTCAACCTCAGCCTCAACCTCAACCTTACGTTATTCTATCTCCAGCCGGTCATCCTCCGGATCCACATCCCGGAAGTCCTTCCAAACGAGATATACGCTGCGAGCCGCGCCTTCCAGGGGCAATTCCAGTTCTACTTCGGAGTTCTCTTCCCACACAATAGGGCTAAACTTGAAGTACCGGGTGCTTCCGTCTTCCATTTTCACCTCCAGGGGGACGGGCAGCGGCAGCCCGCCGTCGTTGCGCACGGTGACGAAGAGCGCGCCTTCCTCTTGCCGGTACCCCGCCAACGCAAGATCCATGGCATGAAACTCCATGAACCAGCGCTGCCAGAACCAGCCCAGGTCCTGCCCGGAGCATTCCGAGATCGTAAAGAAAAAATCATAAGGCTGGGGATGCTTGCCGCGCCAGCGTCCGACGTACTCCTGTACGCATTCCAGAAAGGTGTCCTCCTGCAGCAGGTTGTAGAGCGACAGGTAGGCGGCGGCCGGCTTGCCGTAGGAGTTGAGCTGATAGGCCGGCGGCAGCAGCTGGTGGGAAGGCGTAAGCATGGGCACGTCCACTTCGGCACCTTTTATCCCGACATAATTGCGCAGGTAGTATCCCGGATAGATCGACTGCTCCGGGTTTTCCAGGGTATACAGCTCGGTGCAGGCGAAAAATTCCAGCAGGGTGGCCCAGCCTTCGTCCATCCAGGCGTAGGCACTCTCGTTGGTGCCGGCCAGGAAAGGGAAGTAGGTGTGGGCCACCTCGTGGGCGGTCAGCGCCCTGGTATCGTCCAGGGTGTACATATCCACATCGTTGACCATCATGGGGAATTCCATCTGGCCGTGGCCGTTGAAGATAGTCATGGTGGGATAGGGATAGGGGATACCCGGTTTTTTTTCGGAAAAATAGCCGATGCAGGCGCGGGCGATCTCTGCCACCTCGTCAAAGTCGCGGGTTTCAAGCAGGTAGGCGGCCTGTACGCTGGCCCGCCGGCCAGTGGCGGAGTCGACGGTTATGCTAGTGGCGTCCCACCGGTAATGATCGCTGGCGCCGAAGGCGAAGTCGGTGACGTTTTCGGCGGTGAATCGCCAGGCCAGTTCCTCTGCCGGCTGTACGGCCTGCCCGGCGGCCAGGGTTTCCCGGGTAAAGACGGGCACCACGGTATCCGACTCATAGGACAGCAGCAGCCGCTCCAGGGCGAGGGGGCTGAGCACCTCTTCCGCATTGGCCAGCTCGCCGGTAGCCCAAACGGCAAAGCCTGAAGGCACGCGGATGGTGACGTCGTAGTCGTTGAAGTCGCCGTAGAATTCCGTCTGCACGTTGTGCGGGATGCGGTCCCAGCCGCTGATGTCGTCGTATACGGCGATGCGGGGGTACCAATAGGCGACGAAGAGGGCCGATTCGTCGACCATGCCTTCCCGGTGTTCCAGTTTGGAAGTTTGCAGTTGGTAATTCCACTCCAGCTCCAGCTGCAGGCTGGCGCCGGGCAGCAGAGGGGCGGGAAGGGAAAGCCAGGCGTTGGTGGGGTCTTCGGATTGGAAGACGGCGCCGTCGTTCCAGTCCACCGGCTGCTCATTCACCCGGACGTTGGACAGGCTGATGCCCTGGGTGTAAAAGCCCGGGTCGACATAGGAGGCGCGGCGGGCCTGCAGCAGGTGAACGTTCTGGATGAGCTTCAGGCTAAGCGCCCAGAGGGTGTCCGGGCTGTTGTTGGCATAAGTTATTTCAGCCCGGCCTTCGAGGCGCTTGTCGGCCGGTTTTACTTTGGCGTCCATCCGATAACTGGCGCTATTCTGCCAGTAGCGCGGCCCCGGCTGGCCGGCGAGGGTGCGGGTGCCCTTTTCCACCGCCTGCTGGAATTCGCGGGGCAGGTAAAGGCCCGGCTGGGCGTGGAGGGCCTGCACCAGGAGGAAGAGGGCGAATATGAGGGAGAAGAGGTTTCTGGCCATGGTGGTATGGATTGAAAGTTTGAATGGGCGAAAATAGGGAAAAATGGAACGGTCAGGGCATAAACATATCCTCCATGGTCACCACCTGGTCTGCATGGTTCATTTTATGCCTGTTCGGAATACACCTGCCTCACGAGATAAGTCTTCCCTACTCTCCTCCTTCCAACCAAAGCTGCCATTTCAGGTTTGGTGGAAGCCAGGGCTTCATCTACTAATTCTTTGACCTGCTTTCGCCTGCCAATTAACCTATTAACCATATAATCCGCTTAATCTACATAAAAACACACAGATTGAGCGGAATAAAAACTTTTAACCCGCTTAATCTATGAAACTTGGTGCCTGTTTGGCTGCCGCCCCAAAGTACCCGGCGCACAAAGATTATGCAAAACTGTTCCATAATGATGTAAGGCATTGTTTCCCATTGATTTGCATTTTCGTGAGAACAATTTCTGAAAAAATCATCGGCCATGCAAAACCACCGCCAGCACAAAACGGAAAAAGAACAAGAACACGGCCACCACAGCCATTCCGGCAACGGCCACCACAACCACCACGATCACCACGCTATGATGATCGAAGACTTCAAAAAGCGGTTCTGGGTGTCGCTGGCGCTCACCGTCCCTGTCCTGCTCTTGTCGCCCATGATCCAGCACTGGCTGGGGGTAGACTGGCAGTTCGCCGGGGATCAATACGTGCTGTTCGGCCTGTCCAGCATTATCTTCTTTTACGGCGGGTGGCCCTTCCTGACGGGGCTGGCCGACGAGCTGAAAAACAGGTCGCCCGGCATGATGACCCTGATTGCCGTGGCCATTGTAGTGGCCTACGCCTACAGCAGTGCCGTAGTGTTCGGCCTGGAAGGCAAAACCTTCTTCTGGGAACTGGCCACCCTGATTGCCGTGATGCTTCTGGGGCACTGGATAGAGATGCGTTCGGTGCTGGGCGCCTCCCGTGCGCTGGAGAAGCTGATCGAACTGCTGCCCGACGAGGCTCACCGGGTAGATGGCGATCAGGTAACGGACGTAAAGGTGAGCGAGCTGAAAAAAGGAGACGTCATCCTCATCAAACCCGGCGAGAAGATTCCGGCGGACGGTTCCATCACCGAAGGGGAAAGCAACCTCAACGAAAGCATGCTGACCGGGGAGAGCAAGCCGGTGAGCAAAGAAAAAGGAGATAAAGTGATCGGAGGGTCCATCAACGGCAACGGTTCCATAAAAGTGGAAGTGGAAGGCACCGGCGAAGACAGTTACCTGTCGAAGGTGATCAACATGGTGCAGGAGGCGCAGGGCCGCAAGTCCAGAACCCAGAAGCTGGCAGACCGGGCGGCCTTCTGGCTCACCGTCGTCGCCCTGACAGTGGGTTTTGGCACCCTGGCAGCCTGGCTCCTGCTGGGCAGAGACTTCGCTTTCGCCCTGGAGCGCATGGTCACAGTGATGGTCATCTCCTGCCCCCACGCCCTGGGGCTGGCCATCCCGCTGGTGAGCGCCATATCCACGGCCGTATCCGCCCGGAACGGCCTGCTCATCCGCAACCGCACCGCTTTCGAGAACGCCCGCCGGATCACCACCCTGGTGTTCGACAAAACCGGTACGCTGACCACCGGCGAGTTCGGCGTCAGCCGCTTCGAAAGCGTCCGGGAAGAGCTGGACAACAAGGAACTGCTCCGCCTGGCCGCCGCCCTGGAAGCTAACTCCGAACACCCCATCGCCGAAGGCATAATGGCCAAGGCTAAAGAATTAGAGCTAAAGCCGCCACAAGCCACCAATTTCAACGCCATCACCGGCAAGGGCGTGCAAGCTGCCGTGGACGGCAAACCGGTAAAAGTAGTCAGCCCGCGCTACCTGGAGGACGAAGGAATCGGCATCCCGGAAGCGGCGCAGAAAAACGAAGGAGAGACCGTCGTCTTTGTCCTGCTGGACGGCGAGCTGGCCGGCTTCGTCGCCCTGGCCGACCAGGTGCGCCCCGAGAGCGCCGAAGCGGTAAAAACCCTGCATCAGAACAACATCAAAACCGTCATGCTGACCGGCGACAACCAGGCCGTGGCAGCCAGCGTCAGCCGGGAACTCGGCATGGACGACTTCTTCGCCGAAGTGCTGCCGGACCAGAAACTCGACAAGGTCAAAGCCCTTCAGGAAAAAGGCGAATACGTAGCCATGACCGGCGACGGGGTGAACGACGCCCCCGCCCTGGCCCAGGCCGACATCGGCATCGCCGTCGGCAGCGGCACCGACGTAGCGGCAGAAACTGCCGACATCATCCTGGTAAACAGCAACCCCCGCGACATCAGCAAGCTGATCCTCTTCGGCAAGGCCACCTACCGCAAAATGGTGCAGAACCTGATCTGGGCCACCGCCTACAACGTCGTCGCCATCCCGTTGGCCGCCGGCGTGCTGTACAACTGGGGCATCATGATCTCGCCGGCCGCCGGGGCAGCCCTGATGAGCCTGAGCACAGTAGTGGTAGCGGCAAATGCGCAGTTGTTGCGGAAGGAGATGGGATAGAAGCGGATATACGTATACGGATGGGTTATTTGCCCTTCGACAGGTAGGCCGTAATTTGGAATCAAAGCAACACCTCACCACGTCCCCGTCGAAAACCAATCATTGTCCTGTTCTCGCCGGCGCTCCTCTCTGGTTTTTTCGAAAGTGTCGCGGCCCAGGAAATACTCCCCTTCGGATTCGGGTTCCTGTTCCCAGGAGTAAGTGGGCCGTTCCTCATCCTTCTCGATGATATTTTTGAACCAGAAAGAGGTAAAGATGCCGGCCAGGCCCCCCAGCAAATGGCTTTCCCAGGAAATATTGGCCTCGCCATTGGGCAGGATGCCCATAAACATAGACCCGTAATAAAAGACGACGATGAGGGCCAGGACGATGGATTTCAGGTTGCGCCGGAAGATGCCGTTCCAGAATACGAAAGCTACCAAACCGTAAACTACGCCGCTGGCGCCAATGTGAAAGGCATTGTCTCTGGCGAACAGCCAGACCGCCACGCCGGTGAGCAGATAGATCATGACAAAACTCTGGATGGCGATTCGCCGGTAGAAGAACAGCACGATGGCACTCAGCATGAACAGCGGCGGTGTATTGGAAAGCAGGTGGGGCCAGCCGGAGTGGATCAGCGGAGAGAAGAGTATGCCCCGCAGGCCGAAGGATTCCCGGGGAAATACGCCGTAGGTGCCGAAATCCATTCCGGTGAGCGATTGAAAGAGCTGGACCGCCCAGAGAAAGGCGATCATCCAGAACGGCAACAAAAGGCTTTCCCGAAATTTTTGCTTAATGGTCATTGGCAGTTGGTGTTTGTGGCCTGTGACTTTATTTCAACCTGCGCCGGCGCCATAAGGTTGATCCATTCGCCGGGTTTACCTCCCCGTTGGCCATATTGGCCGATGAAAGGCGCTCCCTCCCCTACCCTACTGATTTCGACCCGGGATGCGGGAATCCCGGCAAAACGGCTGTTCGTACAGAAATGGAAACCGAATTTCACTGATACCTGCGGCGCACCAGCTTGATGAAATCCCGGGCTACGGGCTGCCGTTCCTCCTCTGCCCAGTTGTATTGCTCGGCCAGGTTGAACAGCAGGCCCCGGGCTTCGTTCATATTCCCATACCGGTTCAGCATGCTGAGGGTATCGTTCAGGGCATTGAGGTCTTTGCCAAACAGCTCATTCATATAAAGCAGGCGGTCGTTGATGGCCAGGGCTTTGGTCAGGTCGTTGATGGGCCGTTCGCTCAGCTTTTCCGACAGCTCTTTGGCGGCCTTAAATTCAAACAAGGAAGCCAGGTCTTTATTGCCTGTCGCCACCGGGTTGCCTACCGGCGGGCGCGGCTGGGGTTGCGGCTGCGGCGGGGGCACCGGCTGCGGCTGCGGAGGCGGAGGCGTCGGGCGGGGTTCCGGTTCGCGCCGGGGTTCCGGTTCCGGTTCATCCGGCATGGGGTCGGGTACGGGATCCGGGCCGGGAGCTGCCCTGTTGTTCCGCTGCGTATCGGGAATCTCGATGATGCGGGGCGGGGTGTACGTCCGTTTGGCAGCCGGCCGCTCCTGCCGGTTGGTGCCCGGATTGTCCATTTCCACCGGGCGGCCGGCAGGCTCGCTGTGCAGAAAACTTTCGTACAGTTGCTTGATGTAGCTGAGCATGAGGTCGCGTTCTATGGAAGCGACATTCCCTTCGTCCATGCTCATGCTTTTATGGAGGGCATTGATTTTTTCCAGGATGACTTTAGATTGCTTCAGGTTCATGTTTGCGCGGTTATCTTTCTTTTGGTTTTCAGTAAATTACAGGTTTATAAGGACGATTGCAAATATAAGGAGTTGCCTCGTTCTTTGCTGAAAAAGAAAAGTATACTTTTAAAGCCCCCCTGTGTTTGCCCGGAACTACGGATGAATTTCCTACCTTTACTACTGATCGTAATTAACAGGTTTATGTTTTTAGAACCACATTTTAAAGGGCAACGCAGCGGGTGGATTGAAGTGATCTGCGGTTCCATGTTTTCAGGAAAAACAGAAGAACTCATCCGAAGGTTGAAACGGGCGAAAATCGCCAACCAGAAAGTGGAGATTTTCAAGCCTAAAATTGACACCCGCTACGATGAGGCCAAGGTCGTCTCCCATGACGCCAACTTCATCCTCTCCACCCCAATCGAACATTCCTCCAGGCTGCTGGAGCTCACCGAGGGAGTCGATGTCATTGGCATCGACGAGGCTCAGTTCTTCGACGAAGAACTGCCGGACAACTGCCAGCGGCTGGCCCTGCGCGGCACCCGCATTATCGTGGCCGGCCTGGATATGGATTTCCGGGGCAAGCCCTTCGGCCCCATGCCCAACCTCCTGGCCGTGGCGGAATACATCACCAAGGTGCACGCCATCTGCCAGCATTGCGGCAACCTGGCCACGCACTCCTACCGGTTGTCCAACAATCCCGACACCGTCGTCATCGGCGAAAAGGATGCCTATGAAGCCCGCTGCCGAACCTGTTACCACATGGGCAACATCCTGGACCTCCGGGCCCGGCCGGATCGAAAGGAGAAGGAAGGAGCAAAGGAGCGGCGGCTGGCGTAAGATCGTACATTTGTACTTTCGTGCATTCGTGTGTATGTAGGCGGCCAACCGGTATAGGGCGCTGACGAATGCACGAATGCACATTTTCTCTACCTTGCCACCTTCAGGCTCAGATCCAGGCTCACCGCCGAATGGGTCAGCGCGCCCACAGATACGTAGTTGACGCCGGTTTGTGCGACCTGCCGGACGGTGTGAATGTTGACCCCGCCGGAAGCTTCCGTTTCGAAGCGGCCGTGAACGGTGAGTACAGCTTCCCGGAGCAGCGGTATCTCGAAGTTGTCGAGCAACAAACGGGTAAACCCGCCCGTTTCCAGGGCTTCGTACAATTCCACCAGGTTGCGCACTTCGAGGGTGACGCCCAGGTTCAGGCCGTGTTTTTTCTGGTAAGCGGCTACGCGTTCCAGGGCGGGCTGTATCCCCCCGCAGGCATCGATGTGGTTGTCCTTGATCATGATCCAGTCGTAAAGGCCAAAGCGGTAATTGGTACAGCCGCCGAGGCGCACCGCCCATTTTTCCAGGAAGCGGATGAGGGGCGTCGTTTTTCGGGTATCCAGGATTTTCACCGGCAGGTCTTCCACTTCAAACTTGAAGCGGTTGCTCATGGTGGCGATGCCGGTCATGCGCTGCATAGTGTTGAGCACCAGGCGCTCGGCCTTGAGCAGAGCCCGCGTGTTGCACTCCACTTCGAAGCCCACATCGCCGGCGCTGACCGCCTGGCCGTCGTTGAAAAATACGTCCAGCCGGGCGGTGGGGTCTACTTTCCGGAAAATGTGGCGGGCCACCTCCACGCCGGCCAGCACGCCCGGATCCTTGATCAGCAGCCGGGCCCGGCTGCGGGCGTCAGCCGGGATACAGGCCTGCGAAGTATGGTCTCCTTCTCCAACGTCCTCTTTCAAAGCGTTGTCCACAAAGAAGTCCAGAAACGTTTTTGTGCTTTGCTCATCTGCAATCATGGGCCGTTTTTTGATTTGGCTGCAAAAATAAACATTCCGGGAAGAATGCATAGGGAATGAAGGAATGAGGTATTGAAGGAACGAATTCGTCCGGGATTCCGGCGCCTTCGTTCCTTTATTCCTTAAAAGATAACCCCCAGCCTGATGATGAACGCCCGGATAACGCCCTTGGACTTTTCATCGGCAGGAGTGTTGGGGTTGTTATCCAGGAAAACCTTGTCTCCGTTATCATCGGTCACGTCGGCAAATCCGAATTGCATGCCGATGCCGCCAACCAGGGAAGTGCTTTCCGAAACGCTGTATTCTATCCCGCCGTTGAGCCCCCAGAACAGGTTGAGCAGGTTGACGTCTTTTTGTATGTTAATATCCTTGCATTGCTCCCCTTCGCTGGTAATGTCGCCGTTGGCCTGCGTATTGAAGCCCAGCCCCAGGTGAGGTTCGAAGAAGTAGCGGATATAACCGAACTCCCGGGTACGCATTTTCAGGCCGATCGGTATTTCTACGTATTGAAGGTTGTACTTCAGCTTGCCCTGGGGGTCCAGGGTTTGGCAGGCGTCCGGCAGGTCGGATTCATTCCAGAACATCCCCGCGCGTTCGTGCAGCAACGTGCCGCCGGTATTGAAAAAGAAGCCCAGCCCGCTGGTCACCGCGTAGTTTTCCTGAAAGTAAAACTCTCCGACCATGCCCAGCTTCAGGCCCAGGTTGGTGCCGCTGCTGTTGATCTGGTTCGTATTGGAGGACATCCAGCTGAAAGCCGGGCTGAGTTGAAAGCCGAAACGAACTTCCTGAGCGTGTGCTGCCGTCAGAAGGAGCGTTAAAAATGCAGTGAATGCAACAATTTTTTTCATTGTTCTTCAGTTTTTTGTGAATGATTCCGCAGCCCGAAATTCGCCATTTTTTTGGAAATGACGCCTCGAAGCCCATACTTTTGCACCGCTTTCTGCAAAAAAAAGGATTACTACCGCATGATAAGAAAAAAAGGTTATTTGTTTGGCTTTTTCTTTTTTTTGCTTCTTTCCCTGTCTGTCATCAGCGGCTGCCGGCCTGACGGGCGCCGCGACATCCCGGACGTGTCCGGCATCGGGGCCGACATCTCCATCCGCCGCTTTGAACAGGATCTTTTCCGCCTGGACACCAGCCGGATGGCGGAAGGGCTGGCCCGGCTGGAAGAGGCCTATCCGGAATTTATGCCCCTTTTCTTCGGCCAAATCCTGGGAGTGGCGCCAACCGACACCGCCTTTGCCCGGGGTTTTGTCGCCCACCCCGCCGTCCGCCGCCTCTATGATACCTGCCAGGTAGTATACGGCGACATGGCCGGCATAAAAACGGAACTGGAACAGGCCGCCCGCTTCTTCCGGCACTATTTCCCGGAGGAAGTCCTTCCCACGGTTACCACTTTTATCTCTGAATATTCGATCGCCGCCTTTGTCTACGGGGAAAACGACCTGGCCATCGGCCTCGACCTTTTTCTGGGCGAAACCTACCCCTACCGGCAGATCGACCCCAACAACCCGGCATTTTCCAGTTACCTCACCCGCACCTTCAACCGCAGCCACCTGGTGTCCAAAGCCATCCAGGCGCTGGTCGACGGCCTGGCAGGGCCGCCCCCCGGCAACCGCCTGCTCGACCTGATGGTACACAACGGGAAGAAACTCTACGCCCTGGACGTGTTGCTTCCGTACACCCCGGACAGCATAAAACTGGAAATCACCCCGCAGCAGGTGCAATGGCTGAACGACAACGAGCTGGAAATGTGGGCCTACTTCCTCAAAGAAGAACTGCTCTACTCCAGCGACTGGCAGAATATCCGAAAGCTGGTCGAGTACAGCCCCCACTCCCCGGGCATGCCTCCGGAAGCCCCCGGGCGGACCGCCAACTGGGTCGGCTGGCAAATCGTCAAAGCTTATATGGAAAAGCATCCGGAAACCAAACTGCCGCAGTTGTTTGCCCTGCAGGACGCCCAGGCGCTTATGGATGCGTCCCGGTACAGGCCACGGCGTTAGTACGCCGCAGCGTATTGGCCAGTTATTGATACCACCCGGCGCCTGACGGCGTTATTGGTTCTTGCCCGCAATCAACCGCTTAGGTTCCAGTTGAAGCAATAACTAATAACTCCGACGGCGTCAATAACTGCTTTGGCCTAAAAAATGATTTCCCACTGGCGAATTTGCTAAAATTGCTCCAACTTTGCCTGTTCTCCCGGCTATCAGAACCCGGGAGCAGACTTGACACATGGCGGCGAATAAGGAGTTTATCGTCAGGAAGAAAAAAAGCCTGTCGGACAGGCTGAGCGTTCCCAAAAACCAGCCCGAGCTGAACATATGGGATGAACTGGAAAAACTGCGCTGGCATATCATGCGGTCTCTGGCCGTGATCAGCGCAGCAGGGATCATTTTTTTCTGCTACCAGAAATGGCTGTTCACCAACGTCGTTTTCGCTCCGGCGGACCCCGGCTTCATCACCTACCGATTGTCCTGCGCCGCTTCAGAATTCATGGGCGCCGGAGAGCTGGCCTGCCTGGAACCCCCGGTGTTCAGCCGGCTGGCCATAGGTTTCGGAGAACCCTTTATCATTAGCATCAAAGTGTCCTTCCTGGCCGGCCTGTTGGCCACTTTTCCCTATTTGCTCCTGGAAATCGGGAGTTTTGTAAAACCCTTCATCCCGGAAGGGCAACGCAAATCCGTGACGAACGTCGTGGGCGCCTGTTCCCTGCTCTTCTTCACGGGGGTAGCTTTTGGCTACTATCTGCTGGCGCCGGTCTCGATCAGCTGGCTGATGGGGTTCACGGTTTCCGGCGTGGAAAATACACCAACCTTAAGTTCTTATATCAACTACATGCTCATCTTCACGCTGCCGATGGGCCTGATCTTCCAGGTGCCGGTGATCTGTTATTTCCTCGCCCGGATCGGGTTGCTGAGCGAAGAGGACATGCGGGCTTACCGCCGACACGCCATTGTGGGCATCCTCCTGGCGGCCGGCATTATAACACCGACGGTTGACGGGCTTACCCAAATCCTGGTGGCCTTCCCGCTCTACCTGCTTTTCGAGGCCAGCATCTTTATCGTTGCCAAAGGGCGGCGGGCATACGAAACTGAAAGCTAATGCCGTTTGTTTACCTGCTGAAGGGTGACAAATGCTATTGATAATATTTCGTAAATTACGGTACTTTACCCCGGAATAGAAACAGAGATTTTTCCCAGGAGCCTATCGGCAATCTCAGTTAAAGGCCTTTGATCCGGCCGTTAATTTCCTTTATTTTGTAACTATAAAATAATTGATCATGGAAAACATACTATTGTTCAACTTTTTTGGCCCCGAGATGCTCGTCGTGCTTTTTGCGATCCTGCTGCTCTTTGGCGGCAAGAAGATCCCGGAATTGATGCGGGGCATAGGCAAGGGCATACGCGAGTTCAACGCCGCCCGCTCCACCTTGGAAAGCGAACTTAAGGACGGAATGCGGGACGCTGAAAAGAAAGAACTCGAAGAAAAGCAGAAAAGAGAAGCATAATTTTGGCCCCGGAAACTTCGGATTGAAGCCTTCAGCGCGCCCGGACGATAAAAAGCCGTTGCGAGCATCAGCTCACGACGGCTTTTTATCGTTTAGTAGTGATTAAAAAATAAATTCGACATTTTGGGCCGGCGAGTCAGGGGCAGCCTTCGCCCATAAAGGCTCCAGGCTGCCCCTGACTCGCCGGCGTCGAATTTATTTTTTAAATGTTCCTTAGCGAAACAACCCAGGTTTCTTACTTCTTGCGGCCGAAGAACCCGCCCAGGATTTTCATGCCCATATTGGCCACGTCGTCTACGATGCTGCCGTCGCCGTCGGCATCCAGGAAGCTGGTGACGAGGTTCATCGTGGGGTTCTGCTGTTTCTGAGCAGATACCGTGCCGGAAAGCAGCGAAGCGATCCCGGCCATATCCAGCCCCTGTTCGCGCTTGGCCTTGCCCAGAGCGCCCATAATCACCGGGGCAAGCATCGTCATGAGTGAACCTGTCTTGCTGGAATCCAGGCCGCTGAGCTTGCTGATCATGTCTACGGCGCCCGACTGCTTGTTGCCCAGTACATGGTTGAGGATACCGGATCCGTTGAGCATGCGGTCGTTGTTCACCTGGGCATTCCCGGTGAGCATGCCCATGACGTCTTCCAGGATGCTGCCGTCGTGGTCGCGCTCCAGTGCGTTGTTCAGCGCCTGGGCACCCTCTGTGGAGGAAGCATTTTTGGCCAGTGCCCCCATCAGGGTCGTCACAATACCGGAAGCGGCAGCAGCCGTTTTCTGTTTGTCTGCTCCGCCCAACTGCTGGCTGAGTTGGTCGACCATGCCGGAAGAAAGAGAACCCTGAAGAAGATCCATTAAATTTGCACTCATGGTATAATTTTTTGTTTTTGTTTAAAGATGTGTTGTTTTAGCAGGCTGGGAATTTCTCTTCCCATTCTTGAGACCCCGCCTCCTCACAAAAGTAACAAGCTTTGCTTTATTCTTCGGAAAACGGATGGGTATATTGCCGATCTTATCTTTATTTTGCGGTGTTTCTATATTCTAAAATCTCTTTTTTATGTGGCAGGGGCTTCAGGACATACTCAACTGGCTGAACAGCGAGGACGAAAATTCAACGCCGGAGGAGGCTTCTATGGCCGGCATCGTCAAGCTGGCTGCCCTTTCCGCCATGGCTACCCTTCTGGAGCGGCGCTTCCGCGAAAACCACGATTCGGATGAGGGCAACCCGCCGCCGGGGGCTGGGAAGTGAAAGGGGGGTGCATGGGTACATTGTTTGTTGCCCAACCTTATAGCTACGCCTCCACCTGCTCTATTGACTTGGCTTCGCTACCGACGAAGACGATAGCATAGGCTACCAGGTTGGGGATGTGGCGCAGGTCGTCTGACCGGAGGTATCCCCGTAGTTGGGTTCGTGCCTCTTCGACCTTTTCTTTAAGCCGGGCGGCATCTTTCTTCTTGAGGTATTTCAGCTCAAAAGCGAAGTTCCAGTTCACGTCGATACTGGGCAAGTTGGTGCAAAGCAGGTCAACGAAACGGCGCTCCACCTCCGCCTCGCTGCGGATAAGGTAGGCATTCGACAGGGAAAGCAAAGCCGTAAAGATAACTTTCAGGTGGCTCTCGTCAAAGCGGCGCGCATCCCGGTTGCTCAGCCGTTTCAGGGCTTTCTGCACAGTGGCCAGGAAGGGTTCAATCCGGTTGTGCAACGATAATTCAAGAAGCGCGCCCCGGATTTCATAGGCCGTCTCTTTAAAGCCCGACTTTGTCCTGAGGATTTCCAGAAAGTAATCGAAATACAATTTTTTGATGACGAAATTTGGGATGCGGAAGAGCCACTCCGAACCCAGCTTGCCATGAACGGTCATCATGCCCAGATAAAAAAGCAGGCTCACGTAGTCTTCCCTCTCCCAGTCTCGTTCAAAAGAATACTGCGAAGTCAGTTCCGCCCGCAATCCGGCGTTTCGTAGCGCCTCTTCCATGATTTCCAGGCTGTACGCTTCCCCCCCACCTACGCCCAGCATCCGGCGGATTTTGCCGTAGTCGCTTGCGATATTGTCGTCCAGCATTTGGCCGGGATAGCTACGATAACGCTGGTAATGGTTGCTAAAATAGATTAGCATATTGGGGTTATATAGCCGGTTGGGCGCATCGGGATGGAACAAGTAACCATTATACCAGTTTCGGATATCTTCCAGAATTGCAAACAATTTGTCCTCCACAACTCCAACGTGGGCCAGCATTTCCGAGGCTTCCGCTTCTGTGAAACCCATCATGTCGTGCAGTTCCAGGTCGAGGGAAACTTTGTCGCCTATATTAAACCCGCTGGTCAGGCTATCCACCGTCACAGGGCTAACGCCGGTGACGAACATGCGGTCGACCAGGCCGGTTCTGGTCTCTTCCTTGATAACTTCATAGAACTTGCGCACAAAGCCATTGTGGCTGACGATTTCCTGGAAATCTTTTAGGTTGAATGCGATCAGCTCGTTGGCAAAGTGGTCATATTCATCGATCAGGACGTAAATTTTCTTCCCGGGCGCGCGCTTTTTCACGAGATTGAAAAAGTCTGCCAGGAGAATGCCGGGAGAAATGGCCGCATCAGGCATAAAAAAGTCCTGATCCTCAAAATAAGCCGGATAAGCCGTAATGAAATCCTTGACGCCGCTTCTGACCTTGGCCGTGAAATGCAGGAGGATATTTTCCTTCGTATCTGTGAGTATGCCGCTGAAGTCGAAATTGAGCACTAAGAATTGATTGGCCAGCG
This sequence comes from Phaeodactylibacter sp., assembly GCA_024102975.1. Taxonomy (GTDB): domain Bacteria; phylum Bacteroidota; class Bacteroidia; order Chitinophagales; family Saprospiraceae; genus JACJXW01. The sequence goes on along the minus strand of JAGFJD010000172.1, from coordinate 27,649 downwards.
CCGTGGGATGCTGCCCGATGTAATACTTCTCGAACAAGCTGTCAAACTCTTCTTTCCACTCTGCTCCATAGTAATGCCCCAAGGTGGAAATAAACAGGCTCTTGCCAAACTTTCGCGGACGGAGGTAAAACAGGAAACGGCTGGCCAGGCCCTCCAGCTTCTCAATGAAGGGCGTACGGTCGACGTAGTAAAAGCCCTCTGTGGCGATGTTCTTGAAATTGCTTTGCCCGTATGGTAATTTCATCCGGCAAAGATAATAGATTATATTCTGGAAATTTCCGTAAGGAAATGCCGCTGTCCGATAAATCCTGTGAAATCTTAGAATCCTGTCTAATAAAACAAAGTCTATTCCTTTCCTTGCATTTGTCTTGCCCAATCCGTAACTTTGTACCTCAAAGTACTTTTATGACTCAAACCCACAACAGCCACCTTGAGACCCTGAACGAAATCCGCTCCCTGATGGAACGCTCCTCCCGCTTCATTTCCCTAAGCGGCTTATCCGGCGTGATAGCGGGCATTCTGGCGCTGCTGGGCGCGGCGGCGGCATACCTCTTCCTGGGCGCCGCCCCGTTTAGCGGGCGGCAGCCGTATTATCTGGCGGCAATACAGGCGGAGCGCTGGGGAATGGACTACGCCACTTTTTTACTGCTGGATGGCGCGCTGGTACTGGTCCTGGCGGTAGGCAGCGGCATTTTCTTCACCACCCGCAAGGCCCGGCGGAAGGGGCAGGCGATCTGGGGGCCGCTGACGCGGCGCCTGCTGTTCAACCTGGCGCTGCCGTTGCTCGCCGGAGGGATATTCTGCCTTGCCCTCTTTTACCACGGGCAGTTGGGATTGATCGCCCCTGCCACGCTGGTCTTTTACGGACTGGCGCTGGTCAACGCCAGCAAGTATACGCTGGATGATGTCCGCCACCTTGGCATGGCAGAGATCGCGCTGGGGCTGGCGGCCCTCTTCCTGTTGGGCAACGGGCTGGAATTCTGGGCCATTGGCTTCGGAGTGCTGCACATCCTTTATGGCACTCTGCTGTATTTCAAATACGAGCGGGCAGCATGAAGGAAATCCTCACCAAACTCAACCCCGCTTTCGACCACCGCGTCCGCCTGGGCATCATGTCCATTCTGATGGTCAGCGATTGGGTGGAATTCAACACCCTGAAAGAAACGCTGGACCTGACCGACGGGCGGCTGGCCAGCCACATCAAGGCACTGGAAAAGGAACGCTTCATCGAAGTGCGAAAGCGCTTTGTAGGCAAAAAGCCCAATACTTCCTACCGGGCTACAGCCCAGGGGCAAAAAGCCTTCAAAGAGCACCTGGACGCGCTGGAGCGGCTGCTGGATAATGCGAGGGAGTGAGGAGTGGGTTAATTTTTTTGTTTATTAACTTTGAAGTTCAAAGTACTTTTATGAAAAAGAGCCTGTTCAATTTTGTCCTGATCCTTTTCGGGAGCGCGCTGTATGTTAACCTTTTCTGGCAGGAGCAACTTGGCCTGAACGCGCTCCTCTTCTCTCTGTTCGCGATTGCTGCCGCCTGGTGGCGCTGGCCGGAAGCCCTTCGGAGGGAGGAGGTTCAGGTTCTGATCGGAGGCACAGTTCTCTCCGCCCTGCTCACGGTCTGGCACAACTCCCTGCTGGCAAAAACAGCTCACGTCCTTTCCTTCCTGCTCCTGATCGGCTACCTGCAGCAGGAAAAGGTACGTTTCGTGGTTTTTGCTCTTTTGCTGGGCCTGGCCAATGTGCTGGAAACCCCTTTAACGCTTGCCCGTTCTCTGAAAGACACCCTGCCCCGCCGCAGCAACTGGCAAACGGCGTCCCGCTGGGTGCAACTGGCGCTGCTGCCGCTGGGATTGGGCGCCGTTTTTGCTTTTTTGTACTACCACGCCAACCCCAGGTTTGCCCTGGCGTTTGATTTCCTGTGGCGGCGCCTCTCTTTTTCCTTCGAGTGGATACTCCTGGGGGAGCGCCTGTGGCCATTGATTCGCGGCATTTTTGTGATGGCAGGGCTGCTGGGCGCCTCACATCTTGCATTATTGGCCTCCGGCATCGAAAGCAAACTGCCCTTCAGCCTGAACCGCCGACAGAAGCGTTTCTATCTCTGGCCTCCGGGCATGCTCAGCCTCCGGAACGAATACCAGGCCAGCCTGATTGCCTTCGGGCTGCTCAACGGGCTGCTCTTCCTGGCCAACATCGCCGACCTGCGTTACGTCTGGGTTTCTTACGGCACCGCTACTCCGCAGGAACTCAGCCAGTACGTTCACGAAGGGACTTACCTGCTGATCTTTGCGATTCTGCTGGCCATGGCAGCCGTCATCTGGTACTTCCGGGGCAACCTCAACTTCTACCCGGAGAATGCCTGGCTGCGCGGGCTGGCCTTCCTGTGGCTGGCCCAGAACGCCATGCTGGCTCTTTCCGTCGGGCTGCGCAACTGGCATTACGTGGCGCACTACGGCCTGGCCTATAAACGCCTGGGGGTATTCTGGTTCCTCAGCCTGGTGCTTTACGGCCTGTACACCTTGTTTCGAAAAGTGAAAGAACAAAAAAGCCTGGCCTTCCTGCTCCACTGCAATGGCTGGGCGGCCTATGCCGCCCTCATCCTGTTCAGCTTCGTCAACTGGGACCTGGCTATCACGCGGTACAACCTGCAGGCAAATATACCGGGAGAGATCGACGCCCGGTTCCTGTTCGAAGAGGTGTCGGATAAGAACCTGTACCTCCTTTACCAATGCCGCGATCGGCTGCTGGAAAAAAGCTCCCTGGATGAAAAGGGGGTGGAGCATGCCCTGCGTGAAAAGCGCCAGCGGCTTGCCAATCGCCGCCAGTTCTTAAGCTGGCGATCCTGGAACTATGCAGATGCGCGAAATGAATATTTTCTGGCGAAAATCCCCCCCCCTTAAAATGAAGATAGCCCTCAGCTCACGCAGTCCATCACCGCATTCTCCACCGGATGTTCCAGATAGAGCGCCCGGACTTCCTCCGGGGAAAGGGCCCGGCCGTACACCCGCAGTTCGTCGAGCACCCCTTTGAAGCGGCGGGCCTGCCCGCTCTGCACACAGGGGCTGTTGGAAAAGGAGAGGACCGCGTCGTTGGTGATGTCCACCCCGCTGCAGCGAAAACTTTGGCGATGGAGTTCTCCGTTGATAAAAGTGTACGCGCGGGTGCCTTCCCGGACCAGCGCGAAATGAATCCAGTTGGTCGTATCCAGGGCAGGAGACAAACCGGAGTAATATTTTTCCGGGGTTTCATGGACGGACGTATGCACTTCCCGGTTGTTGAGGTCGAGCATCAGGTCAAACATATTGAACTCATCGCAGTCCTTTCGCTTGGAAAGCAGGCTTTGCTGGAACACCAGATACTGTTCGGACTTGAAATAAAAGCTGACGGTAAAATCAGAAGTATTGAAATAGCGGTTTACCTTGCCCGGGAATTCAATGTACCCTGCCCCTCCGTCCAGCAACAAACCATCGTCTTCAATGCCACACCAGCAACTTACGCTGCCGAAAAGCTCGCCATCAGAGCCGTTGCCGCTCTCATCGCGGGCGTCGCAATAATTGAAGGAATAATAGGCGACCAGCCCGTCTTCCAGGGAAGAATGAGGCGGTGCAGTAGAAATGGCAAAGGCGCCCAGCAAAAAGAGGGCCCACGGCTTAATGTATTTCATTTTCATTGCTCATTAACTGGATTCTGTGCCCCCACACAAAAACCTTTTTTAATGGTTCCGGAATCCATCCGTTAACCGTTAACGTGTAGCTTCTCAGGGAATATAAGGATTTTCAGGCTCCCAATGATATCCCCGCACCAGATAATTATACTGACGAAGGTATGGTTTTGTTCCTCATAAAACCCAGTGCTTTCGAAACGAAGTTACGGGGCAGTTTTTGTTGGGGCAAAACCAGCCAGGTGCCAGTATAACGAAAAGTACACGGAAAACCGCTTTTTGCCAACCCATAATCCCAACTCGTTTTTGGAATGGCAGGCTTTGGGCAGGCACCGGACGGCGCCCGCCCCTCAAAAAAAAGAGCGCCCCTGGTTTGAGGCGCCCTTCAAAGGTTTGCTTGACGCAAATCTACAGCTTAACAAATCGATCTTTCAAAACTATTCCTTTTGACGACCGCCACTGCAGGAAATAGTGCCCCGGCGGCAAGGCCGAGACATCCAGTTCCTCCCGCAGGAAGCCGGGAGCAGTGGCCCGGCGCAACACAGGGCGCCCGTTGATGTCGCAGGCCGACAGCTCTCCTTCCTGGCCGGCCGGCACCGACAGCTGCACGGTCAGTTGCCCGGCTGCCAGGCGGGGAAAGGCCCGGATGCCCGTGCCCGTGCCCTTATACTCGACAGCGACCGGGCCGTGGTAGGAAAATGCCCCGTCGAAATCCACCTGCCGGAGGCGGTAGTAGTTGAGGCCGGGCTGCGGCTGGTTGTGCCGGAAGTGGTATGACTGTGGTTCGGTAGTAGTGCCGGCGCCTTTCACCCGGCCAATCTCTTTGAAGTGGCGGCCGTCGGGGCTGTGTTCCACGGCCATATAGTCATTGTTTTCTTCGGACTCGGTTTTCCAGCTCAGGAATACCTGATCTTCTTCCAGCCGGCCATCAAAGGCCAGCAAGGTGATGGGGAACATGGATTGGGCAAAGTTGAGCAGCCCGCGGGACGACTGGGCCGGCCCTACCCATTCCAGGCTGGTATTGGGGCAGGCGATATCGCCCTGGCGCTGGATCGAGTAGTTGACCGGCGTGTTCGGGTCCTCGTTCCGGCCCTGCCAGAAAGCCGGTTGCCCAACTGCCGGCCCGTCATTGGCCACTATGCCAAAAACCCGGTGGGCGATAAAGTCAGTGGTGACGCCGGTGACCATATTCACCAGAGCAACGGCGCTGTGAGCGGGAAGTTCAGGGTCGGGCACCCACACTGCGCCGTATCCCTGGAGTTGGTCGGGCACAATGCCGGACAGCTCTATGATCCGGTCCAGGTTGGATTGGTTCGTATAAATGGCCAACACGTAATTTTCCAGTTCGATACCTGCCCTGCCGGCAATTTCAATGCCTTTGTCGATATCTGTGATCTTATTGTTGAAGTGCAGCTCGTTAATGTAGATGAAATCACCGCCCAGGAAGTTGCAGCCGGCCATGGGGGTTTTGACAACTTCGGCGCCAGCCGTCCAGCTTCCGTTCCGAAAGGCGTAAATCCTGAAATGGTAGGGGTCGTCGTTGACCAGGCCGGCGACGGCCATTTGGGTATCGGTTCCCCGGTATACGATGGCCTCTCCGGCAACAAGCCCTCCGGAGGGAGCCCCCAGAGGAGTGAAAGTAGCATTAGCCGTGTAAGCAGAAGGGGCGGAGGTTGGCATGGAAGTAATGGCAGAACTGCTGGCCACCACCATGACCTCATCATAACACAACGGCGGTTCCCAGGCCAGTGTCATCTGCCCGTCGGAAGGGCTGCTTTGCATTTTAACCACTTCGCTGGCGGCGCCGCACAAGGTTGTGGCGCTGACCATGGGCAGGTTGCCGTTCTGATAACACCCGCCGGCGGTATTGTAGCTGATGGCGGTGAGGGCATAAGTGGCGCCGCCTTCCAGCCCCGACAGGGTGAAAGAAGTGCCCGGGCCGTTGTAAACGACAAAAGTCCTTTTGCCCAGGCTTGTGCCCATTCCAAAATCGGGATCGGCATTATAGGGTTTGCCGCCGCAGAGGGAGAGGCCTTCCGGGCTGCCCTCGCCGGCCAGCACAAGGGTGGCGTCTCCGCCGCCGGGAACCCAGCTCACATCCATGCTGCTTGCGGTAATATTGGCAATGGAGAGGTTGGAAACAGGAGCGGCCGGAGGGTTACAGGCCGCCGATTCCGTGCCGGTGATCACGACATTGGAGAGGTACCACTTTCCGTTGTAATCGTCGGTATCGTAGCCGTACCACCGCAGGCACAACTCCTGGCCGTCACAGATGCGGATATTCAGGTTAGGATGTGTAACGGTGCGGAAGTTGACGTCGTCAGGCACGGTAACGTCGGCCAGGACGCCGAACGATTCGAAGCCGTCCAGAGACCACTTCAGCCGGTAGGAGCGAATGCCGTCGGCAGTCCTCATTTCCGTGAAGGCGAGGCTGCTGACGTCCAGCAGATAGCCAGGCTTAGGTTTCAGGCAAATCTCGTAATAGTCGGCCCCGCTGATGTCCGGGGAAGACTCCCAGGCGGATGCGGATGCGCCGTTGGTTGAGAAATCAATAAGGGATATGCCTTTGCCCCTCGTCAGTTTGCCTGCATTGGTATGGGTGGACTGAAAAGAAGCGACGTCATTGTTGGTGAGATTCCATGTCGCCAGGTTCTGCCCTCGTATAGTGCCATAGCAGCACAATACTGCCACGAGCAGTGCGGTTGTAGTTTTCTTCATAGTATGGTCGTATGTTTGTTAGTGCAAATTATGTTTGCTATTAGCACACGCTCCCGGAGGAACGCTGCCGTTTTCTCATTTCCTTACTGTAAGCATGTGTTTTCTCAATAGGATAAAGGGTGCCCTTCTCAGGACTTTTCCATCATCCGATGGACTATTATTGCACTATTATTCCGGTACGCAGCCTTATTACAGGAGGCTGGTTCAAGGGGAGGGGGGTAACAGATCAGTCTACAGGCTATAAAATTAAGCCTTTTTGGGGAAACATGCATCCCCTGATACTGTCATGAAGGCCAAAAATGGAAAAATAGTTCACTATTTGTTAAAAAAAACTACTTATGCGGCGCTGTTAAAGAGTTCCGAAGCGAAGAACGCATAAAAGAGGAGCAGGGCGACGCCTTCCCACCGGGTGATCTTTTTGTTGTTGGCCATGATGCCGAACAGGATGGTCATGGCCACCATGAGGGGAAGGAAAACCTGATTGATGTCGGGCGGAATTTCCAGTTTGCCAAAAAGAGAGGGAATGCCCATCACGACGTAGGTGTTGAAAACATTGGACCCCAGCACATTACCCACAGCGATGGAAGCCTTGCCCCGGCGGGCGGCATTGAGGCTGACGATCACCTCCGGGAGGGAGGTGCCCAGGGCTACGGCGGACAGGGCGATGACTTCCGGGCTGATGCCGGCCATAGCGGACAGTTTCTTAATGGCGACGATGGTGTAATCCGCCCCCAGCCATACCAGCGCTCCGCCCAGGACCAGCATCCCGTAGGTCTTCCAGTTCACTGCCGGGCGCTCGGGGTTGCTTATTTCTTCTTCGTCCGATTTGAAGGAGTACCCCAGGAAAACGATTATTCCCACCAGGAAAAGGCAGCTTTCAAATAAGGAGAATTGCAGGTCGCGAAGCGCGAACCACAGGAGAAAAGCCGAACCCCACAAGTAGGGCATATCAATATGCCAGATGTTGTACTCCAGCTCGATGCGGTCGGCTACCAGGGCCGACAGGCCCAGCACCAGCGCAATATTGGTGATATTGGACCCGACGACGTTGCCGACCACGATCTCCGACTCCCCGCTGAAAACGGAAGCGATGGAAGTGGCCAGTTCCGGCAATGAAGTCCCGAATGCCACAATGGTCAGGCCTACAATGAACGGGGAGACCCCCAGCGACAGGCCGATCTGCTCGGCTGAGTCGACGAACCAGCCGGAGGCCCGGAGCAATACCCCCAGAGCTACGACGAATAAGATGGTGTACAGTAAGATCTCCATAACTTTTCCGCGCGGGTATTGATTTTCAAAAAATAAACAGGGGTTTGTCGTGATAGTCGACAGGCGAACTCTAGTCGCCAGCCGACATCACATCCCCTTATTTATTTGAAACTTAATTTCAGCGCGGGGCAAATGTAAGACATTTTTTAATACTACCGGCGCCGGCGGGCTGGAAGGCACAAAGGCAGGACCCCGGCCCCGGCCGGTAAAAAGTTATGGGTGGGGATATTTTTTTTTACTTTTGTACCCGATAAGTGTAAACTTTGTACCCGCAAACAGCATCTTAAAAGAAGGGTAAAAAACAACGTATGCCACTGGACCAGATCGATGTCGACAAGTTGGAAGAGGGCCAGGAACAACAGGCTGGCAAAGAAATGTCTTTCCTCGAGCATCTGGAGGAACTGCGGTGGCATATCATCCGTTCCCTGACGGCCATCGTAGGCCTGGGCATTATCCTGTTCATTTTTCACAAATGGCTTTTCCGGGAAGTGATCTTCGCGCCCACGGAGGCGGACTTCCTCTCCTACCGCTTCGTTTGCGGCCTTTCCAACGCCATAGGCATGGGCGACAACCTGTGTTTTACGCCACCGGAATTCACCAAGATCGCCACCGGTTTCGGGGAAGCGTTTATCATCAGCATCAAGGTGTCGTTCGTCATGGGGTTCATTGCGTCTTTTCCCTATGTGCTGTGGGAGTTCTGGCGCTTTATCCGCCCGGGCCTCTACCCCAAAGAACAACAGGCGGCGCGGGGGATGGTCACCATCTGTTCTGCGCTCTTTATTACCGGTGTTCTTTTCGGTTATTATATCATTTCTCCCTTCGCCATCAACTTCCTGGCCGGGTACGATGTGCCGGGGGTACAGAATACCCCCACGGTTTCTTCTTTTATCAACTACATGATCATGTTCACGGCCCCGGCAGGCCTGATCTTCGAGTTGCCGATCATCGTCTACTTCCTTTCCAAAATAGGGTTGGTCACGCCGGAAGGCATGAAGCAATACCGGCGCCACTCCATCATCGGCATCCTGGTGCTTGCGGCTATGATCACCCCTCCGGATGTGGTCACCCAGTTCCTGATCGGCATTCCGCTCTACGTTCTCTACGAGGTCAGCATCGTCGTTTCGGCACGGGTCAACAAAGAGAATGAAGAGGCGTTAAAGTAGCATTAGGAAATTTGTGTCAACCATCAATTCATGCATCGGGTCTCCACGAACCTCACCTTGTTCTACAAGTTTTTCATACCGGTCTTCTGGACCGTCTTTTTCGGCGCCCTGACTGTTGCCATCCTGTATTATCCTTTTGAGTATGTCGGCAACATCCCGGCCGGCAGCTTTCGCATCGGCACCGCGTTGTTTTATCTTTCCAGCCTGGCCCTGCTGGCTTTCACCCTCCTGCGCCTGAAACGCGTAGAGGCCGACGACCACTTTTTCTACGTCACCAATTACTTCAAAACGGCCCGCTACCCTTTCCACAATATCACCCGGATAGTGGAAAGAAAGTTCTATTTTTTCCGCACCGCCACCATCCATTTTAAGGAGCCGGGAATCTTTGGCAACCGCATTTTTTTTGTGCCGAGCAACTACCGGTTCCGGGAGTTCTGGGAAAACCATCCGGAACTGAAGGAGGAACTGCTGGTGGAGGCATGAGGGGGAGGGGGGAGATTATATTGTTATATTGTTAAGTACCTGGACACAAATAATGACACCACACTACCGGACAAAATGGTTTCGGACACAGAGCGCACTGAGTCCAACACAGAGGCACGCAAAGTTTTTCCGTTGATCAGCAAGCCTCTGTAAAACCCGCGAATATGTCACGCACTCTAACCATTTAACAACACTTCTACCTCGCCCTCAGCCGCACCACCGGGCAGATCATCTCTTCCAGGGAGATGCCCCCGTGCTGGAAGGTATTCTTGTAGTAATTGTGGTAATAATTGTAATTATTCGGGTAGAGGAAGAATTTATCTTCCTTGGCAAAGATGAAGGTCGAACTCACATTGGGGCGGGGCAGCAGGGCATCTTTGGGATCCCGGACATCGAGCACGTCGCGGCGTTCGTACTGCAGGTTGCGGCCCACTTTGTACCGGAGGTTGGTGGTCGTTTCGCGGTCGCCCACCACTTTGGAGGGGGTATTGACGCGGATAGTGCCGTGGTCGGTGGTCACGAACAGCTGGATATCCCGTTCGGCGGCGCGCTGCAGGGCCTGCCATAGCGGAGAGTTTTCGAACCAGGACCGGGTAAGGGACCGGTACGCCTTCTCGTCGCCGGCCAGTTCCTTGAGGACTTCCATCTCTGTGCGGGCGTGCGAAAGCATGTCGATAAAGTTGTAGACGATGACGGTCAGGTCGTTCTGCAGGTAATTGAGGATATTGTCCTGCACCTGTTTAGCGTGGCCGACATTGGTGACCTTCACGTAGTCAAACCGAAGCTCCTTGCGGAAGGTGCGGTTGATGTTTTCCGTCAGCAATTCTTGTTCGTGCAGGTTCTTGCCCCCTTCGTCGTTGTCGTTTTTCCACCACTGCGGATAATACTTTTCGATCTCGGCGGGCATCATGCCGGCAAAGATGGCATTGCGGCTGTACTGGGTGGAGGTGGGCAGGATGCTGTAGAAAAAATCTTCCTCCTCTACCCGGTAGGATTCCGAAAGGATGGGTTCGATCATTTTCCATTGATCGTACCGGAGGTTATCCAGCAGCAACAATACGGTGGGTACTTTGTCATCGATCTTGGGGAATATCCTGGAGCGCAGCAGGCTATTGGACAGGACCGGGCCGGAGCCGTGCTGCACCCAGTTGAGGTAGTTTTTTGCGACGTAGCGGGAAAACTCGCTGTTGGCCTCGCTTTTCTGTGAGGACAGGATATCGCTCATGCCTACGGAGTTGGAGTCGTCGATCTTAAGCTCCCAGCCGATGATCTTGCGGTATACCTCCACCCACTGCTCGTAATCCAGGCCGCTGTTGATCTGCATGAAAATCTGGCGAAACTCCTGCTGATAGTCCGAAGACGTTTTCTCCCGAACCAGCCGCTTGTTGTCGATGATTTTTTTCAGGGTCAGCAGAATCTGGTTGGGGTTGACCGGCTTGATGAGGTAATCCGTGATCTGGGAACCCAGGGCTTCCTCCATGACGTTCTCCGCCTCGTTCTTCGTGATCATCACCACCGGGAGGTGCGGTTTCTGGTTTTTGATTTGGGAAAGGGTTTCCAGGCCGGTGATGCCGGGCATGCTTTCATCCAGGAACACGACGTCGATGTCTCCATTGGTTTCGCATTCATCCAGCGCGTCATGGCCATTGGTAACGGTAATGACCTCATAGCCTTTCTTTTCGAGAAACATCAACTGGGGTTTGAGCAGGTCGATCTCATCATCTGCCCACAGAATTGTAATTTTGTCCATTAAGTCTTTTTGTTGTCCGTGGTAATTATTCTTAAATCAACTTTTCAGCCTAATTATTGCCTTGTGGCCGCAATTGGGTAAAATATGAAATTAAGGGGCATTAAAAAAATTCCAACCGGATAACGGCCATAAGATTAAACCCACAAGCCCTCCCGTCAGTTCTCCCTGGGGGAAGAAACCACTTGCCATGAAGAACAAAAAAATAGTCAACGACCCGGTATACGGGTTTATCGGGCTGCCCGACGGCATCCTCTTTGCGCTGATCGAGCACCCGTACTTCCAGCGGTTGCGGCGCATCAAGCAAACCAGCCTGACCCACCTGGTATACCCGGGCGCTTTGCACACCCGCTTCCACCATGCCATCGGCGCGCTGCACCTGATGCAGGAGTCCATCGAAGTACTGCGTTCTAAAGGCGTGGAGATCAGCGAGGCCGAGGCCGAAGGTGCCTGTATCGCCATCCTGCTCCACGACATTGGCCATGGCCCCTTTTCCCACACGCTGGAGCATGCGCTGTTCAAAGGCGTCACCCACGAAGAATTGTCCCTGTTGTTCATGGAACGCCTCAACGAGGCCTTCGACGGGCAGCTGTCGCTGGCCATCGACATCTTTCAGGGGCGATACCCCAAGCAGTTCCTGCACCAGCTCATTTCCGGGCAGCTCGACATGGACCGCATGGACTACCTCAACCGCGACAGCTTTTTCACCGGGGTACACGAAGGCGTCATCGGTTATGACCGGATCATCAAGATGCTTTCGGTGCGCGACGGAGAGCTGGTCGTCGAGGAGAAAGGCATTTATTCCATCGAAAAATTCCTCATCGCCCGCCGGCTGATGTACTGGCAGGTGTACCTGCACAAAACGGTGCTCTCCGCCGAACAGATGCTCATCGCAGCCCTTCTGCGCGCCCGGGCCCTGGCCAAACAGGGCCGCCGGCCGCCGGCCTCACCGCCCCTGGCTTTCTTCCTGGAGCATGAACCGACCCGGGAGGATTTTACCCGGAACCGGGACGAGCTGCTCGGCCAGTTCGCGCAGCTGGACGACTTTGACATCGTGTCCGGGCTAAAAAGCTGGATGGTGGCGGAAGATAAACTGCTGGCCTTCCTGTCTTCCAGCATCATCAACCGGCGCCTGTTCCGCCTGGAGTTCCGGAACAAGCCTTTCGACAAAGCCTACCTGCAGGACGTACGCCGCAACATTCTGGCATGGAGCGGGCTGGAAGCCGAAGCCCTTGATTACCTGGTCATCCGGGGTAAGGAATCCAACAGCGCCTATACCAAGTCGAAGGACGAGATCAGCATCCTGCACAAGAACGGCCAGGTGTTGCCCATGTCACAGAGCACCGATTACGACCTGCAGTCGCGCGCCGTGACCAAGTACTTCCTTTGTTATCCGAAGATCGGATAAAAAGCAGTTTCCGGGAAACTATTAGCCGGCAAGACGCATTACTATGGTTTACCTCTGGAACATTTAACAAAACGATGCCCCCATGGTCAAAACCAGTACTCCGCCGGAGCCGCCGGCAATCAAAGAGAAGGCCTTGCTGTTTATCCTGGCGGTCGTGCAGTTCACCCATATCCTCGACTTTATGATCATCATGCCGCTGGGTTCGCAGTTCATGCGGATATTTGACATCTCCCCCCGGCAGTTCAGCCTGATCGTTTCGGCCTATGCCGGCAGCGCTTTTGTGATGGGGTTGTTCAGCGCCATGTTCATCGACCGGTTCGACCGCAAGCAGGCCCTGTTGTATACGTACATCGGCTTTACTGTCGGTACGCTGGCCTGCGCCATTGCCCCCAGTTATCCGGTATTTCTGGCGGCCCGGAGCATCACCGGGGCCTTCGGGGGCATCCTGGGAGCGCTGGTGCTGTCGATCATCGGGGACACGGTCCCGCTCAGGCGGCGGGCCAGCGCCATGGGCATGGTCATGACGGCTTTCTCGGTGGCTTCGGTCATTGGGGTGCCGGCGGGCATTTTCCTGGCGGCGGAATTTTCCTGGCGGGCGCCCTTCCTGGCCGTCGGGGCCATCGCGGCGGGGCTCACCTTTTGCATCTTTTTTTTCATGCCGGCCCTGCGCAAGCACCTCGAAAGCGGGCAGGTACAGCGCCATCCTTTCCGGGTAATGGCCGCTATTTTCGGCGACGCCAACCAGCGGCGGGCCCTTTTCTTTACGGTCATACTCATGCTCGGGCACTTCACCATCATCCCTTTCATCGCCCCTTATATGCAGCTGAACATCGGCTTTTCCGATTATCAGGTCACCTATATTTACTTCATCGGAGGCATGCTGACCGTTTTCCTGCTGCCCTTCTTCGGGCGGCTGGCCGACCGGCACGGGCATGCCAAAGTGTTTACCATCTCCAGCCTGTTCGCCCTGGCCTCGATCTTTGCCATCACCAACCTGCCTGCCGTCCCCATGGCCCTGGCCCTTTGCGCTACTTCCAGCTTCTTTGTGGTGGCCAGCGGCCGCAACGTGCCGGCCATGACGATGGTCACCTCCGTAGTGCGGCCCGAAAGCCGGGGAAGCTTCATGAGCGTACGGTCTTCAGTACAGGAAATGGCCCTGGCCCTGTCTTCCTTCCTCGCCGGCCTGATCATCACCGAAAACGGAGACGGGTCGCTGGGCAACTACCCCTATGTCGGTTACATCGCCATCTTCATGAGCCTGGTGGCGGTAGCGTTGGCCTGGCGGCTGAAACTGGTGGATGCGTAGCGTAGCCGGAACGAAGTTCCGGGGCAGTCGTTAGTTCCCGCCGACTCGCCCGGGGGGAAATTGGTTATTATCCATCCGCAGCCGCTAAGCCGTTGATTGCCAGCGAACCTGGCCCCGAGCTTGTCGAGAGGAACCAATGCTGACGCTAAACGTCAGCATCATTTTGTTCCCGGCGGGAAAACAACGGCCCCGTTATGCAGTGCCGACAGCAGCAGCCGGCGGGCAACCATGTCCGCCAAAAGAAATTCCGGGCGCACAACAAACCATAACTCCAAAAAAGCTCCCAGGATGGCGTTGATAAATGCCCCGTCCCTTCGGCGCTCCCTGGCTTCACTCCTTCACGACCCGCCCGGTGCCCCAGCGATTGCCCGAACGGATCTTTATGAAATAAATGCCCGCCGGCAGCTCCGAAAGGTCAATGCCCGCTTCGGAAAGCGCCATTCCCATTACTTTCTGCCCGAGGTTGTTCAACACTTCTGCCTTTCCTTCTTTCAGGCCGGCGGCCTCCACCCTGCCCCTGGTTGGGTTGGGATAAACCTGAACGGCTATCGCGGTTTGGGAAGCCGTGCCGGTCGACGCCTGGCAGGCCTCCAGGATCTCGTCCCGCGTATTGCAACCACTCGCATTGTTGCCGATGACGGCAGGGTTTCCGGGAACGGACAGGTAATTGCAGATGCTCGACACATCGCACATGGAAAGGTTGGGAGAGTTTTCCATAAAAATGCAGGTGATCGTAGCCGGGCCGATATTATCCAGGCCGCTAAGGCTCGTCAGGATATCTCCGGATAAGGTTAAGCTTCCGCCGATAGCGGACAGATTGCCCAGGGCGCTCAGGCTCGCCAGGTTGTCATTGGAGAGGATCGTCAGGCCACCGCCGACGGAAGCCAGATTGCCCAAACCATCCAGGCTCGTCAGGGAGGGGTTGGTCGTGAGGCGAATGCCTTTCCGGAATCGCCGGAAGCCCGACAATTATACTTAACGGCAATAGGTTTTGTGCATTTGCCCTCCCCGCCCCTTAATCCCCTAAAGGGGTTCCTGGCCATATCAGGAAAGTAGAAAGTATGGCCCTGCGATCAGGATGATCGCGGCACGAGTTCACTCTACCTTCAGCGCCTCCACCGGATTCCCCATTGCTGCCTTAAAACTCTGATACGCCACTGTCAGGAAAGCCATGGCGACGGCAATCCCTCCCGCCAGGGCAAACACCCACCACTCCAGCTCCGCCCGGTAGGCGAAGCCCTGCAGCCATTTATTCATGCCGTACCAGGCAATGGGCACGGCGACCAGCAACGCCACAAGGACCAGCCGCAGGAAATCGCGGGACAGCAGCCCCACTATGCCCAACACCGACGCGCCCAGCACCTTGCGGATGCCGATCTCTCTGGTGCGCCGCACCGCCATGAAGGCGGCCAGGCCGAACAGGCCCAGGCAGGCGATGAAAACAGCCAATGCGGAGAAGACGGCAAAGACCTGCCCCATGCGGCGCTCGCTGTCGTACAGCTGAGCATAGTCCTCGCTGAGGAAGGAATAATCGAAGGGCGTATCCGGCGCAAATTCCCGCCAGGCGGCCCGGATGGACTGCAGGTGCGCCTCCACGTCGCCGGGCTGCAGCCGCACGGCGATATAGGGCAGGTTCCAGGGCGTCATCATCAGGACGATGGGTTCGATCTCGTGGTGCAGGGAGCGGAAGTGAAAATCCTTGACCACCCCCACCACCTGAAAGGGACGCTGCCTGCCCATGGAAATTTTCTTGCCCAAAGGCTCGTCCCATCCCAGCTTCCGGGCCGCCGCTTCGTTAATCAGGGCAGCCGTGCTGTCAGTCGCCATTTCAGCAGTAAAATTGCGGCCGGCGGCCAGTTCCAGTTGCAGGGTTTCCACAAAGTGCGGGTCAATAAAAGCATAAGACAAGGAGGTCTCCTTGTAGTTCGACGGCTGCTCGGGCTCGAAGACCGTGCTGTCGAACTCCTTGCCCGGCAGGAACTGAGCGGCGCTGGCCGACTCAACCCCCGGCAGGCCCTGAAGCTGTCCGAAAAAGGCGCCGTACTGCTTGCCTAGCGCCTGGGCGCGGTTCAGGACGATCACCTGCTCCTTGTCGAAACCCAGCCGGCGGCTTTGCAAAAAGCTCAGCTGGTTGCTCACCGCCAGCGCACCGACGATCAGCACAGTGGAAATGCAAAACTGGGACACCACCAGCCCTTTGCGCAGCCAGCCCCGCCCGACGGATTCCACCAACTGCCCTTTTAGTGCCTTCACCGGCTGGAAGGAGGCCATCAACAGGGCCGGCAGAGCGCCCGACAGAAGAGCAGCCAGCACCATCAGGCCGGCCAGCAGGAGCCACAAAAACGGCGATTGCAGAAAATTCAGCATCAATTCCTTGCCCGTCAGTTGGTTAAACCATGGCAAGGCCGCCCACACCAGCACCAGACTCAGCCCGACGGCCAGCGCTACATACAAAAAAGCCTCGCCGAAGAACTGCCAGAACAATTGCCCTCGCCCGGATCCCAGTACCTTGCGCACCCCCACCTCCCGGCTCCGCTCCAGCGAGCGCGCTGTAGCCAGGTTGATGAAGTTGATGCAGGCCAGCAGCAGGATGAACACCGCCACAACCGAAAAAATGTACACGTAACTGATGTTGCCGTTCGGCGAAAGCTCATATTCGAGATGGGAGCGCAGGTGAATGTCCGTCAGCGCCTGGAAAGGGAAGCGGGTGAAGTTGTTGCCTTGCCGGAATGTTTCGCCCGCCACGTTTTCCTCGATGTAGGCCTGCCATTTTTTTTGAATTGCCTCCGGATTGGCATCCCGCCGCAGCAGGAAATAGTTGTACACCGCCGCCGAGCCCCACTGCCCGGCCCGCTGTTCGATGTGCGGCAGGCTTTTCAGCGGCGCCAGAAAGTCGAACTGCAGATGAGATTGGCGGGGGAAGGCTTTCACTACGCCGCTGACCTGATAAAGCGCCCCGTCATTGCCTTCGAGGTGGTGCCCTACCGGGCTCCGTTCTCCAAAATAGCGGGCGGCCGCTTCTTCCGTTACCAAAATGGCATCGGGCTGCTCCAGTGCCCCTTCCGGGCTTCCGTCGACGAATTCGAGGCTGAAAACGTCAAAGAACCCTTTATCGACAAACAGGACGTTCGGCTCGCGCACAAACTCCCTTCCCTGCTTCACCGTGAAACCTCCTTTGTACAACTGCGCTGTTTTCTCCACCTCCGGAAACTCCCGCTCCAAAGCCCCGGCAACCGGCACGGGGCCCAGCGGAATCTTCCACTCATTCTCCCCGTACCGCGCCTCCCACAACACCCGGTAGATGCGATCTGCATTGGCGTGGAAACGGTCATAGCGCAGCTCGTCCCGCACCCATACGAAGATGAGAAAGCACACCGCCAGCCCGATCGCCAGGCCCAGGATGTTGATAGTGGAGTAAAGTTTGTTGCGGGAGATGTCGCGCAACGCCGTTTTGAGATAATTTTTCCACATGGATGGTAATGGTTGGTTATTAGTGGCAAAGAATCCAGCACAATGGCACAGAACAACCTCTATGCCAAGCCATAAAACACTGATAAACAAAATATTTGAACACTGAATCAGGCAAACTTCGTCCGCTGGCGAACAAGAAGTGTCCGAAAACGAACAGGCCAGGGATGACGGGGCGCCGGGGTTTGATATTGGCGCGGCCTCGGCCCGATATGGATGGAAATGAACTCCCGACGCAGGCCCGAAATCCAAGCCATGCTAAAGCATTGCTGACTTTTGAAGTTTGATCTGCGATTTTTCTCCCTCAGGCTGTACAGCGGCAGCAGCCTTCCGGGATACAACAAAAATTTTACCCGGACCCTGGCATAAGTTCAGCCGGATGCTCGTAGAGTCGAACGAACTTCACACATTAAATATCGCAAATCCCCCTGCCCTACCGCTTCCGCAACTCAAACAGGTCCGTCCGCCGGCCTTTCAGGTTGCGGAAGCTGCCGTAGGTGTGCAGGTGTTTGAGCAGGCCGAGGTCGAGCTCGGCCACCAGAGTGGTTTCCGTGTTAGGCGGGGCTTCAGCCAGGACACCGTTGCCGGGAAAGGCGAAATCGGCAGGGGTGAAGACAGCCGACTGCGCCATCTGAATGTCCATATTGCTAACTTTAGGCAGGTTGCCTACGCTGCCGGCGATGGCTACATAACATTCATTCTCGATAGCGCGGGCGCGGGCGCACTGCTGAACGCGGATGAATTCGTTCTGGGTGTTGGTATTGAAGGGCACAAACAGGATTTGCACCTCTTCATCCGCCAGGAGGCGGGAGAGTTCCGGAAATTCGATGTCAAAGCCAACCAGTATGCCGACTTTCCCGCAGTCGGTATCGAAGGCGGCGAGGCGGTTGCCGCCCACCATGCCCCAGTAACCGGCCTCGTTGGGGGTGACGTGCAGTTTTTCGTAGGAGTCGGTAGTGCCGTCCCGCCGGCACAGGAACCCGATATTGACCAGTTTCCCGTCGCGGATAAAGGGCATGCTGCCGCCGATGATGTTGACATTATAGGCGATAGCGAACTCGCGGAGCTTGTCGCGGACCGGTTCGGTGAACTCGGCCAGGCCGCGGATGGCCTTTGCCTCGGGCAGGTCTTCGAAGCCCGCAAGCAGGGGGGCATTGAACAGCTCGGGGAAAAGCACGAAGTCCGTCTGGTAAGCAGAAACGGCGTCCACGAAGAACTCTACCTGCCCGAAGAGGGCATCCAGGCCGTTAAAGGGCCGCATTTGCCACTGGACCAGCCCGACGCGGACCACCTGCTTGGTCACCTGGGCCAGTTGCTGGGGCTTCTGGTAGTAGATGTTGTCCCACTCCAGCAGCACAGCATATTCCAGGGAGCTTTCGTCCTCCGGCAGGTAACCCTTAAGTATCTTCTTAGCGTGAAAGTCGTTGCTCAGCTGGAAGGAAAGAACCGGGTCGTAGATTTCTTTGTGGCGTACCTTGCGGATGTACTCCCGGGGCGTGAGCTGATCGGCATACTTCCCGTAGTTGGGGATGCGCCCCCCAAACAGGATGCCTTTGAGGTTGAGCCGCTCGCAAAGCTCCTTGCGGGCGTCGTACAGGCGGCGCCCCAGGCGCAGCCCCCGGTATGCCGGGTGGATGAAGACGTCGATGCCGTACAGCACGTCCCCGTCCGGGTTGTGGGTATTGAAGGAATAATGGCCGGTGATCTCATCATAGGAATGATTTTCATCCAGGGCCGCATAATCGACGATAATGGCCAGGGCGCTGCCCACTACCTTGCCGTCGGCAAGAATGACGAACTGCCCTTCCGGAAACTTTTCAACCAGAATGCGTATCTCCTCCTCTTTCCACTGCGGCTCCTCTATGTCGCTGTAGGCTTCGATCATGGAGGCTTTGATCTCGCGGTAGTCGCTAAGCCGGAGGTTTCGGAGTTCTATCTTTTTGATGTCTTTTGACATGGCTGAGGATAATTGGATGGTTCTGTTGTTATACTGTCATATTGCAAGATGTCAGTGGGTGTTCGGCCGGAAGTAATGAGATACCCCGAAATGCGTAGAAATATGTTGAAATATACAGAAATACATTGAAATGCCCGGAAGCACGGCCGGCCGGGGTTGCGGGATATTTCCTCATTTCCAGGCATATAAGGGTATTTCGGTGCAGGCTCTGGCAACAACACCCCTCCTTTACACCCTTACCTCCAGCAACTGCCCCAATCGCATGAAGGCCTCTTCCCACTCTTTGCTGGCAAAGACCCACTCCCCGTCCTTGTAGCCTTGCAGCATAAAATAGTAGGCATTCTGGCTGCGCCAGAAGTCGAGGTTAAAGTTAAGGGTTTCCAGCGTTTCCAGGATGGTGATCAGCGTTTGAAGCCGTTCCAGGTCGGCATCCTCGGTATTCAGCTGCTGGATTTCATTGAAGAGGCGCTCGCTGGCCACCAGCTTGAAAGCCTGCTCGTCGATCAGTTTCACGGCCCAGCGGCGGAATTCGGCAAACAGGCGGCGAAGCTCCCGGATGTTGAGGTTGCCATTCCCGAACTGGCGCAGCACGTCCCGGTTGACGACAAACTCCACGGCGCTCCGGTAAAAGTCAGGCACGGGAATATCGTCCATGGCGATACCGCGCATCAGTTGATAGTGGTCGTTGTAGATGGAGCGCATTTCGTTCTCCACCTGATCCAGGCTTTTTTTGGTGATCTGGTCGAGGATCTTCCGCTTTTCGTCCCGGAACAACTGCTGGATGGTGTACTTGTCTTCTCCGAAATACTTCTGCATGATGCCGATGACGTCTCCCAGGTTGGTATTCTTGAAGGCTTCGCGGGCCTTGTCGGCCATCTCGTCAAAAACTTCCCGGGCCATATCCAGCTGTATATTCCCGATGAAATGATGCTGGCCGAGGTACAGGACTGCGAAGCTGAACTGCCGCTCGGAAAGGGTCGTTTTGGACTTGACCGTGGCCCGGCCCAACGCCAGGCTGTGGATGCCCGCCGACTGGCGGTAGAACACCTCGCTTTCCGCAATGTAATTGAAGAATTCAAGATGCTCCGGGTACTCTTCGAAAATAGAAGAAACGGCATAGTGCATGCCCACCCGCACCAGGTCGACCTGTGCCGGTATCACGTTTTTTTTGTAGCTGGTGGCGCCATTCTCGTAGACATTACTGGGTGCCTTTTCCAGGTGCCGGACAAAGTCGTCATGAAGGTCGACGGCAGCTACATTCAAAGCGTAGTTGATGGCCCGGTTGGCGTACTGGAGGATCTGGTTGGTCTCAATGCCGGAGATTTCGTCGAAGAACCAGCCGCAGCTGGTATACATCAGCATAGCGTGCCGCTGCATTTCCATGATGCGGAGCAGGCGGGTCTTCTCTTCTTCATTCAGGGGCTTCCTGGCGTTGCGCTCCAGAAAAGCCTGGATCGTTTTTTCGGAGCGGTTCAGCAGGACCTGGATGTAGTCGTTGCGGGCGGCCCAGATGTCCTTCAGGAGTTTGGTTCCTTGCTTTTCATAAATGGGGATGAGCTCGTCCCGCAGCCAGTCCAGGGCTTCGCGCAGCGGCTTGCGCCACCCCTGGGTCCAGCCGGGCCGGCCGCCGGAATTGCAGCCGCAGTTGGAACGCCAGCGCTCCACTCCGTGGACGCAGCTCCAGGAGCTGTTCTCGTGGATTTGGGCCTCGTACTCCGGAGGGAACAACTCCAGGTACCGACCGTAGTTGGTGATGGTAGCCAGCCCCGCATCTTCAATGTTCTTCAGGCAGGAGGCCAGGGCCATCTCGCCATGGCGGTGGTGATGGCCGTAGCTCTCGCCGTCGGTGGCAATATGGGCCAGTTGGGGCGCTTCGTTGGGATCAAAGGCCTCGGCGAAACGCTCGGCAAAGTAGCTGCCGTTGTTCAGCAGCCCCTCGAAGGCCACCCCCTGCGCAATGCCGCCGTGGTAAAAAAATAAAACGATACTGCGGCCCGACGGGAGATTGCAGCGGTAGGGACGCCGGGTGTCAATCCCTCCGCCTCCCAACGGCGACCATTCCTCCGCGCCGGCTTTCCTAAAGGCCTTGGCCTGCCGGGGCGCCAGGATCGTAAACTGTATATCATTCTCAGCCAGCACTTCCAGCGTTTCCGTGTCGGCGGCCGTCTCTGCCAGCCACATGCCTTCCGGCTTGCGCCCAAAGCGGTGCTCAAAATCGGCAATACCCCATTTTACCTGGGTTTCCTTGTCCCGGCGGTTGCACAAAGGCAGGATGAGATGGCTGTGTACCTGCGCCAGCGCAGAGCCGTGCCCTCCAAAGAGCTCCAGGCTTTGCTTGTCGGCCGCGAGAATGCCCTGATAGGTCTCCGGGTCCGCCTTTTCCATCCACGACAAGAGCGTGGGGCCGAAATTGAAACTGATCCGGGCGTAATTATTGACAATTCCGACGATATAGTTGTCCCTGTCCAGAATCCTGGCCGCTGTGTTCGGCGCATAGCACTCGAAGTTGATGCGCTCGTTCCAGTCGTGGAAAGGCGCGGCCGTGTCCTGTTTCTCCACGGATTCCAGCCAGGCGTTCTCCCGCGGCGGCTGGTAAAAATGGCCGTGGATGCAGACATATTTATTGGATTTATTCATACTCCTTCGTTTTGTCGGGAATGTTCTAAATAACGGCTAAATTTAAGAATAAGTGTAATACTTACAATAAGGCGGTCAAGTGAAACGGGATTTCCGGAGGCTTGTTCTGGCTTCTCACATGATTTTTCCGCTTCTTTTCCTACTTCTCCGGAAAAAAAATGTTTTAACATTTCTTTAAGAAGGCGGATAAGAAAACCAGGCTGGGGTGCGTTTAAGGTATGCGATTAAACTCACTTTAAACTTAAAAATCATTACTATGCGCAAACTGATCCTTTTATCTGTTCTGGCAGTAGCCCTTGCCTCCTGCAGCAACGTAGGCAAATACAAAGATGCCATCGAGTCCCTTTCTTCCGACTGGGAATCCACCACCAGCCAGGTTACGGCGGTCGTCGACCAGATCAACCAGGCCCAGGCCCAGGCCAAATCGGCCCTGGAAGGCATGAATCCCTCGGAAGAGGTGGTTGCCGCCTTCAACGATGAACAAAAAACCAAGCTGGCTAGCCTGAAAGAAGCCGTGCAGGACCAGATGAGCGACCTGGGCGCCTTGTCCCAGCAGGCCTTCGAATTTGTCAGCAAGTGGCAGGAAGAAGGCGGGAAGCTGACGGCCCTTAAGGACGGCCTGGCCAGCGGCAAACTGCCCGGCGACGTGCAGGCCACCATCGACAGCCTGAATGGGCTCATCGACACGGCAAAGGAAAATGCAACGACCTGGGCCGGCAAGGTGGAGTCCGCTCAATCAACTGTCGCCAGCGCTACCCAGTCGTACAACGCCCTGGTCGGCGGAGCGGCGCAGTAGGGTTTCCGGACGGGGTTCCCGAGCCGTTATGGGGTATTGTACCCGGGAGTTGAAGCCCGTTATTGGTTATGGACGGCCGGTGAACGAGAGCCGTTACTGCAGTGGCGGGAGCCACACCACTGGACAAAATGGTTTTGGACACAGAGAGCACTGAGTCAAACACAGAGTACGCGGAGTTTTTCCCATTGACAATCAGGCCTCTGTGTGGCTCTGTGTCTTCCCTGCCTGCAAGGCCGCACCTCGCGGCAGGCAGGTCGGCGTGCTCTGTGTCCAGAAAAATGTCCAGCAGTATGGGCGGGAGCTATAGGGGTTATTGGTTGTTTCCGGCCGGGCCGAAGGCGGTTTAACTAATACCCAATACCCCCTGAGAATTCCGCCAGAACCCCATCCTTCCCCCGCCGGCAGCCATCCGGAAATTCCGGATGGCTGCCGTTTTTCCTCCCCCCTCCTGTTCAACCATTCTTCTGCTCATTCCTTTCTATATTTGTGCCTTCTATTACCAGAAATCAATCCAAGCTTATGATGAACTGGAGACACCTCTTTCTATCCTGCATTTTAGCCTTTTCCAGCTTCGGGCTGCCGGCCCAGGCGCCCCGCAAGTGGACGTCCGCTGATATTCACAAGGCCATTCAGAAGCTCAACTTCCTGGGTTCGGCCCTCTACGTCGCCGCCCATCCTGACGACGAAAACCAAAGGATGATCTCCTACCTGTCCAACGAGGTAAACGCCACCACCACCTATCTGGCGATGACCCGTGGAGACGGCGGGCAGAACGAGATCGGCCCGGAGATCGAGGAACTGCTGGGCGTGATCCGCACCCAGGAGCTGCTCGCCGCCCGCCGGATTGACGGCGGAAACCAGATGTTCAGCCGCTCCAATGATTTCGGCTTCTCCAAAAACCCGGAGGAGACCCTGGAAAAATGGGGGCACCAGGAGGCCTTGTCCGATGTGGTGTGGGCCATCCGGAAATGGCGGCCCGACGTCATCATCAACCGCTTCCAGCACGAAGTCGACCCGCGCTGGCAGGGGCGCATGCACGGCCACCATACGGCTTCTGCCATGCTTTCCTTCGAAGCGTTCGAGATCGCTGCCGATGAAAAGGCCTTTCCGGAACAGTTGAAATACGTGGAGCCCTGGCAGCCCAGGCGGCTGTTCTTCAACACGTCCTGGTGGTTCTACGGCAGCCGGGAGAATTTCGAGAAGGCCGACAAATCCAAAATGACCAGCATCGACGTGGGGGTGTATTACCCCACCCTCGGCAGGTCCAATACCGAAATAGCGGCCGCAGCACGCAGCATGCACAAAGCCCAGGGCTTCGGCGACATGGGAACCCGCGGCTCGGAAATGGAATACCTTCAGCTGCTGAAAGGCGATATGCCGGAAGAAAAGGAGAACCTCTTTGCCGGCATCAATACCTCCTGGAGCCGCGTGGAAGGCGGCGCGCCGATCGGCAAAATAATTTCCGAAACCGAAGCATCCTTCCGCTTCGACAACCCCGCCGCCAGCGTCCCCCAACTGATGGAGGCCCTGCGCCTGATGGAGGCTTTGCCGGACGGGTTCTGGAAAAATGTCAAACAGAAAGAGGCCAAAGAGCTGATCCAGGCCTGCCTCGGCCTGTACGCCGAAGCTGTCGCCGACGCCCCTTCTGCCACGCCCGGCAGCCCGGCCGAGCTGGCCATCGAGGCCATCAACCGCTCTGCTGTGCCGGTGGTGCTGGAATCCCTGAGTTTCCTGCCGGCCGGGCAGGACACCAGCCTGGCCCTTCCGCTGGAGTACAACGAAGGGCACAAAATCTTCAAGACGGTTACCCTTCCGGAAGATATAAAAACCACCACCCCCTATTGGCTGAAGAACAAATGGCAGGAAGGGCGCTATACCGTGGAAGAACAGGAACTGCGCGGCCTGCCGGAAGCGCCCCGTGCCTTCCGTGTCCGGTTCGCCTTCACCGTCGCCGGCCAGCCGCTGGAACTGGAAAAGGAGGTAGTCTACAAATACGAAGACCCGGTCAAGGGCGAAGTATACCAGCCCTTTGAGGTCGCGCCTCCGGTTTATGTGAAAGTGGCCGAAAAAGCCTATGTTTTCGGCAACGGCCAGCCGCAAATCGTAGAAGTGACCCTGAAGGCGGGGCGGGAAAAAGTATCCGGCACGCTTGAGCTCCGGCACGGTAAAAACTGGAAAGCAGCACCCGCGTCCGTCGGTTTCGACCTCGAATTCAAAGGGGAGGAAAAAGTATTCGCGTTCCAGCTCTTCCCGCCGAAGGAGCCGGGCGAAGCCCTTATTACGCCGGTGGCCAAAGTGGACGGGCAATCGTACAACCAGGAACTGGTACGGATCGATTACAACCACATCCCCGTCCAGTCCGTCCTGCTCGACGCTTCCTCCAAGGCCGTCAAGGTAGAGATCGAAAAGGCCGGAGACAAGATCGGATACCTGATGGGCCTGGGCGACGAAATCCCTGCCAGCCTGCGGCAGATCGGCTATGACGTTACCCTGCTCGGAGAAGAGGATATCAGCCCGGAGAACCTGCGGAAATACGACGCCGTGATCCTGGGCGTCCGGGCGTACAATGGCCTGGAGCGCATGCGTTTTCATCAAAATGCGCTTTTCGAATATGTGAAGAATGGCGGCACGCTGATCGCCCAGTACAATAAGAACTTCGGCCTGACGGTGCCCATGGAGGAGATCGCCCCTTATCCGCTGAAAATATCCCGGGGCCGGGTGACCGTAGAGGACGCTCCGGTCCGGTTCCTGAAACCGGAACACCCCATCCTCAACTGGCCCAATAAAATTACGGAGGAAGACTTCGAAGGCTGGATACAGGAACGGGGGCTTTATTTCCCCGACGAATGGGCCGAACAGTACGAGCCGATCCTCTCCAGCAACGACCCCGGCGAGGAACCGCTCGACGGCGGCCTGCTGGTGGCAGAATACGGCGAAGGGCATTACATCTATACCAGCTACAGCTGGTTCAGGGAGCTGCCGGCAGGGGTGCCCGGGGCATTCCGCCTGTTTGCCAATATGATCTCCATTGGGAAAAAGCCGAGGCGGTAGGTAAGGATAGGCAAAGTGGTTCATGGGTACACTGGACCAGTGTACCCATGAACCACTGTACCCATGAACCCCGTCACCTCGCCGGTTGCTTCCGTTCCGCCGGCTTCCGGACGATCTCCAGGTACACCTCTTCGATGCTGGGGCTGGCGACGACACCGTCGTCATCCTCTTCCCGGGCATCTTTGACGGCGAGCCTGGGGTTGACATACTGGTAATCTGCTTCGTCGTATTCGTAGATGGACCAGCGGCCCCAGTTGTATTCCAGGGCGGTGAGGTTTTCCACCCAGTCGCCGGAGTTGAGGTAGGTTATTTTTTTGCCCTGGATTTCCTCCACCCGCATCTGGGGGCGGTGGATGTGCCCGCAGATCACAAAGTCATAATCCTCTTCGGCGGCCAGCCGCAGGGCAGTATTTTCAAAATCGCTGATGAACTTCACGGCTTCCTTGACCCGGTGTTTTACCTTTTTGGCGAAAGACATGCGGGACATCCTCATGGCCAGGCGCAGCTTGTTGATAAAGCGGTTGAGCCGGATAAGCCAGTCGTACCCTTTGCCTCCCAGCCGGGAGAGGAAGGGGGAATAGCGGATGAACAGGTCAAAGATATCGCCGTGAAATATCCAGTAGGACTGCCCTTTGAGCGTCAGGATGAGCTTGTCCCGCAGGTGGATGTTGCCGGAAGAGAAGTCCGAGTAGCGGCGCAGCAGGTCGTCGTGGTTGCCGGTGATATAGTACACCTTGGTCCCGGAAGAGGCCATTTTCAGTACGCGCTGCAGCACCTGGATATGCTCCCTGGGGAAATACCGCTTGCGGAACTGCCACATGTCGATAAAATCGCCGTTCAGGATGAGTATCCGGGGTTTGATGCTCTTCAGGTAATTGAGCAGCTCTTTGGCGTGGCAACCGTAGGTTCCCAGGTGAGTATCGGACAGGACGACGATATCGAGTTCCCTTTTCATGCAGGCTGATCGTGTAGGTTTGTTGGTTAGGGCTTAACCCCGCTCGGGTTAATGCTTGCAAATTGCGTATTAATTGTGAAGTATATGTAAAGTGGGAATTACATATTGATTAAGTTTAATACGCCCGATACCCTTTGAGGAGTTGATCAACCAATTAAAGATACATCAACTTCAGATCGAAACCAAGACAGCGTTTAAGGAGCTGGAAAATGTGTATAAGCTACTTGCTTCCGGCAACAAGTTGGAAATAGCCCGGAACACCAGGTCACTTATACAAAGAGACTTTGTTACCGCAATAATTTTTGAATACCTGAAGTTGCTAGAGGAATCAAAAAAACCCAGCAAGCTGGCTTTTGACTTCAACGATGCTTCCGTCCTGGTATGGGCTGAAATCGAGGACGATGATGAAGGGATGGAAACCATGCTATTGGTTGCAGAGGCTAAGATCAATGCACAATTTCAAAATTGCGGCTTTTGCATGAGCAGTACAATTGTTGAAAAAGGCGATGATTTAAGTATCCCTAACCATTACAAAGTTTTTATCGAATAAACTGTATCTGCAAGGGTAAGCATTTAGACTCGAATAAAACGAACATTTTAGCTTGGAAAAGTTTGATAGCCACATTGAGCAAGCCAAGAGGAATTTGAATTTTCTTCAGCGTATTAGAGCATGTTTGGAGGTAGTCCCCGACACTATGTGTACGGGGCAGGCTATTTTGGCTGCAAATGCCAGCTTTTGGAATCCCGATCCTACGGGTGCGGGACAGGCTCTCACTTTGCCATTTTTCCGCCCCGTAGCGCTGCTATGGGGCGGAAAAATGCCCTCGTGAGAACCCAAAATCTGACATTTTCGCCTCAAAAGCACCACCTCCAAACATGCTCTAAAGATTTTGGGGAATTAACGTATAGATTGAAGAAACCAAACAAAGGAATCTTGCTGATAAGATTGAGTGGATTAACAATTGAGAAGAAAATTGAAATGGTATTAGAGACATTGGATAAATACAAAGAAGAATTAAAAAATCATTTTTCAGTCC
>JAGFJD010000509.1 GCA_024102975.1 Phaeodactylibacter sp. | reverse complement strand
CCGGATTGGGGGAGAGCGTAAGGCGGCCTTCCGGCCGGAAAGCAAATTTGGCAGACACCACGCCTTCAGCGTCGGTTTTCAGCAGGTAGACGTCGGGAAAACTGCCTGCCCGGTAGGCGCTTCCAATAAGGATGAAGCCGCCGTCGGAAGTCGGGCTTGCGTGCCGGAAAATGAGAGGCTTCTCCGCATCTCCGAAAATATGCTCAGCGGCGATGTCCCCAAAGCCGTCGTAAAAAACCATAACCCCCTGCACCGTTTCGGCAGCCGGCGGGGCCGTGTAGTTGGGGTAGGGCCGGCCAGGGTAGCGGTAACCTGCCGACCAGTAGCGGTTGCCGGGCAAAAAGTGGATGCCGGCCAGCGTACTGAGCGAATTGTACCCTTCCACCGGATAGGCCCAATAGGCCAGTTCGTTGCCTTCGGCGTCGAGCCAGAGGGTATGGCTGTGATAGGTTTGGTTTTCCGCGTCGAGCACCAGGCCGGAGGCAGCGATGGCCCCGTCCGGCCCGGTACTGACGACGGAGAAATTGCCGCTGCCGAACGCCTTGTCGGCCGTCCAGAGGATCGTCCCGTCCTGCGCGTCGATCTTGACTACTCCGTATTGGGTATTCTGGTTGTTGACTGCAAAATAGGCGGCGCAGGCGATGGACTGGTCATAAGGAGAGTAGGCGGTGTTAAAGGGCCGGATGAAGTCGTCGTTGTAAGTATTATAGAGACGCTCCCAAACCAGATTGCCGGCGGCGCTCCACCGGGCCATGTGCATGCCGGAAGGGATGCCTGCCCCGGGGCTGATGAAAGCGGCAGTGATAAATCCCCCGTCGGGCATAGCCTCCACCCCTCCCTGGAAGGCGCCGGTGGCTACCGGAAGGATTTTTTCATCAAGCAGTTGCCCTTCCGGGCTAATTCGCAGGATGAACAGGCTATGGGGCGGAGCATTGGGCGCCACGGCCGCCCGGTTGTAGCCCAGGGCGGCAATATTGCCGTTGGAGAGCAGGGCCATGTCGATGAGTTGGTTTTCGAAACCTTCCGTGCCGTAGTCCAGCGCCCAAATCAGGTTGCCGGCGGCGCTGGCTTTGGAAAAGGAAGCTTTGTAATGGTTGAAATCGAGGCCCCGGAAGGCGGTGCCCAGGTAGAAACTGCCGTCGTCGGCTTCCAGCACCCGGAAGCCGAATTCGTCCCCCACCGCTCCCTGTTGGCCGTAGGTTGTCCTCCATTCCATGACGCCGTCGGTCAGCCCTTTTAATACGAAGGCATCCTGGCCGCCGCCGGCAGTGGCTGCCATTCCGGTTATATAGAAGGCGCCGGCCAGGATGCCGGCCGGTACGAGCAGGTCGTTCGGCTTGGGCAGTTGGTTGTCAAAATAAAAGACTTCCTCTATTCTCCCGCTATCGGCATGGGTGGCCAGCACTACGCCCGGGCCGGAAAGGGCGGCAGGGCGCGCCAGGAAGTAGAACAGGCTGTCGGCCTGGCCTGCGCCACCCACCAGGTTATAGCTCCTGAAACCCGGCAAAGTGTTTTCTCCAAGGATATAACCGTCGTTGGAAACCAGGGCGTACCAGGGGCCAAACCCGTTGCCGGCCACCAGGATGTCGCCGTTGTCCAATTGGCGGATGCCGGATGTGTTGGAAAAAAAATTGTTGAAGTCAATGTCCTCCAGTTCCCAAAAAGTGGATTCCAGGCTGGAAGACAACTTGGTCAGCCTGGCTGCCGGGCCCGACCTCCAGCCGGCCAGCCAGCCGCCATCGGCAGTGGCCGCCACGTTGAACAAGGCATCCTCTTCTTCGGAAGACAGGTAGGCGCTGTCCATCAGGTTGCCCTGCCTGTCGATTCGGGCGAGCCAGGCATCGGCGCCAGTAGCCGGGCCTGTTTCCCGGAAGCCGCCGAGCAGGATGTCGCCGCCGGGGCCCGGGGCAGCGTCAATGCCCTCATCCCGGTCCGGCCCGCCGTATGCCTGCGACCAGAGGGCGGCCCCCCCGAAGTCCGTTTTTACCACCCACCAGTCGCGGCCGCCGTTGCCGAAGCTTTGGGTATAACCGAAGAGCAGCAGGCCGTCCTCCAGCACGAGCAGTTTCCGGCCCTCCTCGTTTTCCTCTCCGCCGTAGGTTTGGGACCACAGCTCGTTGCCCTGCTCGTCCAGGGCGCTGAGCAGGAAGTCGAGGGAGTTGTTGTCGTGGTTGAGGCGTGTGCCCAGGGTATAGAGGCGCCCGTTGGCTGCCCGGGCGATGGAGTTGCCCTCGTCGTAGGCGGCGGGCTGGCCGTAGGTTTTTTTGAAGGTGGCCTGGGAGGGAACCGAGTGGGCAAAGCATAGCCAGGCGGCGATGAACAACAGGGTTTTCCGGCTCATAGTCGTTGATTTGGAAGTTTGCCGTATGTCAATTTTTGTGCATTGGTGCATTGGCAAGGGCAAATACCCTGCATATCCAAAAAACTCACCGCTTCACCCACTGCCGCCCATACCGTACGCCATCCACCGCGATGCTCAGAAAGTAAGAGCCGGCGGGCAGCTGGCTGACGTCAATATTTTCCAGCATCGTTTCGGATGCCTTTTCATAATTCCAGGACCGGAGGAGTTGCCCTCTGGCGTTGTAAAGCATTGCCTGTACTTTGCCCTGCGGAATGCCGCGGAGTTCGGCCTGCAGCACTTCGTCGGCCGGGTTGGGGAAGAGGCGGAGCTTCAGCTCGGGGCGCACCGGCGCTTCGGCAGAGACCGCGCCGTCGCCCGCCATTTTCACAAAATAGATATCTCCCGGCTGGGCGTTATTGATGAGGCCTACCAGGGCAAAGCCGCCGTCCGACGTAGCAATGCCGTCGTAAAGCAAGGTGTAATAGACCGGAGAGAATTCCCGGCGCCAGATTTCCTGCCCGTCATCGTCCAGCAGGCTGGCCAACCCTTTTATTTGCTGGCCTTCGATGAAATTTTCCGCCTGGGTGGTTGCTACGGCGCCGACGGCCAGCAACTGCTGCCCGGGCGCCGGGGAGAGGGAATAATTGGCGGGATAGTCGATCATGTCTACCGGCTCGGACCGGAACCATATACTATCCCCATCGCTGTCCAGTTTGTAGAGTATGCGGGAGAATTCCTGGTTTATAATTTCCCACCCCAGGCCATAGGCCGACCCGTCGTCGAGAGTGGTCAGGGAATAGGGCCGGACGAGGTTCTCTCTGGCCAGGAAGCTCGCCCAGATCGGGCTGCCGTCTGAAGCGCTGTGCTTTTGGGTGAGCGCACCGTACCTTGCCTGCGACAGGAAGGCTCCGCCCGCGAGCAGGATGTCTCCGTCGTTACTCAGAGTTATTTCGAAACAACGGAAAGACACCACCTGGTCTTCCAGCAAGGGAATCTGCGGCACTTCCTGGTGTACCCACTCGATGGCGCCATCTCCGGACAGCCGGATGAGCAGGGCTTCGTTGGCAAAGGTATGGCAACCTGCGACGACGCTTCCATCCGGCAGGCCCACGATGCCGCCTTTAAAAACCTGGATCGGCGCCTGGGGATCAAAGCTTGTTTCCCAGATAAGGTTTCCGTCCGTACTGACTTTATAAATAACAATCCCGGCAGTGTTGTCCCCGGAAGTCCGGTAGCCAAAAATGGCGATGTTGCCGTCGGCCGTCCGCGCCAGGCTGTAGGCAATGTCGCGGCCTTCCGTCCCGAAATAAGATTGCCAAAGGACATTTCCGTTAGCATTAACCTGAGTGAGGGTGATATCGGTCCTGCCGGGCCAGAGCGTTTCCACCCCCAGGATGTAAAAAGAGCCGTCCTCGCCTTCGATGACGCCGTATCCGGCTTCCTCCCCGTAGCGGCCGGCCTGTCCGGCAGTGGTTACCCATTGGAATTCGAGCGCGCCCGACAGGGCGGCGGCCTGGGCGTCGACCCCGCCCTGTACTTCCAGCGTAGCGCCGGCGAGCAACGCGCCCGAGCCCAGGGGCAGGATCCGGTTCAACTGGCCGAGGTTTTCCTCCAGAGGCAGCCGCCGCTGTTCTTCGCCATCGGTGTTGATCTCCAGCAGCAGGCTGCCGGAGGCGTAGTCTTGTGTATGCCGGAAGCCGATAAGGACGTTGCCGTTTGCGAGGAGGCCGGCGTGGGAAGGGAAGAGGCCGAAGCCGCCCAGGGCATCGTCTTCAATGACGCTTTCCTGCAGGAAGCTGCCGTCTGCGGCTTGCCGGACAACCAGGATGCCTCCGGGAAATCTGGAAACAGAGAGCAGGTCGCCGTTGCCGAGTTCTATAAGAGCATAAAAAATACCGGACAGGACGGAAAGCGGCAGGTCGGCAGAAGTAGCCCTCCATTCTTCCTGCAGGTTGTCGTCCAGTTTAAGGATTTGTTGGTTGCCGGCCTCGGCAAATGCCACATACCAGCCGCCGTTGCTGTTGGGGATGGCGACAAGGTTATCCCCGGTAAGGGGCGAAGGGCCAGCGATTTCAAGGAGTACGTCTCCTTCGGCGTTGATCTTGAGAAAGTAGGGGTTGCTGGGAAGGGTTGCTCTTGCCCCGAACAGCAAAATGTCGCCGGCCTCATTTTGGGCGGCATCGCCGAAGGATTCAATAAAGCTGGGGCTGCCGAAAAACTTCGTCCATTCCAGTTGCCCGTCGAAGCCGACCTTAAGGGCGAGCAGGTCGCCCTGAAATGTATGATAATCCCTCACCTGGCCCAGCAGGAGCAGCCCGTCGGGCAGGGGGATGATCCGGCGGCCTTCTTCCGCCCGGTTGTCGCCGGTGCCGTAGGTGAACTCCTGAAGCAGTTCGCCTTCGGGGCCGAGCACCGCCAGGTACAAATCCAGGTTTTCAGCTCCGCCGGCGTATTTGGCGCCCAGGCCGTAATACCTGCCGTTGGCCTCAACGATGTCTTCCAGGCCTTCGTAGGTGGGCGGCAGGCCGTAGTTTTTGGTAAAAGTGTTCTGTCCGAAAAGCAGGAAGGGGCAAGCCACCCACAGGGCAGCAGCGAGGATGCAGGATTTTTTCATATCAGAGTCTTTAGCGTTAAACAACAGTTTTCGCGCCGGTTCTGAAACCGAAACCGGGTTTGCAATAAAAATCAGGAGACAAAATAAAAATTATTTTTTAATCTTTTGCCCAACGGCTGCTGTGCCGCTGTTCGTTTCTGTTGCAGTTGGCATAATAGAAGGAATGATTTTTCCTGCCGGGACCAGCAACCGCCCGCGACTTCGTTCCGGCGGTATGGTTACTTCTGCCCGTTCTCCAGGATGGCCCGCAGCAACCGCTCCAGTTCCTGCCGGTCGTTTGCTGAAAGCCCTTCCAGCAGCGCCTGGTCGACGGCCTCGAAGGCGGGCAGGAGTTTCTCCACCAGGCGGCTTCCGTTCAGGCTGAGGATAGTGGTGTTTGCCCGGCGGTCGACCTCGTCGGGGCCCCGCTGGATCAGGTCCCTTTCTTCGAGTATTTCTATCGGGTTGCGCACGTTGGACGGCGCCCGGCCGATCGATCGGGCAACGGAAGCCTGCGAGCGCCCGGGGTTTTGGTGTATGCTGAGCAGGATGGCCCAGTCCAGCGGAGTGAGTTCATACTTTTTCAGCAGTTCGGCCTGCCGGGAAATTGCCGCTTTGCGGGCGCGGTGTACCTGGGTGACAAGGTGGAAAAGGTGCTGTGAGGAATCCATGAGCGTGGGTTTGGTTGAGTGGAAAATCATTACAAAAATGATCATTATTTTTATAACGGTTACTTTTATAATCATCATTTTTTCAATGATTATATTTATAACGATTATAAACGTAACGATTATATCCCAGCGTGCCTTACTTTTCCCGCGCTACCACCGACGCCGCTTTTCGCAATAAAGCCGCGACTTTCGGGGCCAGCACGTAATCATAAGCCAACCTTTCCGGGTCTTTGTCGAAGATAGCTGCATACAGGCAACAGGCGGCGAGGTAGGATCCCTCCAGGCTGGGGTGGATGGCGTCCGGGTTGAACAGCTCGATCTCCGGATGGTGTTGCTGCACATACCGCCAGGCGGGCCCGGTCTGGGCCAGCTTCGCGCCCATCCGCCCGGCGAGCATGCGGTAGCGAAGGGTGATCAGGCTGTCCGCTCCCCAGTAGGTGCAGGCTTCCGGCACGATCTCGCACAGGGCGCCGGTATGGTGCCAGCGCCCCCAGGTGACGTACAGGATGGTTTTCGCTCCGGGGTGTAAATCCTTTATCTGGCGGCCGAGCAATTCGCCATACCGGAAAAACTCCTTTTCCACCTGCCGGATGGGCATGGCGGGCCGAAGGCTCTGCTCCTGGAGGACGACGAAATCCCAGGTGCCTTCCCTGGTGGCTATGGCTACCGAGCCGCGCCGGTAGTGCTCTTCCAGGCTGGCGCCATCCGGCGTTTCCATCTCATAATCAAGGCTGTCGCCGGCGGCGGCGGCCAGAGCCTGGAGGATAGCCGGCATGTCATTGGAGTAAGTGTAGCTGTTGCCCAGGAAGAGAACCCGGGTAGGGGAGGGGGGGAGCGGCGCGGCAGGGAGCAGCAGCAACAGGAAGGTAACAAAGTTCGGCATATTGTCGATTTTGGCGGCCTGGTCAACTTCATCAACCGTCGTGCCTCCAAAAAGGTTATCTTTGCCGGCGTTAAGGGCTGATCGGGGCATTGCCGGTATAACCAATAACCGCCATCGCTCCAGCCCGCTCATAATCCACCGGCGACGCCATGCAGGCAATAGACAGCGTACAGATCAACTTCAACCCCGGGCAGCTATTCATCCTCAATATCTGCCTGGCCTTCCTCATGTTCGGGGTAGCGCTGGACCTGCGTTTCGACAACTTCCGGGCCCTGGCCCGCTCCCCCCGGGCGCCGCTGGTGGGCCTGAGCTCCCAACTGATCCTGCTCCCCGCCCTGACCCTGGCCCTGATCTACTTCTTCCGCCCGGCGCCCAGCATTGCGCTGGGCATGGTGCTGGTGGCCGCCTGCCCGGGAGGCAACGTCTCCAACTTCGCCGTCCACCTGGCCAACGCCAACGCCGCCCTGTCGGTGCTGATGACCTCCATTTCAACGCTGGCAGCTATTGTCGTGACGCCCCTCTACTTTACCTATCTGGCACCTTTTGTGCCGGGTGCGGAAAACCTGCGGCAACAGGTCCGCGTCGACCCCCTGGATATGGTCAATACTATTGTACAGCTCATCCTTATTCCGCTGTTCATCGGCATGTTCCTGAACTACCGCTACCCCGTAGTAACGGCCCGCCTGAAAAAGCCGGTGCGCCTGCTTTCTATGGCTATTTTCCTCAGTTTCGTCGTAGTGGCGGTATATGGCAATTTCGACAACATCGTCAACTACCTGCATGTGGTATTCCTCATCGTCCTGGTACACAATACCTCTGCCCTGTTCGCCGGCTACTGGTGGGCCAAAAGCTACGGGCTGGGCCGGCAGGACGCCCGGGCCATATCCATCGAAACGGGCATTCAGAATTCCGGCCTGGGCCTCATCCTCATCTTTAACTTTTTCAACGGGCTGGGCGGCATGGCCATGATCGCCGCCTGGTGGGGCGTCTGGCACCTGATCTCGGCCTTCGGGCTGGCCATGTTGTGGCGGGAGCGGAGCGTGTTGTCTGTAGAATAAAAAAGCTCGCCTGCTACTCAAACAGCTGCTCTATCATATGCTGCTGCACGTCCTCCGGAATGCCGGCCATCATAGCGCCCCGGGCTTCCAGGTAAACCGCCTTTTCGACATTCTCCATCACCTGAAAGTCGTATTTGCCGCCGGCGCCGATCACGTTGGAATAAATGCTGCAGGGGTCCTCGCCGTCCGGGCAAATGGCATAAACGATGGAAAAAGCCGGCCCGGTGGATGGCAGGCCGACGACTTTGCTCTTTTCTGCCTTCAGGCTGGCTTTCGAATAGATATTGGGCGCCTCCGCCCGGAACGCCCGGCGGCTGACGAGCTGCTGCCCGGCCAGCTCGAACAGGTAGATGTTCAGGCGGGAAACCCAGGTGGGCGTGAAAAATTCCCCTTGCTCGTATTTGGAAACAACCGCATAAAAAGTGGTCCCTTCCCCCGGCCACCGGGCAGCCTGCCGGAACTCCCCTTCGTAATTAATAATGCCCGGCAACAGGCCGGGGTCGGCGATCAACTGCTGGCCGCCGGGCGCGGCCTCCGCATTATCCTGTTGCTGCGTGCCGGCATCCGTCCCTGCCGGCTTATTTCCCTGGCAGGCAACGAATGCTAAAGACAAGGACAGCGCAATACCGTGAAATGCGTATTTCTTTTTCATGATCCCCAAACTTGGATTTTTGCTGCAAATTAAACAATCTTCCCCATCTCCTTATCTCCTGCTCCCCCCACCTCCCTTTGTCCTCCAAAAGACGTTCGCCAGCCGAATACCCCCGTCCCGGTGCAACACTCCGTCCCCGAACTTGTTCCATCCTATAATTGATAAACCTAAACTAAAAACAGATCACCGATGAACAAGTTATTGACCATCGCCCTGCTGCTGGCTGCCGCCATGGCCTTTTCTCCTCAGGCGGGCGCCCAGAATTTCTCCGGACTGGACAAGAGCCCGCTGGACGTAGCCTACTACCGGGCATCGCGCGGCAGCGCGCCGGTAATGCGGGTACTGTACTCCCGCCCCCAGATGAACGGCCGCGAAGTGTTCGGCAACCTGGTAGCCTACGACAAGGTCTGGCGACTGGGGGCCAACGAATCCACCGAAATCCACTTCTTTGAGGATGTAACCATCAACGGGACGGAAGTGGCCGCCGGCCGCTATACCGTTTATGCCACGCCCGGCGAAAAGGAATGGGAAGTATCCTTCAACACCGACGTCGACACCTGGGGTGCCTACGCCTACAATGCGGAAAAGAACGTGGCCAGCATAACCGTGCCGGCTGAAACAGCTGAAAAAGCCATCGAGGCGTTCTCCATAACTTTCGAAAAGGCCGAAGATGGCGCGCACATGGTAATGGGATGGGAGAATACGGTGGTAAGGGTGCCGATCGGATTCTAAGGGTTATTGGTTATTGGGAGATAAAGCAAACGGGATGCCATCGATCAGCTCCCGTTTGCCTTCCCATTGCTCCCAGTCGGAAACGGTGTATCGGGGAAGGTCCTCCACTTCTATGTTCCGGTTGCGCATGGGGGTACCCATTGCTGAAATTTTTGATCCAATTTAGCTTATATTTTCTTTATTGTCAAAAGCTCCGGACACGCCGGATTTATCTGGCGCGTTGCTTTTGGCAAAATTACCGCCCTATCACGATCCTCTCAGTCCCAATAATCATCCCTCCTTTTCCGTACACCACCAACCAGTATGCTCCTGCAGTTTTCCCTTGCCGTTCAACGGTGAAGTTGGGCATCCCATGGACATTGAAACGCTCCACTTCCTGCCCTTTCGAGTTCAGGAGTATTGCCAGCCGGGCATCGGGCATATTCACCAGCCGCACCGCTGCCTGCTCCCCAACCGGGTTGGGCGACACTTCAATGCGGGCCTCTTCCCGGCCCGGGCCGCCAGAGCTGTTCACCTCCGGGGCCAGCTCAACCAGCACCTGTTCCCGGCTGCCTTCCGCCAGGGCAACGGTAACCGTTTTGGATGGGTAGCCGGAAGCAATGACGCGCAGGGTGTAGGTTCCCGGCAGGTAACCGCGCTTGAATTCCCCCTCTGTATCCGACGTGAACAGGTCCTGTGCTTCTTCTACCTCTATGACGGCGTTGAAAATGGGCGCCCGGCTGAGCGAGTCCACCACCTGCCCGTAGAACCGCCCGGCGCGGGTGTTGTTGAACGTCCAGACGTAGAGGCCGTCGGCGCGGTTGCCGCCGATGATCTTGCCGGAGGGCAGGTAGGGGCAGGCGGACCACAAGCCCTGGAAGCCGCCGCTGGGGCCGCTGTAGGTGTCGTAGAACCCTGTCTCCACCGGCACTGCCGGGTCGGCGATATCCAGCACGCGCAGGCCCTCGGTATTGTGGGAGATGAAGGCGAAGTCGCCCCGGATATACGGGTTGTGCACCAGGCTGGCAGAATTGGCGGTCCAGGTGGCCACCTCCCGGGGATTGTCCAGGTCTTCAATATTGAAGATGCGGCCGGGCAGGCCGTCCTGCTCGTCGGCGACGAAGAGGTAGTCTACCTCTTCCGTAGTGGAAAAGCTGTGGGTATTGCCGCCGGGGTCTTCGATGGAAGCGATGAGCCGGGGATTGGCCTTATCGGCGATGCTGACGATGTCGATGACGCCCTCGTAAAAGGCGGCGGCGAAGAGCAGGGTGTCCCGCACGTGGCAATCGTGGATGTAATAGCCGGGCTGGTAAACGCCTGCCTCTTCGGGCTGGGCGGGGTCGGAAACGTCGATGATGTGTACGCCCTGGGTGGTTTGGGTGCCGCAGACGTAGACGTAGGGCGCTTCGCTGAAGATGTCTTTCTGGATGATATGCCCCCGCCCGAAGGTTTCGGAGAACTCCGCCACCAGGAAAGCCGTATCCGGCAGCTGGGTGAGGTTGATGACCTGCATGCCGTAGTGCGGGAAGCCCGAGCCTTCGGTGACGACATAAGCGTGGCCGCCCACGACCGTCACCTCCCGCCAGTTGGAGCTGTAGCCCGGCACGAAGCCGACTTCCCGGATATTTTCCGGATCGTCAATTTTGACGATGGCGGTACCCGTCTGGGCACCCAACACGGCATACTCCGAACCGTCGGGCGCCGCGTAAGACCAGGAGCCGGAGGCGCGGCCGTCGCCCCGGTTGTACTGGGCGAAGAGTTCTATGTTGAGGGATTCCTGGGCAAAAAGGGAAAGGCTGGCCAGGGAAAAAAGAAGAGACAGTAATCTTTGGGTGTTCATGAAGCCGTTAATTTCGTGAATCCCAAATATAGGAAGCTTTTTGAAGAAGGGGGAAAGTACAAAGTATGCTTCGGGTTTTTGTCGGTGGGGCCGCAAAAGGCACAGGCCTTTTATTTAATTCCTTTTTTGATTTGTTTCACCACTTCCACCGGAACTCCCTGGATTTCGGCTATTTCTTCGGCCGTCAATCTTGTGTTTTGCAACATCTTTATGATAGCTGATTTTACAGTATCTCCAACGGCTTTTTCAACGGCTTTTTCAACGGCTTTTTCAACGGCTTTTGCCACTATCTTTTTAGCTTTCTTTTGCGCCAACAACTCTGATTCGAATTCAATTGTTTCTGCAATGCTTGCCCTGTCATGAAGCACATCCAGGAACCTTTCATAATCCCTTCGGTCGGAAGCATCCATATTTGCGATTTTGAATTTCTCGTCTGCCTCTTTCAATCCTTTAGCGGTAAATTCTTTTTTGATCTCGCTGTTCTTAAGGAAGTAAATCCATTCATCCAAGGTGTCGTTCGCAACGTCGTCAAATTTGTTGACCTTGATGAGGTAAATCTCCGGGAACACATGAGCGACTTTTTCCTTTTCGAAGAATTTTTTCTGACTGGCCGACAACTCTAACAGTTCCTTATTGTGGATGCCGTAGAATTTAGTTGTTCCTTTGTAAATATAGTCGTCGCCATGGCCTAAGTCGAAATAGACAATGTTTACCGAAATGACTTTTTTCACTTTGGAGTAGGCATCCCCTTCCTGGAGATGTTCGGTGATTGCTTTGGAAATGCCGTACAGGATGCGAAGGAAATAATCAAGGGCGTAAGAGTTCTGCACTTCGATGATGATCAAGTCTCCTTTGCTGTCTTTGACCAAAACGTCCACCCGGTTGTATTTATCTTCTTCGGTTTCCTTGTTGCTTTCGCTTTCGAGGATTTCAACTATTGTAATGTCCTGGCCAATAAGTTCGCTCAGGAAGCCCTCCAGGATTCCAAAATTGACTTTTTGCCGAAGCAGGCGTTTAATCGCCCAGTCAAACCTGATATGTTTTTTGTATGCCACGCCAGTTTGATTTTCTGCTAAAAGTAAGAAAAGGACGCCACAAATAAACTGCCTCGGTTTTCTTTTTGGGCCGTTTTCGTCCATATTAAATAACCTCTCTAAAGCAAAAATCGTTGTGTTGCAACTTTTCGGCTAGAATACCAGGCGGTACCGCAGGTCAAACAGGAACTTCACCTGATAAGCCGTCATCACCCGGTTCTCCGCCGGGTCGAAGTAGTACTCCAGGACGTTGCTCCGCTGGAGCAGGTTCTGGATGTCCAGCGTGAATTTATGCGTTGCTTTGGGGTTGTTGGCGGTATAACTGAGCAGCAGGTCCAGGCGGTTGTAATCCGGCGCTTTTTCGCTGTTGATAAAATTGGGGTTGAGCACTTCGAAGCCACGGGCCCGGGAGGCTTCCTCGTTGATCCGGGAGAAGCGGTTGCCGCCGGCGAAGATGAATTTGCCGTTGACGCCCAGGCGGTGGTTCTGCCGGATGGTGAACTCCCGGCCGCCCAGCAGGTTGAAGATGTAGTTGCCGTTGAAGCGGGTGCTGTACCAGCGGCCGTCGATGGTGGAGAAGCGTGAATCGTAGACGGAGGCGGTCAGCAGGCAGTAGTATCCCCGGGAGAACAGCTTTTCGGCAGTGAGTTCGATGCCCATGTTCCGCCCTTTGCCTTTGTTGGAGATCGGCATTTCCGCCGAGTCGAACACGTCGTAGTTGTTGAGGATATTGAGGATGGAAACCCAGGGCTGGTCGGGGTCGCTGCTCACGGCGGCGTCGAAGGTATGCTGGAAGTAGGCCTCCGGGCGGATGTGCCAGTCGCCGGGCAGGCGCAGGCTGTAGCCCAGCACAAATTGCAGAGACTTGGGCAGTTGCCGGTTGCGGAAGGGCTGCACGTCAAAATCATAGGGAGAATGATACAGGTAGCTGCTGAGGTGGCCGATATAACTGTGCAGGCCGGCGCCAAACCTGACTGATTTGCGGGGGTTGAGCTGCCATTCCAGGCCCAGGCGTGGTTCTGCCGAGAAGGCCCGGTTGAGGCTGAAGTACAGGAGGTGGGCGCCATAGTTGAACGTGAGCTTGTCCGACAGGCGGCGTTTCCATTGCCCGTAGGCCTGGAGGGTGTTGGCGTTGCCGGCGTCGTCCAGCAGGACGCTCTGCTGGCCGGTGCGTTCGTTGCTGACCCGGAATTTATAGCTGAACAGCTGGTGACTCAGGGTAAGCCCCAGCAGAGTATGCGTACGGGCGTCGTTTTTCCTGTTATATTGGGCGTTCAGGCGAAAGGCGCCAGTCAGGTGGCGCTCCCTGGCATAGTAGATCAACTCGGAAAATGGCGTTTCGGTAGAATCGCTGAAAAAATCGTACCGGTATTTGTAAGTGTCCCAGGCCGTTACCAGCGTGGTTTGCAGGTAAGCTTTCGGCGAGAGTTGCAGGGTGTGCTTCAGGCCCAGGATGCCATAACGGGCTGACTCCTCGTCGAAATCGAAGCGGTCGTACCGGCCGTTGGCCTGCAGTTCCGGCGCCCGCGAGATGGTGTTGGTGGCGCCCAGCCCGAAGAGAGAGAAGACGCCGGCTTTTTTTGTGGGGATCAGCGTTTTGAAGGCCAGGTCCTGGTATTGAGGCACGCCGCCTTCCACCACCGGGTTCAGGCCCATTTGCTCGATGAGGGCCAGGGTGGAATAGCGGTAGTTCAGCAGGTAAGAGCTGCCATTGTCCTTTTGTATTGGCCCCTCCACGCCGGCTTCGAGGCCTAACACCCCGGCGCTAAGGGTATATTCGGTGCGCTCGTTGTTGCCATTGCGGAATTTCAGGTCGAATG
Source organism: Phaeodactylibacter sp. (assembly GCA_024102975.1). Lineage (GTDB taxonomy): Bacteria > Bacteroidota > Bacteroidia > Chitinophagales > Saprospiraceae > JACJXW01. The sequence goes on along the minus strand of JAGFJD010000509.1, from coordinate 25,347 downwards.
CGCCGGAGATCGTATTGCCATATTCGGCGGGGAATGCGCCGGTCAGGAAATCAGAGGTGGTCAGCACGTTGCTGTTGAGCATGCTGATGGCGCCGCCGGTGTTGCCGATGGCGTGGAAGTGGTTGGGCGTCGGGATTTCTACCCCTTCCAGCCGCCACAGCAGGCTGGTGGGGGAGTTGCCCCGGACGATGAGGTCGTTATCGAGGTCGCTCAGGTAGGAAACCCCGGCAAAGGACCGGCTCATGCGGGCGGGATCCTGAAAACTGCCCGGATAGCGGCTCGCTTCCTCCACCCGGAACTGCCTTCCGCTCACGGTGACCATGCTGTTCAGGGGTTGCATTTTGTCGATCGCGGTGGTTACGACTACCTCGTCCAGCGTGGTGGTCGATTCGCGCAGCTCAATTTCCAGGATGAGCTCCTTGCCGGAGATGATGATCACGTCGCGCACCACTACCGGCTCGTAACCCAGGTAGGAAACCAGGAAGTTGCGCCGCCCGACCGGCACCTTTGGCAGCTCGAAAGCACCGTTGACACCCGTGGAGGCGCCGAGGAAGGGTTCGGAGTCCAGCAGCTGGATATTGGCGCCTGCCAGAGGCGAACGGGAAGCCTGGTCGATGACCCACCCCCGTACCGTCTGGCTGAGCTGGTGCCCGGGAGGGCGGCTGATCTTTTCTGCCGGCGGCGAACCCGGCCGCAGAGCGACCTGGGTGCCCAGTATCCGGTATTCTATGCCGGAGTCGCGGAACAATTCGTCAAGCACATGCCGCAGCGGCCGCTTGCGGCCATACAGGCTGACCTCCCGGGAAAGGGAAACGAACTGCTCGCTGTATACGAATTGGATGGCGTAGCGCTTTTCGAGGTCGCTAATGGCTTCCCGGAGCGGGGTGTTTCGGTAATGGACGGACACCTTCCGGGCCGCCAGGCCCTGGGCTTGCAGAGAAGGGGAAAAGGTCAGCAGTAATAGTGTCAGGTGAATAAGGGCCCGCCATTTCATGGCGCAAAAGTAGGGGCTTTCCGCCCAAAAGGTCAATGAGGAATCTCACCTTTTCGACGATGGGTGGGCAAGGGCCTACCAGGGAGCAGAAGGATCGTATAAATGTGTAACACATTATCCTCCCTTCAACCCCTCCAGCGTCCTGAACAAAGAGCCGTCCCTGGAGATCAGCGCGCCGTTTTCCATCATTTCGAAGATTTCCATGTCGCGGCTGCGGCTGTAAGCCTTTTCGGCGGTATACAGTTTGAGCCTGGCGCCGGCGAGCTGTATCTGCTGGAGCATTTGCTGCGGGCTCTGCTGCTGCGTAAAGTCGAAGCTGGTATTCCCTTCCACCAGCAGGCCGTTCATCACGATGCGGTCCTCCAGGAAGTGGAAAGTCTTGACGTCTTTGGGCGTTTTGTATTCCAGGTATTGCACGTCGCCGATGACTTTTTCGAAAACGATGTCGCTGAAAATCCCGATGAGTTTTTCTGCTTTGCCCGGTTCTTCTGCTTTCAGCTTTTCCCATTCATCGGCAGTGACCTGGTTGGAAGCGAGGAAGCGGACGAATTCCTTTTCGAGGCTTTCCAGCTCGTCCTGCCGGAGGCGGCGGTATTTCATAAGCGCGGTTTATATCCAAAATTGGCGGGCAAAGGTAATAATAAAGGAGGGACGGGGCAAAATCGGTTGGAAAACCTTCTTTTTTTCGTAAAATTGCAGGCGTTTTGAAATTCCCGGGGGTAACCCGGAGAAGAAATAAAAAAAATCATGGAATTTGTCCTTCCCAATTTTGCCAGCGCAGGCGTATGGATGAGCCTGCTGACGCTGACCTTCCTGGAGATTGTCCTCGGCATTGACAACATCATTTTCATTTCCATTGCCGCCAACAAGCTGAAGGAAAAGGACCGGCCCAAGGCGACCAACATCGGCCTGATCCTGGCCATGGCCCTGCGGATCATATTGCTGTTTGGCGTCTCCGTCCTGGTGGCCATGGAGGAACCCTGGTTTGAATTTCACGGAGACTTCATCCACGGCGGCTTTTCCGGCCAGAGCCTGATCCTGATCGCGGGGGGGCTGTTCCTGTTGTACAAGAGCACAACGGAAATCCGCCACAAACTGGAGGAGGAAGACCACCTGGAAGCCGGTGGCGGGAAGGGCATGTCGACCCTCACCAATGTGATCGTCCAGATTACCATTATCAATATCGTATTTTCCTTTGATTCCATCCTGACGGCAGTGGGGATGACCAACGGCCTGAAGGGGGCCCTCGTTATCATGATCATCGCCGTGGTCCTGTCGGTAGTCATCATGATGCTGTTCGCCACCCCGGTGGCCAATTTCGTCAACCGCCACCCGACCATACAGATGCTCGGCATGGCTTTTCTCATCCTCATCGGTTTTATGCTCATCGCCGAAGGTGCCCACCTGGCGCACCTCTCTGTCGGCGGCGCCGAGGTCGGCAGCGTGCCTAAAGGATACCTGTACTTCGCCATAGCCTTCTCGTTATTTGTGGAGTTCCTAAACATGCGCCTGCGCGCCAACCGCCGAAAGGAGCCGGTGCAACTGCACGGGTATGCAGAGGATGCCGTGAAGGAAGGGATACTGGAGGAGCGGAAGGGATGAAGCAGGCAGAGGCAGAAAAATGGATAATAGCGGGCAGGATGCTGCTCGTTTCGTTACAAACATAACGATTATAAAAATAATCATTATAAACATAACGGCTTTTCCGCCTTCCCTCGTCTCCATCGGCGATGCCTGGCGCCGGGGGAATTGCCGAAAGCTGATTCCCCATTTGAAAAATTAAAAAAATGGCAACCAGAGCTAACCAGAAATCACCCCTCTTGCTTTTTGCTTTACTCTTCTGCGCGGCCACCGCCTTTACCCAGCCGGCGGCTACCTATTATGCCACCGACGTAGAGGTGAGCCGCTTCGACTATGGCAAGATGTGGGCTTTTGAACATGCGCCTACCGATTATTTCAGGGAAACCTATAATTTCCAGCCCGACGAGGCCTGGTGGGAAAAGGCGCGCATGGCTTCGCTTCGATTCGCCAGCTGGTGTTCGGCTTCTTTCATCTCGCCCAACGGGCTGATCCTGACCAACCACCACTGCTCCCACGGCGAGGCCGGCAAAGTGGCCAGGCAGGGCGAAGACCTGGACGCCACCGGCTTCTACGCGGCTACCCTGGAAGAGGAACGGCGCGTGCCCGGCCTGTTCGTCAAGCAACTGGTAAAGATTGCGGATATCACGGACTACGTGCGCGGCTACACCCGGCAGGCAACTACCGATGAAGAAATGGTGGCCAAAGAGAAGCAGGCGCTCCGGGCAGCAGTGGAAGAGTACCAAGGCAAGGCCGGATGGGAAGGCCTGGAGGTGGAAACGGTCACATACTACAGCGGCGGCCGGTACTCCATGTATGGCTACAAGCGCTACGGCGATGTCCGCCTGGTCCTGCTGCCCGAGCTGCGCATCGGGAACTACGGCGGCGACCCCGACAATTTTACCTACCCGCGTTATAACCTGGACATGACCCTCTGGCGCGTGTACGAGAACGGCGAGCCTCTCAACTCTTCCGGTTTTTACTTCCCCCTCGACCCGCAGGGGCCGGCGGAAGGGGAAGCCGTCTTTACCATCGGCAACCCCGGCAGCACCGAGCGCTACCGAACCATAGCCCAGATGGAGTACGACCGCGACTACCGCTACAAAATCCTGAAAACCTGGCTCCACAACCGGCTGGAACTCAAGCGGGCCCAATACGAAGAGAACCCCAGCCACGGCCTGCTGGACCAGATCCTGACCTACGCCAACAGCGACAAGGCCATCGGCGGCATCCTCAACGCCCTGCAAGACCCCGTGCTGATGGGCAAGAAGAAAAAAATGGAAGAGCTGGTCAAGTCGAAATCCAAAGCAGCCGCTAAGGGGGCCGATTACTGGAAGGAACTGGCAGAGGAGTACAAACGCATCGGAGGGTATAAATCCGAAAATTTCCTGCTGGCGCCCAATCCGGATAATGGGGCCACGCTACAGCTGGCCTATGCCATCCATGCCTATGCCCAGGCCCTGGACGCCGAAGCTTCGGAAATGGAACTCAATGGCCTGAAGGTTCAGATAAAAAACCTGGCCAATGGGCTGAACGGGCCCTACGAGGAAAAACTCTTAGCCCTGCTCCTGGAAGAATTGCAGGCCTTTGCCCAACCCGACGACGACTACGTGCAGCAAATACTCAAAGGCCGGGCGCCGGCTGTTGCCGCCCGGGAAATCCTGTCCGAAACTGCGTTTACAGACGAAAAGAAACGGGAAAAGCTGCTCGACGCCAAACCGAAGAAGTTTGAGAACTCTAAAGACCCCCTCATCCGCCTGTCTAAGGCGCTGATCCCCGAATACCAGGAATCGCAGATGGCCTTCAATGCGGGAGAGGCTACCCGCCAGGCCCTGGAAGGCAAGATCGCCAACGAGGTATACCAAGTGTACGGCCTGAGCATCCCGCCCGACGCCACTTTTACCCTGCGCCTGGCAGACGGCGTTGTGGAAGACTACGCCTACAACGGCACCGAAGCTCCGGTCAAGACGACCTACTTCGGCCTGTATGACCGCCACTACTCCAACAATGGCGCCTACCCCTGGGACCTGCCGCAGCGCTGGCTCAACCCGTCGGCGGAACTGCTCCGGTCGCCCCTCAACTTCATCTCCACCTGCGACAGCACCGGAGGCAACTCCGGCAGCCCCATGATCAACAAAAAAGGCAACCTGGTCGGCCTGCTCTTCGACGGCAACATCGAATCCCTGTCCGGAAACTACATCTACGACGTGGAGTCCAACCGCTCCATCGGCGTTCATGCCGGGGGTATCGTGGCGGCGATGAAACATGTTTACCAGGCGGGCAGGATATTGGAGGAGATGGGGGTTCGGCAATGAGGCCCGGGAGGGAGGCAGGCGTCCGGCCCCGCGGGATAAAACAAGCTCAGTGAGGGCAGCACTCCAGGAAAAAAGCCTGAGAGGAATGCTGCACTTGTAACATTTATTTTCTTCTAAGTAATCGGACACAATTAGCGTAACAATATAACAATATAGCTATATAACAATTGCCCCGGGAATAGAGCTTCCAAGCCCCGATTTCGAAGCAGCATTAGTTACAATAAATGTGTCCAACTACTTAAGCCCTTACGGATGCAGCCCGCACTCCGTCTTGCCCTTCCCTTTCCAGCGGCCTTCCCGCCCTTCGCCCTTTGCCGTGCAATGGGCGCAGCCGATGGAGCCGTAGCCCTTGCCTTCCAGCGGGTGGCGGGGCAGGTTGTGATAGGAAATGTGGTAGAGGAATTCCCCTTCGTCGATATCGATGAGGGGGTGGAACTTCAGGATGTCCCCCTGCTTTTCGAATACCCGGAGCTGGGAGCGGAAGTCCGTCTGATGGGCCATAAGCCCGGAAATCCATACCTTATGGCGGGCCTTGATGGGCTGGAGGGGCAGCACCTTGTTGACTGAACAGCAGGTGCCGGGGTCTTTTTTCCACCATTCTTCCCCGGCTGTGATCCGGTTCTGGGCGGGATCCGGCAGGACGTCGATGATGTTCAGGCCGAATAAGCCGGCCAGTTGCTCTTTATAGGCCAGCGTTTCCGGGAAGTGGAAGGTGGTGTCGATGAAATGCACCGGCTGGCTCGGCCGGATTCTCGAAACCAGGTGCAGCAGGAAGGCCGACCGGGTGCCGAAGGAGGAAGTGAAAAGCACATCCTTCTGCCGGAAAACCTTATACAGCTGCCGGATGCGTTCCTCAAAGCCCAGAGGCGTAAAGATTTCGTTGAGCGTTTCCAGGTTGGGTGTCGGCCGGTGGTTCTTCGTGTTCCTGTAGGTAGTCATACCGTGCGTCTTTTTGTTTATGATCTGTCGGCGGCCTGTTTTTTGGCAGGCGCCCCTTTTTCTTTTTCGGCCAGCAGGCCGGCAGTCAGGCGGTTGAGCTGCCGCACCTTTTCGGCAAAATCGCCGCCGAGGCGGCGGCGGAACTCGTTCAGGTTGTGGAGCAACTCCTCTGTTTCGTCGGGCAGGGCGGCTTCCAGCCATTGCCGGAACCGCTTGGCGAAGGTGGGCGACTGCCCGTTGGTGGAGATGGCTACCTTCAGGTTGCCGCGGGTGACGATGCTGCCCAGGTAGAAGTCGCACAGCTCAGGCGTATCCGCAACGTTGACCAAAGCGCCGTTGGCTTTAGCGGCAGCCCGCACCTGTTCGTTGAGGGCCCGGAAGTTGGTGGCGGCGATCACCAGGCCGTAACCCTGCACATCTTCCGCTTCAAACGGCTTTTCAATGACCGTCAGCCCTTCCGGCTGCAGCTCGTCGATCAGCTGCTGCACGGGGGCAAGCACTTCCTTTGCTATTACTGTGATCTGAGCGTCCGGGCTGCTCTTCAGCATGAAGGACAGCTTCTCGTAGCCCACTTCCCCGGCGCCGACAATAAGCACCCGCAGGCGGTCCAGCTTCAGGAAAATCGGATATAGGGTGTTTTGAGCCATGGTTGTGCATTTGTCTATTCGTGTATAAGTGCATTCGTTTGCTGAAGGGCCTACTACATCTTGTCCCCTTCTCCTCAAGCTCTCCTCCCGGCAATCCGATCCGCAGCGATCTCCGCAAAGTCCCAGTCCGGGTGGAGGGCGACGACCTCGCCGAAGACCAGGATGCCGGGCGTACCCAGCCCTTCGGCTTCAATCTTGTCAGCGATTTCAGCAGCTGTGCCCAGTACGCGCCGTTCGTCGGGCAGGGCACCGTTCTGTATGGCCATGGCCGGCAGGTGCCCTTTGCCCTGCCGCTCGAAAAGCGCTGCGATGGCACGGGCCTTGCGCATGCCCATGAGCACGATAACGGTGGCGGTAGAACGGGCGGCCAAAGCTAAGTCTTTGGATAGGCCTCCGCTGCGGGTCGTTCCGGCAACTACCCAGAAGCTCTCGCTGTAACCTCTCCGCGTGGGCGGCACGTGCTGCAGCTCCGGCACAGCGATGCAACTGGAAATGCCCGGAATGACTTCTACAGGAATGCCCAGTTCGCGGGCATAGGCCACCTCTTCCTGCCCACGCCCGAAAACGAAAGGGTCGCCTCCTTTGAGGCGCACCACATGGCCATGGGAACGGGCGTAAGCTACCATCTGCTGGTTGATCTCCTCCTGGCGCCGGCGGTGCCTGCCGGCGCGTTTGCCCACGTAAATGAGCAGCGCTTCCGGCCGCGCCAGCTCCAGCAGGCCCGGCCCGATAAGGGCGTCATAGAGCAAAACATCGGCCGACCGGATGGCCCGGGCACCCTTGATGGTCAATAAATCCGGGTCGCCCGGCCCGGCGCCGACGAGGGTGATCTTAGGAATGAATCTTTGCGACATGGGATTTATGCTTTGTAATAATTTTCAATGACGGTCTTGTCCTGCCCGTTGCTGGCCTGCAACTGCCGGGTGCGGATCGCGAGCACGGCTTTGAAGAACTGCTGCGCCTGCGAGAGATACCGGCCGGCAAATTCCGCGCCGGGCTCCGTTTTCTTCATCTCCAGCACATGGGCTTTGAAATCTTCCAGAGGCAGTTCCGGTTCCCCTGCCTTCACGTAGTGCTCCTGGAAGTCCTCCAGGATACCTGCCTGAGTATTGCACTTGACGTCCTTTGCCAGCAACAGCGCCTTGGCGCCGACGACAAAAGCCGTATAGGCATGGTAAATGCTGTCGGCGAAGGCCTGTTCCTGCAGGGCTTCTTCGGCCAGGCTCAGCTTCTGGCGGGTTTCCTCAATGATGGTTCCGACCACGTCGAGGCTCACCCCGGCGCATTCGCCTACGCCGATGGACTGGAAGTATTCGTGGCCCTGCCCCCAGTCGAAGAACTCCTCGTCCTGGATGCCGTCCAAATCGGCCAGAGGCTTGAGCAGGCCGTAGAAATAGCGCTTGCCCTGCTGCTGGAAATATTCGTTGAAAAGCTGCCCCGGCTGTTTGCGTTGTTCAAAATCCAGCAGCAGCAGGCGTACCGCTTCCGGAATCCGTTTGGTGGGCAGCTTGATCACCTTTTCGGCGATGAAGCCATCTCCGTTAGGGCTCACGCCGCCGCCCAGAACCACCTGCATCGCGGGCAAGATCCTGGTCCCCAGGCGAAGCGAACTGCCGTGGAAGCCGATCTGCGCTGCCATGTGCTGTCCGCAGGAATTCATGCAGCCGCTGATTTTGACCCGGATGTCGGACTCCTCAATCAGGTGCTCAAACTCGCCTAAGATCAGCCCTTCCAGCACCGCTGCCAGGCCGGTGCTGTTGGTCACGCCCAGGGCGCAGGTGTCGGTGCCCGGGCAGGCGGTGATGTCGGCGATGGAGTTGGCGCCGGCCTGCGCCAGCCCCAGCCGGTCCAGCTCGTTGAACAAAGCGGGCAGGGCCCGTGGGTGGACGAAGCGGAGCAGGAAGCCCTGCTGGACGGTTATGCGGATGTCGTCGGCAGCGAATTTTTCGACAGCCCGGGCCAGTTCCCGGGCTTCCCGGGCGTGGATGTTGCCCAGCGGCAGTTTGATGTTCACAGCCACATAACCTGGCTGCTTCTGCCCGAAGGTGTTGGCGGCCTTCCAGACCTGGTAGCGGGCCTCGTCCGCCGGCTGGGCACCTTCGTCTGGCGGAGCCGGGATTTCCGGTGTTTCCGCAAGGGTGGTATCTATGGGATACGTTTGGTGCTTCAATGACGGCCACTCTTCTTTTACCAGCTCTAAAAAACCTTCCAGCCCCAGGTCTTTAATCAGGAACTTCATGCGGGCCTTCATGCGTTTCTCCCGCTCGCCATAGCGGTCGAACACCCGGATGCAGGCTTCCATAAAGGGGATGATGCGCTCTTCTTCCAGAAATTCGTGCACGGTTTGAGCAACGGCTCCTACAGCGCCTAGCCCGCCGCCAATGACGACTTTGAAACCCCGCTTTCCACTCTGAAAACGCGGTATGAAACCGAAGTCATGAAAGTAGGTAAATGCCGAATCCCGCTCGCTGGAAGAAAAGGCGGGCTTGATCTTGCGCCCCATCTCCTGGCAGATCGGGTTGCGCAGGAAGTATTCGAAACTGGCCTGGACATAGGGTGAAACGTCGAACGGCTCCTCCGGGTCGATGCCGGCGGCAGGGGAGGCAGTGATGTTGCGCACGGTATTGCCGCAGGCCTCGCGGGCGGTCAGCCCGGCGTCGGCCAGCTCCGTCCACACTTTGGGCGAGTCTTCCAGGCGGACGAAGTGGAGCTGCACGTTCTGCCGGGTGGTCAGGTGCAGGTTGCCGTTGGTGTACCGCTCCGAGATGTCTGCCAGGCGTACCAGCTGCCGGGCCGTGAGCCGCCCGTAGGGAATCTTGGTGCGGAACATCTGCACGCCCAGCTGCCGTTGCCCGTACACGCCCCGGGTGAGGCGGTAGTGCTTGAAGCGCTCCTCGTCTTCCCGGCCGGCGCGGAAAGCCTCGATCCGCGTTTGCAGCTCCAGGATGTCACGCCGGTCCGCCGGCCTGAGGTGTTTGAGCGCATCGGGAAACTTCATGGTCCTGATTTTGATCTTTTTAATTAATTGGGTGTAATCCCTCATTCCACAAGAAAAAGAGGCCCTTCCGGATCGTCCTCCCGGAAGGGCCTCTTTTACCCCGGCCACACCAGGGGTGCAGCCGGAGGCAAAAGGACGGCATCGGGAAAACTGCCTGCCGGGCTCTTGCGACAGGGGCAACAGCAGGCCATAATTGAGTGAATATTCGGGTAAAACGTCATGGTTTTAATAATAAAGCCTTTCGCGGAATTGCTCCGGAAAGGCTATTTGGCTAGGAGATCAATTGGGTCAAATCGCAGCAGCCTTGCCGGAACTCTTGGATGCCATGCAGCAACAGCAGCAACAGAACTGACAGAAGGATGCTGGTTTCATTTTTTCTTTTTTAAATGCGTCGGCAAAAAACTCACCTCACGGGTTCTCGGAGCGGCCCCGCCTTGCGGAACCCGGCAGGCAGGTTTGTCGAAGCAGGCCACCTGAAGTGGTTTTCCCGCTCATTGCCATTTACGGGTACAAGTATAGGGACAATGGCTGAATAAAACAATACTAATCCGATAGGAATTAAATAGAAATACGGCCTGAAAAACAAACACTTTTTTTTAATGAATTGGTTTTCAGTCAGTTGGAATAAAAATAAATACGGCCTTAATTTTTGAAAAAATTTGCTGCCCGAGAGCTTGTTTGGAGGTGGGGCTTTACTCGACTTTGGATGGTCTGGCGCAAAATGTCGGAGAGCATATCCGTCTTCGCGTAAAGCTACGGCGGATAAAAAAGGGGGCCGCACAAAACGCGCAGCCCCCAAATCCCAATCCACAACTAGTGTGTCCCGGCAAAAGGATGCCAGGAAACGCTGGTGTGGCAGGGGAGAAAATGCCCCGGAACGCCTTTTCCTTCCTATCGCTTCAACACTCTCAGCACCTTCACGCCCGACCGGCTGTAGCGCAGGCTGAAAAAGTACACGCCGGCAGGGTAGCCCGACAGGTCGAACTCCGCTCGCCGGGCGTCTCCGGAAACCATGCGGGAATGCATCCGGGCGCCGCCTGCGGTGAAGATTTCAACCTGTACTTCCTGGCCGAAGTTCTCAAACAGTTCAAGGACAATATGATTGTTTGTAGGGTTGGGATAGAGCAGGGCTAACTCCGAATCGTTGTAAAGGGTGGCCTCGCCTATCTCGGAGAAAAAGATTTCTCCATACTGGCTATGTATCTTTATACGGTAAAAGTTGCGTCCGCGTTTCGTTGTGAGGTGGGGAAATTCATAATAATTCATGCTCCCCGGGAAAACAGCCGGAGTATTCCGCTCTCCGTATTGCCGCGCGGAAACCTGAACCGGCAATCAAAGATCAACGCCCTGCATAACCTTGCCATGCCAAGTCAGGCATGAGGCCAACAGGAATGCCAGCAGGCCTTAAGGCTTTTGCAATAAGAACTTTCCGGCCGGTCAGAAACAGTTATTTACCTGGAAACCATAGAAAGCAGCTCCGCCACACCACTGGACAAAATGGTTTTGGACACAGAGAGGCACGGAGGTCAACACAGAGTACACGGAGTTTTTTCCATTGATAATCAGGTCTCTGTGTGGCTCTGTGACTTCTCGGCGTACTCTGTGTCCAGAAAAATGTCTAGTAGTGTGCAGCTCCGCTATAAGTGATCGGGGGGTAACTTGCGAAGCGCCGCCTGTTAGCTGAACGCTAATCCAAGGGGATGGACAGGGTATTGCCGTAATCCAAAAACTTACTCTCCCTGCAAAGTAACAAATTTAAATTTAAAGTATCAATTGGCGCAGCGCGATTTTTCCGGAAAGCTGCCGGCCGCCCCGGGGCGGGGAAAAGCGGGGCGGGCAAAAAAAAAAGTCGCATCACAAATGCATGTGATACGACCTACTACTAACAAATTATAATCCCATGAACATGAATGTCTCTTTGATGGCAGGCGGAAGACTTCTTTCTGCCTGCGCCCGAAGGGCTTAACTTTAACTTCAAAACGCCTGCACTTATTTTGCATGGAGCCGGAAAATCTGCCTTATCCGGCAATCTTCAATACATAAACGCCACAAAGGGGGCATTTGGTTGAAGCTGCGGTAAAAATAATAGTTTTATAACACATATTCTAGGGGGAAGGGTGACTTTCTTGTTTTTTGTAGTCAAAATGGCTATAAACCTGCGGGCGGGCCTGCCTTCGCGTGAAGTTTCGGCGGCCGGCAAAAAAAAATAAGTCGCACCACCTGATCCGGTAATACGACTTATCGTAATTATAATCCCATGAACATGTACGAAAAAACTAGCAAAAATGCTAGTAGAAAAAGAGAGAAATAATATCTTTATATCTTGTCCCTCAAAGTGAGGGAAGTTATTTCGTTGTCAATCTCGGGTTTGGCTTCGGAATTTGTCTTATAGCAAGTCAGATCGTTTATCCCAATAAAATCTGACTTGCTATTTGACAAACTTAAATCCCATGTAAATTATCCCAATTTTTGTGCGCCGGTTCTTTAACCGGCTTTATCTTCGTTTGACAATACAAACATCTTAATAAATACAAGGAGAAACAAAGACAAAAATACCCATTTGTGAAAAAAAAATCCGGTCAATCATTTCCATCGTCTTTTTTAAAGGGGAATTTGAGTCAAATTTGTGAAAAAAATATGTCTGGAGTAGAGAAAAAAACGCAGAAAAAAGAGTGAAAAAAAAACTTGACAGGCAAAAAAAAGGGCCCGCAACACCGGTTGCGGGCCCTTTTTTTTATGAACGGGTTGCTTTCCGTTATTCTTCGCCGGGCCAAAGAGCAGCTAAAAAGGCGATTGAAAAGCCGGGTTGTTCACGAAGGAAGTATCCGTAAGCATGTTGAGAAAGGCGATGAGGTCCTGTTTTTGCTGCTCGGTCAGGGTGAAGGGCTGGATGTTGGCGTCCTCGTTTTCCACCCCGTGCCCGCCGCTGGCATAGTGGTCGAGCACTTCCCCGAGGGTGGCGAAACGGCCGTCGTGCATATAGGGAGCGGTAAGGGCGATGTTGCGCAGGGTAGGCGCCCTGAACTTGCCGTTGTCATAGATGACCCCGGTAACTTCCCCCAGCCCGTAATCAGCAAAGTCATTGAGGGTAGCCACCGAGTCGATGCCGTTGTTGAAGTAGTTGTTTTCCGTAAACAGGGCGCTGCCGTGGCAGTGAGAGCAGCCCGGGTGGTCGAGGCTGTTGTTGGCAAACTCGACGAAGAAGAGGTCGCGGCCGCGCTGCTCGGCATCGGTGGGCCAGCCCTGCTGCTCCCAGACGATCTTGTCGAAGCGGGACTGATAGCTGACCAGCGTGCGCTCAAACTGGGCGATGGCCCTGGAGGCCAGCTCTTTGGTGATCTCGCTTTTCCGCTCGATGCCGAAGGCTTTGCGGAACATGGCGGGGTACTCTTTGTGCCGCTTCAGCTTTTCCAGCACATTCTCCCAGCTTTCGTTGAGCTCGGTATGGTCTTCCACCGGCAGCAGTGCCTGGTCTTCAAGGGTGGCAGAGCGGCCGTCCCAGAAGAAGCCCTTCTCGTTGAATGCCATATTGACGATCGCCATGGAGGAGCGCCGGCCGTCAATGCCCAGGACGCCCCGGCTCACCTTATTGCCATCGGTGAAGCTGAGCTGCGGGTCGTGGCAGGTGGAGCAGGACTGGGTGCTGTCGCTGGATAATATGGGGTCGTAGAACAAATGCCGCCCCAGGGCGACCCCGTCCACCGTCAGGGGGTTGCCGGGCGGCAGGAGAGGCCGGGGAAACCATTCGGGTACTTCCAGCTCGTAGGGCTGGGGATTGTAGGCCGCATTAATGGTATCCTCCTCGACACAGGGGTCGCAAACGGGGCCCATAGGAGTGCCGTCGTCCTTTTGGCAGGCGGTAAACGCCAGCACGGCGGAAAGGAGTGCGGAGGTAAGTATCTTTATTTTCATGGCTTCAGCTTTTCGTCTTTTTTAGAACGGATTTCTATGCTCCGGATTGTTAACAAAGGTACTATCCGTGAGGGTTTTGATAAAAGCGACCAGAGCTTGCTTATCTGTGTCAGACAAATGTAATTTTCTGATCTTGGGGTCGACGTTCAGGCTATGGCGGCCGCCCTGGTCGTAATGCCCGACCACCTCTTCGAGGGTGGCGAAACGGCCGTCGTGCATGTAGGGGGCGGTCAGGGCTGCGTTGCGCAGGCTGGGCACCCGGAAGCGGCCGTTGTCGTAGTATTGGCCGGTGGCTTCGCCCCGCCCTTTGTCCTTGAAGGCATTCAGCTCTTCCGCTTCATCCAGGCCGTTGTTCATAAAAGTCTGGTCGGTGAATAAGGGCGGGGTATGGCAGTGGCCGCATTCGCCTTCCGGCAGCTCCTCCGAGGTGTCGAAGAAAATGTGCTGCCCTCTTTCTTCCAGTTCGGTGAAGGTGGCTTCCCCCCGTTTTACGCGGTCGTATTTGGATTCGGCGCTGATCAGCGTCCGTTCGAACTGGGCCAGGGCCCGGGCCGCCAGCTGCCGCGTGATCCGGGCGGTGTCGGTTATGCCGAAGGCGGCTGCGAACCGGGCAGGGTAGGAGGGGTGGCGGCGCAGCGCCTGCTCTGCGGCGCCCCAGTCGTTGCCCATCTCGTTGGGGTCTTCGACCGGGATGAGGGCCTGCTCTTCGAGCGTGGCGGACCGGCCGTCCCAGAATAATCCTTTGTATTGATAAGCGGCGTTGGCCAGAGACTGGGCGTTGCGCCGCCCCCGGCGGCCCTGTATCCCCACCGCCACGGGCCGCCCGTCGGCAAAGGCCCGCTCGGGCAGGTGGCAGGAGGCGCAGGCCAGGCTGCTGTCGGCCGACAGGATAGGGTCGTAAAACAGGCGGCGGCCCAAATCTATGCCGGCGGCCGTCATGGGGTTATCCTCCGGAAGGACGGGCCGGGAGAAATGAGCGGGCAGGGCCAGCTCGTAAGGCTGGTCGGCCACAGGGCCTTCTTCCGGGACAGTGGAGCAGCCGGGAAAGAACAGCGCAAGGACCAGGAATGAAATGGGGATATGGATGGAAATGTTTTGGAATGCGCGGGAAATGCCCGCCGGGCCCGGAGCTGCTATGCATTTCCTCCTTTCTGTGCATTTCAAAATATTCCTGCCCATGCGTTTACACCATATATATATTGTGTGCCTGCTCATTCCATGTCTATCGCATCCAGTACGTGGTCGGCCATGAAAGTGGCTGAAGGCGATTCGTTGCTGTGGCTCTGCGTCACCTGCCGGAAATCGAGGTATGCCCCGGTATTCTGGTCCACCAGGATCCTGCGCAGGTCGATGTTGAACTGCAGGGTGCGCTCTTCGCCGTCTTCCAGGGTGATGGGCTTGTCAAAAGCCAGCTTCCGGTAGTTGCTGTTGCCGCCGACGTGAAAGGTCAGCTTTTCCGAGAAATTTCCGTCGGCCTCCAGGTCGGCGTTGGCCTCGAATTTAAAGAAGATGTAGCTGCCGGCGGCATCCCAGTAGTTTTCAGATAAGGGGTGGCCCAGCGGATAATCGGGAGGGATGGTGGCGTTGAGTTCGGGCGTGAGGCCGAAGACGAACTCGATGCCGGTGTATGTCCCGGGTGGAGCCACTCCAGGCGCCGGGCTTTTACCTTCGGCAGCTTCTTCATCCGTATACACATCGCCGTAGGAGATCAGGGCTACGTCCGTCAGCGTTTCCCCGTCCTGTCCCTTCAGCAGGCGCACGTCGGAGAGGTAGAACTGGAACAGCTGCATCTGGAGGGCCATATTGTCTTCGTAGGCATACTCGCGCCCGAACATGACCAGCGGATCATTGCCGTAGAACGCTTTGAAGTTGAGCGTCACCTGGGCCGCCCTGGGCGCCAGCGTGAGAGAGGCCTCGTCGTCTTCCTTGGCGGTACCCTCGATGTTGCCCGGGCTGGAGTCGGGGTCGGGTTGGTTGCTGGCGGTTATCTGGGCCAGGTGCGTAAACCGGGCGTCGCCGAAGCGTTTTTCGGCAATGGCGGTGAACGTGAGGCTGACGGTTTCATCCGCGCCGACGCTCAACCCCTGCCAGCGGGCAGTGCCTTCCCCCGTGTCGGTGCCGCCGGAACCAACGGCTGTGAGGCGATATCCGTCAGGCAACCTGTTTTCCACCGTGACGCCGTCGCCCCCCATCGGCCCCCGGTTGTACAGGTTTATCTGAAAGTTCACCTCGTCGCCGATCTCCGGCTTCCCGGCCATTGCTTCAAAGGAGAGCTCCAGGTCGGCCTTGCCGGACGAACCCTCGTCGTCGTTGTTCCGGCAGGCGTTAAAAACGAGAACGGCTGCAAGGGAAAAAACGACGGGTAACAGTTTCCTAAATGTTTTCATTGAATTAGAATTTTGAATTTCCTGCGGTGGCGTGGGGCCTGTGTTAAAGGTGTGCTTTCAATGGGTGCGTATCGGAATGCCGGGCCGGAGGTGCTAACTTAACTCCCCTGTTGCACTATCGCAACAATAGAAAACGATTGTGCCAGGTTTGCGACAATTTTCTCAATGAGCTGCTCCGGGCTGTCCTGCCGGGCGTCGATCTGGCTGAACCAGCGGCTGTAATCCACCTGCAGGGTGAGCAGCAGGTGGAAGCCTCGGTTTTTCCTGAAATCTACGGGAAGGCGCACCTCCTGCAGGTAGGCTGGCGTGCCGATCCGCAGAACCTCCGGGATGGTATCGGCGGCGGTGGTGTCGCGGAACAGTTCAATATATTGAAACACATAACCGGAGTCCTGGTTGAAATACAGGCTGCTGTCCTGCAGGGATAAAGGGTGCGTTCCGGGGAAAGACGCCGGGTCAGCCTGGTTGGCCAGGCCTTCGACGCCGACGGCGAAGCGGACTTCCTGCAGGGTGCCCGACTCTTTCAGGGTGCCGATGACGTAATTCTGGGCGACCCGGGGGCTGATCAGGGAAAAGTTGTCTTCGATGGTGCGCGGCAGGCCGCTGCCGTCGGGCTGGGGGATCAGGATGTCGATGGTTTCTTCCACCTCTTTCTCCTGCCCGTCGGTGTATATGAGGTGGAAGTTGGACAGGTAAAACCGGACGCTGTTCAGCCGGAAGGGGTTGCCCAGCGCGTCGAGGTAGACGCTGTCCACCAGCCCGAAGCGGTAGAGGGTGTCTCCCTTCGTGTAGCGGTGTTGCAGGGCCATGCGAATTTGTGGGTACTGGCACTCCTCGCCGTTGTTCTTGTCCGCCTCCAGGTCGTAATTGACCGCTTCCACGTCCAGGCAGCCTTCTACCGGTTCGTAGCAGGCAGGCAGGCAGGCCAGCAAGGCGAGGAAAAGGCTACTTCTGATTGTTCCGCTCATATTCTTTGACCAGCTTTTTGACCACCTGCTTGACCTGGGAGGAGAATTCCTTGTTGAGTATCCAGTTGTAGTACTGCTTGTCCCGGGCAAGGGTAGCCGCCACCGACTTGCCGTTGTATTTTCCGAAGTTGAAAACGATCTCGCCGTTGGTGTCATACCGCATCTTCTGGGTGGCGTCGACAAAACGCAGGTCGTTGGTAAAATCGTGGAGGGCCTGTACGTCGTTGATGATGGGAGAGGTGGATACGTTGCCGTCTTCGTCAACGTAATCGACGCCCCGGTAGCGATCCAGCTGCCCCTTGAATACGGATACGGTTGCCCGGACGTCGGCCAGGGCATCGTGGGCGTCTTCCATGTCTTCGTCGCAGTAGAACTTCAGGGCGGCTTTAAGCGTCCGGGGTTCCATTTTATAAAAGATGCGCTGCACGTCGAGGGTGCGCCGGCGGGAGATATCGAACTCTATGCCGACGCGGGCGAATTCCTCCATCAGCATGGGGATGTCGAAGCGGTTGGAGTTGTAGCCGGCCAGGTCGGCGTTGCCGACGAATTCGAGGATTTTTTCAGCCACCTGCTGAAAGGTCGGCTTGTTGGCCACATCCTTCGGCAGGATGCCGTGCACCTGCATGGCCTCCTCGGAAATGGGGATGCCGGGGTTGATCAGCATGGAGAGCTCTTCCGGCTCCCGGCCGTCCTTAAAGAATTTGATCATGGCGATCTGCAGGATGCGGTCGCGGATGACGTTCAGTCCGGTGGATTCGATGTCGAAGAAAATGAGGTCGCGGTCGAGCTTGAAGTTCATTAATGTTTCTTTAAAGGCTTGGGCAAACTTGCCCGGTAAATTTATTGTTTATCGCGCTCTTTTTCAAATAGAGGGCGCAGGCCGTCGGTATACCGGACGCCCAGGGTCCCGTCTTCGGCATTATACAGGAAGTATCCCTCAATGCCGGGCAGGCGGCCGGCCAGCTCAAAGGCCTTGTCCAGCCCCATGGCCATAAAGGCGGTAGCGTAGGCGTCGGCCGTCATGCAGTCGGGAGCGAATACGGAGGCGCTCAGCAGGGTGCTCCGCTCCGGAAAGCCGGTGAAGGGGCTGATGGTATGGCTGTATTTGGCTCCGTTGACCTCGTAGAAATTGCGGTAGTTTCCTGAGGTGGCCAGCGCCTGGTTGTGGAGGGGTACAGCCGTTTGTATGTCTTCCCTGCCGGCATCTTC
The DNA here is from genome assembly GCA_024102975.1 of Phaeodactylibacter sp. Taxonomy (GTDB): domain Bacteria; phylum Bacteroidota; class Bacteroidia; order Chitinophagales; family Saprospiraceae; genus JACJXW01. Next base: position 7,400 of record JAGFJD010000509.1, on the reverse strand, counting down.
CCGGGGCACGTTGATGCCGATCTTCCAGTCTTCTCCGCGGGGGTTCTGCCCCCGGGCAACCACCTCTCCGCCGATCTCCACCATGTAGTGTTGAACTCCCCGGGCTGCCAGAAACTGCGCTACAGCGTCGACGCCGTACCCTTTGGCCAGGGCGCTGAAGTCGAGCTGTACGCCGGGCGCCGCCTTGAGGAGCAGGCTGTCGCCGCCCCGGACGGTCAGGCTAACCTTGCCGAACCCTACAAATTCCACGAGAGAATCGATTGCTGTGCTGTCTACGTCCTCCACCATTTTCTTGGGGGTATATCCGAAGCCCCAGTAGTTGACCAGCGGCATGATGGTGGGGTCGAAATACCCTTCCGAGGCTTCATACACCTCCCTTGCCTTAAAGTAATTGGCCAGGAAATGGCGGTTGGGGTATCCGCCCGCTTCCCGGGTGCGGGGGTCGTAGGACAGGTTGAACGCGCTGTCCGCCTGGTTGAAACGCGAAATGGTGGACTGTTCGATATAAGTGGAAACCTCCAGGTTGACGATCCGCAGCAGCGAGTCGATGCCCGCCTGGAAATCGCGCTGCTGCCCGTCGCTGTAAGTGACGTGGTAGGTGGTGCCCATAGTCTCTCCCGCCAGTTTGATGTAGTTGGCCGACGGAGGCTGTTCGCCGGAGGAGCAGCCGAAGAGGAGAAGAATCATTGAAATGAGGAAATGCGTGGAAATGCGTGGAAACGGGCAGAAAATGGCCAGACGGCAAAGGGCCGGCATGTGATTCCTCATTCTGCTGTCCTGGTACCCTGAGGCGAAAATATTTGTCATAATTTTACAAAGTATTGAACGCATGGAAAGGAAACGCAGGCCGATAACTGATCTTCGGTGTTTCAACCTGAGGTTCACAGGGAACAGTTGCCGGGCGACGGGCTTCCGGAATAAATCAAAAATCGCACATCGCACATCAGATATCCCATATCCCGTTTATACCCGGTTCCGCACCTGCGCATCCACCGAGTACCAGCCCGGCCCGGTGAACGACAGCGCAACGAAGGCCGCCAGGAAAAGCAGGGCCTTTTCTATCTGGCCGAACCCTTCGCCCAGGTTTGCCGAGATGGCTACCATCATAGTGATAATCAGAGGGACGGTAGCCCAGCGGGTGAACAAGCCCGCGATGAGCAGCAGGGCGCAGCCCACTTCGGCAAAGGTAGCCAGGCCCATCGAGATTTCCGGCCCCAGGCCCATAAAATCATAGAATTTTACCGGCTCATCGGACAGCAGGCGCATCAGCTTGCCCCAGCCGTGGCCGTAGATCATGGCGCCGCCGAAGGCGAGGCGGAGGAGCAGGAGGGCGATGTCGTTTTGTCTTGTTGCGGGCATAATCTCGGTTTTGCTTTTGTATCCTCTAACAAGAAAAGGAGGGCAAAGTTAATGTAGCCACTTCGATTTTCTGGCGGGAAATGTGCAATAACTTGTTTGTCAGGTCATTTCCACCAGTAATTCCTTCCATTCCATTCTTTCTGATATCTGTGTTATCTTGCGCCCGCAAAATGCCGGTTCACTGAAGCTACATGTTTGCATCAAAATATGGAAATAAGGTGTCAGCCCGATCCGGGCGGGCATTTCCACGCATTTCCATATATTTCCCTGTTTCGGCCCGGCCCCTTACACGAATACGCCAATGCGCCAGTACACCAATATGCGAATACACATCCTGGTTGCCCTCCTGGCCCTGCTCAGCCTCTTCCTCAACCTGGGCATGCAGCCCGTATACCTGGAAGAGCCCCGCCGGGCCACAATCGCTATGGAAATGGAGGAGAACGGCAACTTCATCGTACCGACCCAGTTCGGCGAGTTTTACTACAAAAAGCCTCCGGTTTTCAACTGGGTAATATGGGCCAGCGCCAGGTTGACGGGCGGGTATACAGGCTGGGCGCTGCGTTTGCCTACGGTAGTGTCCGTCATCCTGACTTCCCTGCTGCTCTTTGGGCTGGGCCGGCGCTATGTCAACCCTGAGTTCGGCTGGCTGTCCGCCCTGCTGTTTCCCATCAGCGGGGGGCTTTATTTCTACTTTTCCCTGCTCGGGGAGATCGACCTGTTTTACACCTTTGTCACCTTTGCCGGTTTTGCCGCCCTGTTCCACTTTCAGCAGCAGGGCAGGTACGGGCTGATGTTCCTGGCCACCTATGCGCTGGCAGCGGTGGGCACGCTGACCAAAGGGCCGCCTTCGTTGTTGTTCCTGGGCTTGTCGGTGCTGGTCTGGCTGTGGTGGGAAGGGGAGTGGAAGCGCCTGTTTTCCCTGGCCCATCTGGCGGGCATCCTGGTTTACGGCGCACTGGTGGGGGGCTACCTGCTGGCTTACCACCAATACAACGATGTCGGCAACTACCTGCAGATGATGGCGGAGGAGTCCGGCGAGCGGACCGTAGCGGAGAATGGCTTGCTCAGGCTGTTCGGACACTTTTTTTTGTTTCCTTTACACATAGTCAAAGACCTGCTGCCAGGCGGGTTGGTCTTGTTGTTTGCCATCCGGCGGGATTTGCGCAGCCTGCTGCTGCGCAACAAGCTGCTCACCTTCGCCGCTCTGATGTTCCTGGCGAATGTGCTGCCTTACTGGGCATCGCCCGGTGCCCGGCTGCGGTATATTTATATGCTTTACCCCTTCCTGCTGATGATCGGCCTGTACGGCTGGCAGCACCGGGAAGAGGTAAAAGCCTGGCGCTTCCGGGTTTTCCGGGCCCTTAGCGGCATCCTCATCGGAGGGCTGGCCCTGGGCAGCCTCGCCTTGCCCTTCGTTCCGGGGCTGGATTTCCTGAATTACCGCTGGCCGTTAGCCCTGGGCGGGTTCCTTGCCGGCGCGGCCCTGTTCTACGCTTACTTCCGCCAGCCGCAGCGGACGCTCCTCTTCCTGATCCTGGCCACCGTCGCCGGCCGGCTGTTGTTCGGCCTGACGGTGCTGCCCCAGCGGGCGCATGACAGCGGCGCACGGGAAGGCATCGAAACTGCGTACACAATCAACGAGATAGTGGGAGATGCGCCGTTGTACCTCTATCAGGATGCCCGGATTTCCTTCACCACTATCTTTTACCTCAACCAAATCCGCGAAAAGACGCTGCGCCGCAACGAAGAGCTGGAGGCGGGGAGCTATTATATCGCTTTGCCGGAACAGTTTCCCGGGGAGAAGGTATTGTATGAGATTCCGTATGATGGGGACGTATATGGAGTTATGAAGTATGAGTGAGGGCCGCGTCAGCCTTCACTTTTTGTAATCAGTTCCTCTGAAGTCAGCCCGAACATAGGCGGCGTGCGGACATCCAGCATGTTCAGGTAGAGATAAATCTGGGCGCGGTGGTGTATCTCGTGTTCTACCATGGCCCGCATCCATTTCCACCGGCGTATGGAAGTCCCGGCAGGAGTCCGGCAGCGCGCGCTCAGCCCTTCGTCGCCAATATCCCGGATGATGGCGATGGTTTCTTCGTGGGCCCGGCGGAAGAACGCCAGGACCGCCTCATAGCCGTCAGCCAGTTCCCTGCCGCAACCCGCATACCGGCTTGGCCGGCCGGCCAGTGTCTCGGCGTACATATACCGCTCGATAGCCGCGATGTGGCGGATCTGGTCGGCAACGGTGAACTTGCCGGGCTGATAGGCAAAATCCAGCTGGGCGGGCGGCACAGCCGCGATGAGCCGCTCCGTGCGCGCCCGTATGCTGGCATAGTAATCCAGGAAGGAAGAGATATTGGTGATTTCCATTCAATCATTCATTCTACCACCACCACCTCATTCCACCCCCAGGCGTCCTCCGCTTTGCCGGTCCGTATAGCCTGCAGCGCCGTTTTAAAAGAAAACATCGCTGCATCTTCCCCCACATAACAGTCATAGGCTTGGTCCCCGATCGTGATGGACTCGATAGGGGCCACTACGGCCGCTGTGCCCGCTCCGAAAGCTTCCACCCGGGTATCGCTCTGCAGGGCTGCCTCCAGCTCCCGGATGCTGATTTTGCGCTCCTGGACCTTGATGCCGCGGGCCCTGGCCAGTTGCAGGATGGAATCGCGGGTGACGCCGTCGAGGATGGTAGAGCTCAGCGCGGGGGTAATGAGGATGCCGTCGATCAGGAACAGGACGTTCATGGTGCCGGATTCTTCGATGAACTCGCGGGTTTGGGCGTCCGTCCAGAGCACCTGGTCGTAGCCGGCTTCTACGGCGCGCTGGGTGGGCAGCAGGGCGCCTCCGTAGTTGCCGCCGCACTTGGCATAGCCGGTACCCCCGTCTGCCGCCCGGATGAATTCCGTTTCGACCTTGACCCGCAGCGGGCGGGCGTAGTAGTGCCCCACCGGCGTGCCGACGATGAGAAACAGGTATTCATCCGATGTTTTCACCTTGATCCTTTCCTCGGAAGCGATCACGAAGGGGCGGATGTACAGGGCGCTATCTTTGCCCGAAGGCACCCACCGGTGGTCGAGCGCCACGAGCTGCCGCATGCCTTCCCGGAACAATTCATAAGGGACATCCGGCATATTCAGGCGCTGCAGGGAGCGGTTGAAGCGCTCGTGGTGCTTCTGGAGGCGGAAGATGGACACATTGCCGTCTTCCAGCCGGAAGGCCTTCATGCCTTCGAATACGGTCTGGCCGTAGTGAAAGCAGAGGGCGAAAGGGCTCATCGTGAGCTGGTGGAAGGGCTCGATGCGGGCTTCTGTCCATTCGCCGTCGGCATAGCGGGCGATGAAGAGGTGGTCGGTGGGCGTCGTGCCAAAGGGCAGGTTGTTGATGTCCAGCCCGGGAAGGCGGGATTCCTTAGTGCGTTGAACAGGAATGGTTGTTGTCCTATGCATGTAAATCTGGTTTTATTTTTCGGAAAATTATTTAGCCTGCCCGGCAGGTTGAGCCCGTTTTATCAATTTAATAATTTTGCTGCAGAGCTTCCAGTTCCAGCTCCATCTTGATATTCGCCCGTTCGTAAGAAAAATCGTTCGCATCGAGCGGAACCTCCCGGAAGCCCAGCTTGCGGTATATGGCGATGGCTGCCGGCAACTTGGTCTGAGAATACAGGACGAGCCTCGGAGCCCCCATTTCCGCCGCTTTGCGGATGGCCGCCCGGCACAGCAATTTGCCCGCGCCCCGCCCCCGGTACGGTTTATCCACAGCCATTTTGATCAGTTCAAGGCCGCCATCTTTATTATACTTCAGGGCGACGGCGCCGATGATGCGCCCTTCCGTCCGGGCGAAAAGGATTTGCCCGCCCTCTTTCAGGATGGCTTCTTCCGGGTTTTCCAGCACCCACCGGTCGATGGGTTCCACGCTGAAATATTCCTCCAGCCAGGCTTTGTTGAGCTGTTCGAAATAATGCCGCCACTCCGGGCGGTAACCAAGAATTTCAATGGGTGACATAATACAACAGTTTTGGGTGATTTCAATAAAAAGTGTCGGGTGATTTCAAAGCGGCAGCGCCTTTACGGGAGGTGCTGCCTCCTAAGCATGAAGTATTACTCACTTGATTTCCGCCACAAATATCTCTACCTTTGGAAAAAGAAAACAGATGCAGATTTTTGTTTTTTTAGCATAACAGTTTGCTTTATGGAAGAAACCGTCGGTTTTTTGTACCACCAGGTGGCGGAACGCCTGGAGCAGATGATCGGGAAAGGCATATTGAGTACCGGCGATAAGCTGCCGTCCGTCCGCGTGCTGAGCGAGGAGCAGGGCATCAGCATGAGCACGGCCTTCAAGGCGTACGGCGAGCTGGAGATGAAAGGGCTGGTGGAGGCCCGCCCCAAGTCGGGCTATTACGTCCGTTTTACGCCGCAGGAATTGCCGCAGGCGCCCTTTGCGGAGCGCCGGCTGCCGCCGAAAGACATCAGCGTGGGCGAGATGATCCGGGAGGTTTACCGCAACCTTTCGGCGGAAGGCATTGTCCGCCTGTCGGTGGCGGCCCCGGCGCCGGAACACCTTCCGGAGGCCAAGCTGAATAAGTCCATGATGGAGGCCCTGCGCGAGGATGCCCACAGTTGCATCCGATACGGCGACATACAGGGCAACGCCCGCCTGCGGCAGCAACTGGCCCGCCTGGCCTTCAACTGGGGCGGCAGCGCTGCGCCGGAAGACATCGTCACCACCCAGGGGTGCATGGAGGCGCTGTCGTTTTGCCTGCAGGCGCTCACCCGGCCCGGCGATACGGTGGCAATTGAGGCGCCGGGTTATTTCGGCGTATCTATGGTGTTGAACAGCCTCGGGCTGAAAGTCCTGGAAGTGCCCGTCCATCCCGAAACCGGCATCGACCTCGATTACCTGGAGAACGCCCTGGGCCGCACGGCTGTCGCCGCCTGCCTCTTCGTGCCGAATTTCAACAACCCCACCGGCGCCTGCCTCCCGGACGAACGCAAAGAGCGGCTGGTGCGGATGCTGGCCCGGCGCAACATTCCCCTGATCGAGGACGACATATACGGGGAATTGTACTTCGGCAAAAGCCGCCCGCTGGCCTGCAAGCACTTTGACGAGAAGGGCCTGGTGCTTTACTGCTCTTCCTTTTCCAAAATGCTGGCGCCCGGTTACCGCGTGGGCTGGTGCCTCCCGGGCCGCTTCCGGGAGCAGGTGCTGATGCAGAAGCTGGCCCACACCGTCACTTCGGCCGCCCCCACCCATGCTGCGGTAGCCCGCTTTCTCGAAGCCGGGCGCTTCGGCCTGCACATGCGCAGGCTGAGAAAGGCCCTGCACACCCAATGCCTGCGCTATACTCAGGCCATCTGCCACCATTTTCCGGACAACATCCGGATCACCCGGCCCCAGGGCGGCTTCACCCTCTGGCTGGAACTTCCCCCGGAGGTGAACGCCTATGCTTTATATCGCCGCGCAATCCGGCACAACATCAGCATCGCCCCCGGCCAGATGTTCAGCGCCGACGGCCGCTTTTCCAACTATATCCGCCTGAGCTACGGGGCACCGTTTTCGGAGGAAATCGAAGGGAGTTTGGAGATTTTGGGGAGGTTGGTGGGAGGGGGAGGGGAATATGGGGGGGATGGGTAGAAATGTGTGGAGATACGTAGAAATACCTGGAAATACCTGGAAATACGTAGAAATACATAGAAATATATAGAAATGCCTGGAAATACAGGGGCCACTCAGGCAGGGCGGCAGGTTTCAGGGTATTTCCATGTATTTCCATGTGTTTCCCCGTCTATATCCAGGCGCTTGACAATCCGGGGAGTGCGATTCTGGTTTGTACCCTCTTGTGGTTTTCGGCATGAAAACTTCCAAAATGTACGCTGTTATACTGACGCACGCAGGTTTTGTCGACTACAAAACCCGCAGGGTCAGTATAATGGCTTCAGGGTTCCCCTGGCCTATGGTTTGAGGGGCACGGGCGGCCTAACAATGGCCCCATGCAGCCATGGAGCCATCAATTTCAGGGCATTTCCCCAGGCGATACGCCA
>JAGFJD010000170.1 GCA_024102975.1 Phaeodactylibacter sp. | reverse complement strand
CAGAAACTGATGGAAGCTCACGAGGAAGAGATGGCGGAAGCCTGAATGGGGTTTTATCCGGTGTAGGCTCAGGCATACTACTAGACATTTTCTGGACACAGAGTACGCCGACCTGCCTGCCGCGAGGCGCGGCCTTGCAGGCAGGGAAGACACAGAGCCACACAGAGACCTGATTATCAATGGAAAAAACTCCGTGTACTCTGTGCTGGCCTCGGTGCGCTCTGTGTCCAAAACCATTTTGTCCAGTGGTGTGGGCATCAGGCCTGGTTTTGCGGTGTTTCGGTTTTGCGGTACTACAGCCATAACACCTGCCTGAAGCACGTTGAGGCCTGCAAATCGAACTTAGGTTGGGGACAGAAAAGATATATAAACCCGGGGCCGGCTGTCCAGCCCCGGGTTTTATCGTCTTCTTCTTTTGGCAATGGGTAACAGCTTCTGAAAGCCAGACATTAAGATAAAGTGTAACTATGATCGCCAGTTTTCGTTAATTAAAAGAGTATGAACAATGTAACGATTCAATAAACCAGCCCTGAAATCCTGGTATTCACTCCCCGTCTTCGCCAGGGCTTAGCCGGGTAAAATTCACTCATTTTTACCCGTCCATAGCCTTGGCGAAGGCGGGCACTCATTCCATATACCCGGCAGCTCTTTAACCCAAAACTGACCCATGCCTGTACAACCACTTGAGAACCAGCACACCACCGCGCCCAAGAACATCAACATCGCCGTCCTCTACGCCCAGGCCGACGAGGAATACTGGCAGGGCCTGAAAAAGCACTTCACCGGCCTGGCCAACATCCACAAAAATATCCGCATCTGGGCGGCCAGCGACGTAGAACTCGGCGGAGAGGTGAAACGCGAGACCAAGGAAGAACTCAAAAAGGCGGACATCACCCTGATGCTCATCAGCCCCGACTTCATCAACGACAAAATTATCGACGGGGAGGCCCGCTTCCTGCTGGAAACCTACGCCCGCTTCAGCCGCAGCGATGAATACCGCCAGAATGAGCGCTTCATCGTCCCCGTGCTGCTCAACCACCTCTACGGCTGGGAAGACATCTACGACGAACAGTACGAGATCGAAGACCTGCGCGTCTTCGACAAGATCCTTTCCAGCTCCGACAACCTCGACGAGGCCTATGCCCGTATCGCCAAATCCCTGGAAGAGTACATCGAACGCATCAACGCCAAAGCGGTAAAAATTACCATCCCGACCTGGATCGGGTTCATCTCCGGTATTATGTACAACGACGGGTTTGTGCGCAATAAAAAAACAAGCCTTTACCAGAAGTACAAGCGGGAGCTGTCCTTTTCGCTCAACGACAACCTCGACCAGGTCTGCGACGCCTTCAAGGCAGGCGAAGCCAACCTCATCTGGTCGACCATCGACCGGCTGCCCTACGTGGTCGACAAGGTGCGCGACTGGCATCCCCGCGTCATCTACCAGGCGTCATGGTCGAATGGCGCCGACGCCATCCTGGCGCGCAGGCCCATCAAATCCGTCCGCGATCTCAAGGGGAAGAAGGTACACTTTCCGCTGGACTCTCCCTCCCAGACCTTCCTGCACTACGTGCTCCGGGAACAGAAGCTGAGCCTGCAGGACGTCACCCTCGTCCCCCAGCGCCATACCAACCTCGACCAGCTTTCCAAAGCCTTCATCGCCGACAAGAGCATCGACGCCCTCGTCCTGTGGAGCCCCTTCGTGGAGGCCTGCCTCAGCGAAGCGGAAGACGTACACGTGCTGGCCCACTCCGGCCAGTATCCCAACCTCATCGCCGACGTCCTCATTTCCAGCGAGGAATACATCGGCCTCAACCGCGAAGAGCTGCAGGAGATGCTGAAAGGGTGGCTGCTGGAAGTTAAGGAGTTCATCGGCGCGCCGGAGTACCAGCAATCGGCGGTGCAGGTACTGATCGACGCCATCATCCGGCCCCTGCCGGCCATCATCCCTTCCACCATCCGCACCTCCCTGGTAGAGGCGCTCACCAATTACTTCGAAAGCTCCCTCGGCAAGGTGCATCTGTGTACCCAGGAGGATAACCTGCACTTTTTCGGGCTCGGCCCGCACCGGGGAGACGCGCTGGGCGAACAGCTTTATGACAAATTCCTCGCCCTGGAGTATCCGCACCTGATGAATGACCCGGGGTTGCAGTGGGGCAGCATTGTGGATGCTTCGCTGATTGAGGGGGTTTTTCTGCGTTAGAACAAAGGTGCCATATTGCCGAAAGCCGTAAATGCCGCCCAGTAATAGGGCGCTTTGCCCTCCTGCAGTAACTCCAGCCGGGCCTGTCGCAGTGCATAGTGTTTGCTGTCCCCCTGGGATAACAGCTGGTAAAAGCGCGCGAACAGTTGCCGGGTAGCCTGGTCGTCTACTGCCCAGAGGGAAGCGATCAGGCTCTGCGCCCCGGCGATGGAGAAGGCGTACTGCAGCCCAATGATGCCCTCACCCTTACGCAAACTGCCCTGGTTGGTATTGCAGCCGCTGAGCACCACCATCCTGGCGGGCAGCTCGCGGCCCGGCCCCATGATTTCCCCGGCATACAGGTAGGCGTCCTCCGCTCCGCCGGTAAGGGCGAGGAAAGAACGGTGTCCGGCCTGGTCATTCGGGTGGGCGTGGCCGGCATAGTGAATAGCGGCGGGCCGCAGGCGAAGGCTGGCCTCAAAACTTTCCCGGCTGGCTGCCGTTCCTTCCAGCAGGCGCTTCCGCTCCGGCTTACCCGGATATTGGCCCAGGGCAGTTTCAGCTTCCTCGCGGGAGTATTCCAGTTTCCGGAAGCCTGCCCGCCCGGCGCCGTCGGACCGCCCTTCGTAGGAAGGGGCGACGGCCAGCATATCCAGCCCGTACAGATAACCGCCGGGGCGGCCCTGATCCAGCAGGATATCGGCGGAAAGGCCGTAGCTGACGTTATGCCGCTTCAGCAGGAAGGGCATCTCTTCGAAGCCGTCGGCCAATTGGAGAGGCTCGGTGAGCAGGGCTTCGAAAGGCAGGTAAAAAAGCTCCGCCGAAGGGATGATGACCAGATTTTCGCCCAGTATGCCCTCGTAGGGGGCGAGCAGCCCGGCATAGAGCCGGTAGGCGGCAAGCGCGAAGCTGTCCAGAAGCATATTCGCGCTGCCGGCCTCCCGCCGAAAGGTTTCGATGTCTTGCTTCAGGCCGGGTGGGCAGGGGCGTTGATCCAGCAGGAAGGTATCCGTCTGCAACAGAGCGGTAATGAGAAAGCTGTCGGACAGCGCATACTGCAGCAGGCTCTGCCCCGGGCGCAGCAAGCGGCGCTGTACTTCCTCCACGGTGGCCCGCGAGGGTGAAAACCAGCCCTGCAGCTCTTCCGATGCCCGGAGGAGCACTTCCCGCTCCCTTTGCAGGCGGGTGATCTCTTCGTCGATCAGCCGCAGGGCAGACTGGTCCTCCTGTCCTTTAAATTTTTCCGAGGCTTCTTCCAGTTTGCCATACTGGCTGATGATCTGCTGCTCCAGGGCGCCCAGGCGGCGGGCCTGAGCGTCCTCGGCCTGGGCCAGGGCGCGCCGGTAGAACAGCTGTTTGAAGTGCCGGGCCCTTCCCTCTTCCATCAGGCGGTAGGCCTCGCGGAGGTGTTCCGGCCGGCCTTCCAGCCGGTAGAAGGCCAGGTGGATGCGGACGGCGTCTTCGTAAGTGCTGGAGGGGTCGTCTTCGTAGTTCGCGTCCCCCAGCAGCAGTTGCTCCCTGGCTTGCTCAACGGGCTGGCTCCCGAAAGACGCCTCCAGGGCCTGCCGGGCAAACCGGCTGTAACGCAGCGCTTCTTCCAGCCACTGCCGCCGCCCGTCCTGCTCGTGATAGAGTAGGTAAGTATAGGCGATGAGGCTGTAGTAACCGTGCAGCTTTCGGATGTTGGGCCGGGTATTGGGGATATCCGGTTTCCGCTCCGGCCGGCCGCCGAGCATATCTACCGCCTCAAAATAATACTGCAGGGCCTTGTCATAGCGGCCCATTTTGCGATACAGTCGGCCGGTGGTTTTCAGGGTGGAAAGCTGCCTCGACAGGCTGGCCTTGCCCTGGGGGTCCGACAGCAGTTTCTCCAGAAGGACCCCGGCTTCTTCGAAGGCCTGCCGGGTGGACAGGGTGTGCACCAGGTTCATCTTGTAGTTATAATCATTGGAGTCCAGTGCGATGGCCCGCCGGTAGGCCTCGATAGCCTGCTCGTAGGCGCCTTTGTTGTCGTAAAGGATGCCCATGCGGTTGTGCAACAATGCCTGCTTCGGCGCCAGGCCCGCAGCCTCCGCCAGGGAGAGCGCCTGCCGGACCGTGGACAGGGCGCTGTCGAGGTGGATGAACCGCTGCTCGAAATAAGCTTTGTAATCGAGGTAGTCCAGCTCCAGGGCCGGAACGCCGGGGTTTTTTGCAGCAATTTCCCGGTAAATGCCCAGTACCTTCCCGCCGTAGGAGCGGGCCTGTTCCAGCCGCCCTTCCTCCTGATAATACCGGCTCAGTTCTGCCAGGTCGTTCAACAGCTGGGCCGTGTTGCCGGGGAAATGCTGTTCGTAGAGGACCAGGCGTTGTTCCAGTACCCGCGCCAGGGAGTCGGGGCCCACAGCATCGCAGGTATGCAGCTTGAGGTGCAGCAGCGAAAGGGCCCAAACCTGGTTTTGCTTGTTTTCCGGAAAATATTCCCGGATCAGATCGCTGTACTGTTGCAGGTAAAAAGCGGCGGAGTCGCAGTTGACGTCGGCAGAAACATAAAATAATAAAGGATACCCCAGGTAATATTGTTCCTCCTGCGGCAAGAACCGGCCTTCCCTGCGCTTCTGCCCGATCAGGGCCTGCGCCTCCCGGAAGTAGCGGCGGCCCCTTTCCCAGTTCCCGTTATTGGTGAAGGTAAGGGCAATGGCCATCAGTTTCGATGGATATTCGGAAGCCTTTTCATCCAGGTATTGCACGGTCAGTTCCAGGTAGGCGGCGGCGCTGTCGTAACGGCCCAGCTGTTCGTTCAGCCAGCGCAGGCTGTAGTAACGATCGAGTAATTTAGCCTGCTGCAGGGCGGGAAGCGCGCCGTCGGCCTCTTTCCAGTGTGCTGCCGCTTTCAGTTGCCAGCGTTGGGCTTCCGCCGGTTGTTGGCTGTTTGCATAACTATAGCCGAGTTGGGTGGCGATCAGAGCGGCTGTTGAATTTTCTTTTTCCAGAATTTCTCCGGCCAGGCGGTAGGCTTCCTTATGCCACTCTATGGACTTTTCGTTATCCTTTGCGCCGGAGAAGTAGTTTCCGTATTGCCAGGCGATATCGATCTGCCAGCCTGGCGCATTGCCCAGGGCCCGGAAGATACCCTCCCGCTCCCGGATCAGCTCCAGGATCGCGCCTTTCTGTCCCCGGCCCTCCAGGCACTGATCCCGGTAGGCATTGTTGAGGGCGGCGGCGTAGGGCAGGCTGTTGCGCCCGAAGCTGGCCTCGCGCCAGGCGAGGCCTTGATCGAACAGCAGCAGAGCCGTGTCGCAGTTGCCGGCGGCGGCGCGGGCGGCAGCCAGGTTTTCCAGCGTTACGGCCCACGCCGGCTCTTCTGCGGACAGAGCCGCTTCCTGGTAGATGGCGCGGACTTCCAGGAACAGCTCAGCGGCCCGCGCCGGCAGTTGGCGGGACAAAGCGTTAATCCCCAATCCGTTGATTATGTGGGCATAAGAGATGGAACGGGCGCCGAGGGAGTCCCGGATAATGGCGGCTGCTGTTTCCATCAAACGCTGCCCTTCTTCGGGATAGGGCTGGTAGCTGGCGAGTTGAATGCGGTTCACGGCGCTGCCGATGCTGTGTTCTCCCAGGTGGCGGACGCTCAGGCTATCTGCCCGAACCAGCAATTCCGCCGCCTGCCTCGGGGGCAGCGCCAGCGTCAGGCCGGCGGCTGCCTGGGCCCACTCCAGCCGGTCGGGCCTGATCTGCCGTAAGGCATCCCGCGCCTTTTCCCGGTGATAGTAGTGCTTGTCCATTATCCCCTTTTCCTTCTGGAACAGGGCCAGAGTGGTGTACAGGCGGCAGGCCAGGAAAGGGTGGAGCGCACCGCCTTTTTCATGCAGGGCCAGGGCTTTCTCCAGGTGAGCTTCGGCTTTTTCGTATTGCCACGCCTGGAAACAGGCTTGCCCCAGCGTTAGGTGCAGGCGGGCGTGCAAGCCGGCCTCTCCTTTATTTTTCATCGAGGGCGCCAGCGGCGCCAGCAGGCTTATGGCCTCGGCCGGCCGGCCTTCCGTCAGGTAGGTGTCGGCGAGTTCCAGGCGGGCGCGGGTATGCTCCGGGCTGCGGCTGCCGAACTGCCCCTCCGCCAGCCGGCATGCCTCCGCCAGCAGCGGCTGTGCCAGCCGGGTGTTGTTGGCCCGGTGCCGGCAGATGCCCGCCTCCAGAGCAGCCAGGTACCTGCCTTCTCTGGGATACAGTTCTTTCGCCTTTTCGAAGCAGGCGGCGGCCCGGTGGTACTGTTCCTGTTCTTTGGCTTCCATGCCATTCCGATACCAGTCTTCCGCTTCCTGAGCAGAGAGCGGGATGGCAAGCAGCAGCAACAGGCCACAGAGGGCATAACAGCAGAAACGCATAGATTTTGATCTTTGATCCGCGCCCGTCTCTATGAGCCGGATAAAATTTTAAATTGTGGGGGCGGGGTTGCCGTCCGGGCATGGACTATGGCCTCCGGACAAAGATGCACTATCACCGCTTCATTTATTAGATCCCGGGCGCAGCACCTTGATGCAGCGCAGTACCCGCCCCTGCTCGTTCATTTCGACGATGGTCTCCTCTTCGCCGCACTGCAGGAGGCGGAAGCGGCCGAGGCTGCCCGGGCTGGCTGATGGCGCCGGCGCCCGAACCTGGAATCGCCCGGACTCCTGGAACAGGAAGTGGGAAAGGCCGTTGCGGTAGGCCCACACTTTGGACTGGGGCAGGGTATCGATGAACAGCCGTCCGCCGGCCAGGAGCTGCCCGGCACCAAGCTGGCCCCAGTATCTGAGTTCGTACAGCCGGTCCGCGTTGATGCCGTCCACTTCGGGTAAGCCGGGTGCTTCGGGCACCGCTTCGGCCTTCTCCCCCCGGTTGGCTGCCGCCAGCTGCCGGTAGTGGGGCAGGGTTGAGGCTGCCTCCTGCAGGCGGGCGAGCTTTTTGTCGCTGCCTTCCAACTTAAGATCCAGGATACCCTCCAGAAGCTGGACAGCCTGGTGCCGCTCCGGAGAAGAGGCCAGCCCCTGCAGCCCTTGCATCTGCCGGATGGCTTCCTCGAAGGCACCCTTTTCGAGGGCGGCGCCGGCCATGCCGAGCCGGGCTTCGAAGTAGGTGGGGCTCAGCTCCGCTGCCTTCGAAAAGTGCCCTTCTGCCTCGGCAAAGAAGGGCGCTCCGCGGCCCGGCTGGCCGCCCCGCTGCCCCCGCAGGCGAAGGAAGGCCGCCGGGGCCGGCTCCAGCGGATAGATGACTGCTGAACCTTCTTCCTCCAGGCCGCGGCTAAAGGCCGCCAGCCCACGCGAGAAGTGGACTTCCCGAAAGAAGGCCAGTTCCTGCCCGATATCCGCAAAGATGGCGCCCGCCGTCTGGCAGTTCTGCCGGCCGCCGAGCAGCAGGAAGAAGTTGCCCAGCTCGAAAGCATCAGCAAAAGCGGCGGCCTTTTTCCGGATCTCGCCCTCGCTCTGCCGCCGCTTCTCCTTGCTGGGGTAGCCCTCCTGGTCGACGAGGCCCAGCACGTCAAAGATGCTGCCGAAGCGGGCCAGGCTCTGAGCGTAGCCTGCCGCCCAGGCGTAGAGCAGCCCGTACTGGTCGGCGTCGAGTTCCAGCTCTTTGTACCGCTCGTTCACCCCGTAGTAACCGAAGTGGCTATGGGTATGGCCGGCCTCCATGTGGCGCAGTTCGTGGCCGAGGATGCAGGCGAGCATGGCTGGGGCGTCGCAGCCGTAGGCCTGTTCGAGTTTCCGGACAGCTTCTTTGGACAGGCGGATCAGGTTGTCTTCCCGAAAGTAGAAGGCAACGTTGTTCTCATCATCGATCTCCACCCGGGGGCAGCCCTTGCCGGGGGACCCTATGATGTTCTCATAAATGTGCCGGGTGAGTTCATTGGCGAAGGCCTCGTCCAGCCGGCAGCCGCCGGCCGGCTGCGCAGGGCTTCGAAAGGGGGCTGCCAGAGCGATGGCCAGCGGGAGCATGATCCCGAGGTTGCGTACCATATCAGGCGTCTGTTATTTCAGGGATGGTAATAAGCGGGCGGCTTGTTGCCGGAAAGGGTGGCCGTCTTCTCCGGCGATCTCCTGGAGCAGGGCGCGGGCCTGGCCGGTTGCTCCGTCGCTGTAGCAGGCCATAGCCAGGGCCCACTGGCACTGCCGGCGCAGGCTGGGACGCGGGTTTTCCTCCAGCAGCAGCCGTTCAAGTTCTTCGGCGGCATGCTTAAAATCGCCATTGTGGTAGTAGGCCAGCCCCCAGAGGAAGATGTCTTCGTCCTCCCGCCGGTCTTCTTCGCCGGGCGCCGGTTGGGGGGCGGCGGACCGGAGGATGCCCAGGGCATCGCCGGCCTGGCCGCCCTGGAGTGCGGCGGCGACGCCCTGCCGGTGTTTATCGCCGGCGCCCCAGCCTTGCCCGCCGCCGGTGATGCTTTCCAGTTGCTGCAATTGCTCGTTCATGGTTTGGGCTGCCAGTTGTCCGGCATCCGGCGCCCGGTTCAGCAGCAGGAACAAGGCGGCGCCGGCCAGCAGGAGCAGGGTTGCGGCAACGGCCAGGAAGCTCCGCAGGCGGCGCACCCCGGGCCGGGCTTCCTGCCGCCGGTAGGTTTCATGGAAAAAACCTTCCTGCTCCAGGCGGGCAGCCACGCCCCCCAGGCGGCCGCGCAGGGCGCCCACCTCCGCTATGGCGGCGCCGGCAGCGGCATCGGCCGCCTTGTGCTGCGCCTGCCCAATGCTCCGGACGGCGGCGGCAATGGCCTGGTAGTCCTCCCACTCCCGGGCGAGGAGGCCGCCCTGTCCCAGGCGGGCTTCAAAGGAGGCGCGTTCCTCCTGTGCCTTCAGGCCGCTTCGGTATCTTTCCAGTTCTTCGAAATGCTGAAATGCTTTCATGGTGGTTGTTTTTTTTATTCTGCATTATTATTCCCCAGGCGCTCCCGGAGGCTGGCCATGGCGCGGTGGCGGGTTACTTTAACGGTGCCGGTGTTGGTATACCCCATGGTTTCGGCGACCTGCCCGTCGTCCATCTGGTTGAAAAAGGTGAGCAGCAGGATTTTCTGTTCGGTTTTTGTCAGCCCCAGGAAGGCCTCGTAGAAAGCCCCCCAGTCGAAAGCGGAGTTTCCGAAGTCCAGGCTGTCCTCATCGGCGGGTTCGTGGCCCGGCAGTTCTTCTGTGGGAGGCTGCTCCCTTTTTCTGGAAAAGAGGTTGAGTGCTGTTCTCCGCAGGTAAGCGCCGGGATTGTCAACCGGCGCCTTATCTCCGTCCCGTACTCTGAGAAGGAGCCGGACCATGCTTTCCTGAAAGGCCTCCTCAGCCTCTGCCCGGCTGGCGCCCCGGCCCAGCAGCGCGGCAGCGATACCGGGATAGTGCTGCCGGTAAAGGCAGGCACAGGCCCATTCGGCTTCCTCCCGGATGCCGGCGGCCAGCCGGACGGGGTCATTGCAAGGGTTATTCCTTTGCGTCATAGGCGTGTTTTGATTTTGTCAGTAATGCCAACTTTCAATCCTATGAGCCGGGGGGAGGGCGGCAGTTAACAATAAAGGCAGAAATTTTTTTTCGGCTGCCGTTCCAAGGTTGGCCAGCGTCGTACAGCGAACACTCAAAAGTTCCCGCTGTGTCCGTACATCGTACACAACCCCGGTTCCTTCTGTCCGGCGTTAGACGGGTAGCCTTTTTTTTCTGAGGCTTTTGTTAACGGAGCGCTGCCGGAGCGCTCATGGTGGTGACAGCGCTCAAAATTAAGAAGCGCGCAATTAAAAATCTCGAAAAAGTTAATTTACAATGAACGGAAAACGAATCCTTATGGTACTGGCGATGGCCGCCCTGTACAGCGCCGCTTTTAGCCAGGGTTTTTTCTACGGGCCCCACGCCGGCGTACAGAGCACGAGCTTTAAATGGACGGATGATTTTCAGGATGAGTTCACCTCCTACTTCCCCACCAACTACCAGCGCGTCAACAAGCTGGGCTTCCACGCCGGCGCCCGGGTGGGCCTGGCGCTGGGCGACCAGGTAGCCCTCCTTTCCGACCTGAGCTTTGAGCGCAGCACCTTCGCCTATGATACGGAGAACAACTACCTGTACGAAACCGAGATCGGGAGCACCGACACCCTGCTCAACGGCCTGGTGCGCTTTGAGAAACAAGCCAACCGCCTGTCCGTCCCCCTGCTGGCGCGGGTGCAGGTCAACCGTGGCCTGGCAGGCCTGACGCTGCTGGCCGGGCCGTCGTTCAGCCTGGGCCTTTCCGGTAAACAGAGCGCCGTTTTCGATACGGGCAACAAGACTTACCCGCTGGAGGGTGCCGCCGGGTTCACTATGGGCGGCAGCCGCTTTGACGAGTACAGGCAGCTCGACGTCGGCATGATCATCGGCATCGGCGGGGCGGCCTGGCTCAGCGAACAGGTGCGGCTGACCTTCGACGTCCGCCGCCGCTGGGGCTTCACCAGCCAGTATTCGGAAGCCCGCAAGAACTTTCTCAGCGAGGTGGAAGGCGTGGATATCCTGGGCTCTAAGTTCCTGCGGGGCACCTACTTCACTCTGGGGGTGGAGGTCTCCAGCGGCACATTTTAACCCCGGGGCCATGCCTGTACCCAGGAAAAAATGCCTCAACTGCGGCACGGTCAATACCGAAGAGGCGGCTGCCTGCCATCACTGCCGTATGCCGGGCTTCTTCCGGGTTATTGAGGCCGGGGTGCCTTCCCCGGAAGAAGCCCCCCGGGCCAACGACAGCTGCGGCAACTGCGGCGAGCCGCTGAAAGCCGAAAAGGGCCGCTGTTCCAACTGCCAGATACCACTGCCCGAACAGCGGGCGGCGATCATCAGAAAAGTATCCTGATCTATTCCGGGGCTGCCGCAGTTCATAGGTGAGCCGGCTTTCAACCCTTTTCACCCGGAGGTGAGCGGGCAGCCCCATTTATTTCCTAAAAAAAGGAACATGGCAAGAAGAAGTTATCAGTTTTTCAACCTATCCTTCCTGGACGTCATCTCCGGGGCCCTGGGCGCCGTCCTCTTTCTGTTCATCATCGTGGATAAGGGGGGCGGCCAGGCGGTGCCCCCGCCGGCGGGCGGGCAATATCCGAAGGTGTACCTCAGCCTGGACACCGCCCGGCAGCAGTTCCACGGCTTTATGCCCGATTCCATCGCTGCCCGCCGGCCGGGAGAGAGCGTGCTGGTGGTGGTGAAGGCCGTCGAGCCGGCGCCGGGGCAACCACAGCCGGCGCCCTGCCCGCCGGCGCCACCTTGTGATTGTGATGGCCGCAGCCCGCGCTGTCCCCGCCCCGAAGACCACCGGCGCGTCTGCACGAATCCCGAAGACCACCGGCAGCCGCATTGCCCGGACCCCGCCCACCACCAGCGGGCGGCCTGCCCGGATGCTGCTGCCCACCGGACGCCACGCTGCCCCGACCCCGCCTGCCATCGGCAGGTGGAGCCCCGGGCATCGAGGCCTTCCGACCCTATCGGCCTGCCCTACAAGCTGGGCTTCCTGCTGGAGGCGGCCAATTTCAAGGAGGAGATCGACATCCAGGTTTGCAGGGACGGCGCCTGCATCAACGGTTTCCGCAAAACCGGCGAAGGCATGCGCTGGCTGGACCTCCGCCGCGGAGGGCTGGCGAAAAAGGCGAGGACCGGCGGAGAACTCATCCTCATGGAGGAAAAACTTATCCCGGGCATCTATTCTATCTATGCCCGGCTGGACTGCCGTAGCACCGCTTCCACTACTGTGACAGCCTTTGCAAGTATTAAAGATGGCGCTGAAGTCACTGGGCAGGAGCAGTTCATCGCCAACATACCCTGCGGCAATGACTGGCTTTTTGTCGGCAAAGTGGAAGTGGACGCGAGCGGAAAACTGTTCAGAAAACTTTAAAAAAACAGTTCATTATGGAGATCACAAGCAAAACGTTCAACATTTTCATCAGTTTTGTGGGAGGCGCCGGCATTTGGGTGCTGCTCTGCCTGCTGGCCCTCTTTTTTCCCGCTCAAAGCCCTGCACTTCGGTACATTGAAGCTCTGGGCGGCAGTGCCGGCGGCATCATCCAGGCCATCTGCTACGGCCTGTTCATTTTTGCCCTGCTCGACCTGCGGGAGAAGTTACAGTCGCTGGATGCCGAATATGAGGCCTTCAATCTCGACTTGCTGCCCAGCCAGGAACACCTGGTGCTGAGCCCCGAAGAAGTTGCGGAGATCAAGCTGGAGATGGCTGGCCTGGAGCAAAAAGGAATCCGCTATCTGGTCACCACCCTCATCAAAAAAGCCTGCACTCAGTACCGCAACGAGAACTCCACCAATGACACCTACAACGTATTATCTTCCCAGGTGCGTACCTCGAAGGAAGAAATGGAGGGCAGCCTGGAGATGACGCGCTACATCATCCAGGTGATCCCCATGCTGGGCTTCATCGGCACGGTGATTGGCCTGGCCAACGGGATCGCCAACAGCAAGGGCATGCTGCAGATCAACCCGGCCGAAAAGGAGCAGGCCCTCTACCTGGTGGTCGACAACTTCAGTATGGCCTTCGGCACTTCCCTGGTAGCGCTCATCCTGGGGGTCATCCTCAGCCGTTCTTATCACGTTTACCTGGGTCGGATGGATGTATTCTTCTCCCGCCTGGAGAACTATATCATCGAGAATCTGATCAGCCGGATTTACAGAGGGCCGGGGCGGTGAAAGAAAAAGGCCGGGCATTTGCCCGGCCTCCATGTTCATGGAAAAATAATGCTTTACTACAACTTCACCCTTCTGCCCACTACCGCCGCCATCATCGCCAGCGCCGCCACCACGCCGAGCCCGAAGCCCAGCCCGAAGTGCTCGGCAATGCCGCCGATCAGCGGCGGGCCGATGAGGAAGCCCACTACTCCGGAACTGGCCACCGCAGCAATGCCCGTGCCGGGCGCTACCCCCGGCGTCTTGGCCGCTGCGCTGAAGAGCAGAGGCACGACCGTGGAGAAGCCAAAGCCCACCAGGGTGAAGCCGAGGACCGCAGCAGCAGGGACGGGTATGAGTATGGCCAATGCCAGCCCGCCTGCGCCCAGCAGGCTGCCGATAACGATCAGCCGGGCGGCCCCCAGGCGCACCTTGGCACCGTCGCCGGCAAAGCGCCCCAGGGCCATGGCCATGGAAAAGCCGGCGTAGCCCAGGCTGGCCACAAAAGGATCGGCTTCCAGGATGTTGCGCAGGTAGATGGCGCTCCAGTCGGCAATGGCGCCCTCGCCAATCATGATGCAAAAGCCGATAAAGGCCAGGCCCAGCAGTGCTTTCGGCGGCAAGGCGAAAGAGGAGCCACCGGAGTCGCTATCGGGCAAATGGAGAATGATGGGCCGGAGCAGCAACTGCAGGCCAACCATCAGCAGGGCTACGGCGATGAGGTGGCCCTGCAGCGGCACGCCGGCAGCCGCAACCAGCCCGGCACTGCCCGCGCCAACCATGGCGCCCAGGCTGAACATACCGTGGCAGATCGACATAATGGTGATGCGGTACTGCTGCTCGATGGCCGCTGCCGCCGCGTTCATAGAGATGTTCATGAAGTTATTGGACACGCCCACGACAAAAAGGCCGGCCATGAGGGCCCACTGGCTTTCTGCAAAGGCCGGGATAGGCAGGAAGGCGCAAAACAGGAGGGTGGACAGGATCATCGCCCGCCCGGTGGGGATGCGCTGCATCAGCCAGCCGGCAAAAGGCGTCAGCGCCAGTGCGCCCAGGGGCAGCCCCAGCAGGGCCAGGCCCAGCTGCCCCTCCGAGAGGGCCAGCGCAGCCTGTACTTCCGGAAGCCGGGCCAGCCAGCTGCCGAAGAGCATACTCAGCGTCATGAAGGTGAGCCCTACGGAGAGGCTCGGTAAATGCAAGGCAAATGCTTTCAACGTTCTGATCATAAAAAATTAGTTACGTTCAATCAGGATTATCGTCAAATAAGCCGCAAAGGTAGAGCAGCGAACCAGGGGAGTCTCCCTGAATTTTTGCAGATACTGATGCTCTATTGACAGAAGCGGAAATGTGGAAAAAGACAGGGTTAATCCAGTGTTAATCCTGAAATTTTTTAGCTTAGTGTAAAAACAACAAGAACTAGTTTGGCGTTTCCTTTGTTGTCGGTAACATTAAACATGACAAGGAAAAATGCGCTGCGGAGCCTTAATTTTCCGCAGCCCTGCCAAATTAAGACACGCGATTGATTTCATCCACCCCTCGGCTTCGCTCAGGGTCCCGAGCGAAGCCGAGGGACCCTCCGCCCGCATTTTCCCGTTTAAACCAGTACAAGCATGAAGGCAATTTTGGAAAAGATCGAGCCGGCTTTCGGCAGTTCGTTTACGATCCGGCGGTTTGATGACATGGAAGAATGCAACCGGCCGCACTGGCACTTTCACCCGGAATACGAGATCGTATACATATCGAACGGCCGGGGTAAGCGGCACATCGGCGACCACATCTCCTTTTATGACGATGGCGACCTGATCTTCCTGGGGCCGAACCTGCCCCACTTCGGCTTCACGGAAGAACTTTTTGAAGAACACGTCGAGATCGTGGTCCAGATGAAGGAAGATTTCCTGGGACAGGAATTCCTGAGCAAACCGGAGATGGAAGCGATCCGACGGCTTTTTGAACGCTCCCGGCAGGGCATTTCTTTCTCTGCCGGTGTCAGGGAGGAGGTCGGCCGCCGGTTGATGGCCATGATGAAGCTCGGGGGATTCGAGCGCCTGCTGGAGCTGCTGTCCATCCTGCAGCTGATGGCGCGCTCTGTTGATTATAAAATGCTCAACGCCAGCGGCTTCGCCCTGGAAGTGAACGCCCAGGACCAAAAGCGCATCGAGGCGGTGTACAACTACGTGGAGCACAACTTTCAGCAGGATGTGAACCTGGATGAAGCTGCCTCCCGGGTAAATATGACCGTGCCTGCCTTTTGCCGTTATTTTAAAAAACTGACGCGCAAGACGTTCAGCCAGTTTGTCAACGAGTTTCGCATCGCCCATGCCTGCCGCCTGCTGGGGGACGAGACCCTGACGATCGCCGCCGTAAGCTTCGACAGCGGCTTCAACAACCTGTCCCACTTCAACCGGCAGTTCAAAGGCATTACCGGCCTCAGCCCGCGGGATTATCGGAAGGGGCTGAAGAGGGTGGTGTCGTAGAAGAAGAATTATTAACCCCAGTACAGGTAAACTGTAGTCATTGATTGTTGTGGGCAGCCGGGAATCAATGCCATTAATTTAAGCAACGGGATTTGTCGGAAGGCGACTCTAAGCTCGCCATTCGACTCCGAGCAGCCACAAAAATCAACAGGCGAGCGTTGATAACCTGGCTGCTCTCTACCTTAACTTAATGGCATTGAGCCGGGAATATCTGCTACAGTGGTGCACGTATGCCGTCATTTAGCAACAACTACATTGTTAACGGATATTCTCTTCAGGCTCGAAGTGGAACCAAAGTCATGGCATTTCAACGACGTTTCAGGAATGGAGAGATTATTTTTAGCTGCAAAATAGTCAATTTGAGTGTTCTGTAGTTTTTCGTGTACCAGGTACCTGGACCTTCGGGAGAGGTTCTGCAAGGCAGTATATGCTATATATGGGGCTTCATCGATCTTGGCAACTGCCAACTGGTTGAATGGGTTCAGGTTATGGCTGATGTCGTGGGTCCTGTAGGTCAATCCAAATTTGGACACATGGGCATTGACAAGGTGAAGCGCTGTATAAAAACAAACTGTTACTTGCCAATCTATACAGTCGGGAACGCTTTCATTAAGAGCATGTTTGGAGGTGGTGCTTTGGAGGCGAATCCCGATAGCTATGGGGACAGATTTTGGGTTCTCACGAAGTCTTTGATCCCGACACGTTAGTCGTCGGGGGCATTTTTCCGCCCCATAGCAGCGCTACGGGGCGGAAAAATGGCAAAGT
>JAGFJD010000498.1 GCA_024102975.1 Phaeodactylibacter sp. | reverse complement strand
CCCCAAACCTGTACATCCTGTACATCCTGCCTATACCAACGCGCCACTTTTCTATTTCATCAGGGCAAGCTTAAAAGTGGCACGTCCGGCCCCATCCAGCCCGAAGCCAGCAGCCCCCCAAACCTGTTCATCCTGTACATCCTGTCTATACCAACGCGCCACCCTTCTATTTCATCAGGGCAAGCTTAAAAGTGGCGCGTCCACCCTGTCCTGTCAATCCTGTCCCTTTTTGCGCCAATACCTCAACAACCCCGCCACACTCATCCAGGCGGGGTTGGCATTCTCATAAAGCTCGTACTGATCCTCCGTCACCCCGGCGGCCGCCAGTTCTTTTTTCACGAAAGCCTGGAACAGGGGCGTGATTTCCTCCGCGCTCTTGCCTTGTTCGTAATGCGGCCGCATCCAGCTGGCCCATCGGAGCAAGCCTGCTTCCAGTTCGTCGAGGTGGGGGTGTATCCTTTCCGCAGGGACCAGCCCGAAGTGCGTCAGGTGAATCTTGCTCAGGTGCAGCGACCGGAGCAGCCGGAGGGATTCCTGCCAGTGCTCGATGTTAATATCCGGGGGAGGGCAGGGGGGCATCACCGGCCCTCCTTCGATCTTGACTCCCGCCACGTCGCCGCTAAACAGCTCCGCTCCGATTTGCCAGGCAATATGGTGGACGGCGTGCCCCGGCGTGTGCCAGGCCTTGATCGGCGTACTCCCTATGGTGATCACTTCCTGGTGTTCCACTGTCCGCAGTTGACCCGCCGGGATGGGCTTCACTGTGCTCCAAAGCCGTTCCATGCCCTCCTCCCCGTAGATGCGGGTGGCAGAGGCCAGCAGTTTGGAGGGGTCGTTCATGTGGCCTTTCCCGAAGGGGTGCAAATAGATGGTTGCCCCCAGCTCGGCCATCGCCCAGGAAGCGCCGGCATGGTCGAGGTGAATGTGGGTGATGAATACATGCCGGATGTCGCTCAAAGCATATCCTTTGGCCTTAACCGCTTTTTCCAGGGACGCGAAAGTCGAGTAGGGGCCAGTTTCTATCAGCACAGGGCCCCCCGAGGTCTCCACGAGAAAAGCGGCAATCGTGTCCGGCAGGTCCAGGAACCTGAGGTCGAGTGTGTGAATCATTTTTCAGTATTTTATTTTACTCAGTTAAAATTATCTCAACATATAAAAACAAACTAAAAAGAAAAACCATTCAAAAAATCGCCAACCAGCATCCGGCGGCGGCCTTCCAGCTGAAGTTCATGGACAAACACGAATCCGTCTTGCGTGGCGATTTTTAGCCATTCCTTATTGTCAGACAAGAATGTGCCCGGGGCCAGTTCGTGAGGGGTGCGGTCAATAGTTGTCCTCAGGATTTTAAGCACTTTGCCGTCCAGGCTGGTCCACGCGGCAGGGTAGGGGCTTAGGCCGCGGATAAAGTCGTGTACCTGCTGAACCGGTTGGCTGAAATTGATCTCGCATGTTTCGTGGAATATTTTGGGAGCTTTGGTCGCCTGGCTGTCGTCCTGTTTTTTCAGGGCATAATTCCCGCTTTCGATCGCCCTGACGGTTTCGAGGACGGCTTCGGCCCCCAGCACCTTCATTCTGTCGTGTACTTCGCCGGCAGTTTCATTGTCGCCGACAGGCATTTTTTTCTGCAGCAGGAGATCGCCGGTATCGATTTCGTGTTTTATTAAGAAAGTCGTCACTCCGGTTTCCGTCTCCCCGTTGATAATGGCCCAGTTGATGGGGGCGGCCCCTCTGTATTTAGGCAGCAGCGAACCATGGAGGTTGAAGGTGCCGTGTTCCGGCATCGACCACACTACTTCCGGCAACATCCTGAACGCGACGACGACAAACAGGTTGCCTTCCAGCCGGCGGAGGGATTCCAGGAAGCCCGGGTCTCTGAGCCTTTCGGGTTGGAGCACGGGAATGCCTCTGGACACCGCATACTTTTTTACAGCAGATTCCAGCAACTGCTTTTTTCCTCTGCCCCCGAGTTTGTCGGCGGCCGTAATAACGCCAACGACCTGATAACCGTTCTCCACAAGGATTTGCAGCGAAGGGACGGCAAATTCGGGGGTACCCATAAATACAATGCGTAAACTCATAGGCATGAGTAGTTGGTTTTGTAACGGACTGTTCCTATTTTAGTATTTTCGTCTATTATTTACTATGATGAATCATACGAATTTCACGTTTGCCCAGGCAACACTGCTTTTCGGGGTAGTGTTCCTCCTTCCTGCCATAGGCACGGCCAATTTGGGAAATTACCTCCGTATTAACAAAGGTATTGTTTCCCATCTGGAAATGTGCCTCTCCGGCCAGGATACCATTCCTGTCCGCGAGCAGGAAAATTTTGACGAGACCTTCGGCTCGCCTGCCTACCGGCCGCATGACCGCGACCCATTCGCGGATAAAGAAGAGGCGCCCCCAAAAGTCATCCAGCCCCAGAAAGTGGGCACCGATGATTTCAAGCCTCGTCTGTACAAGATTCCGGAAAGCTACTCCGGTTTCAGGATCGAGATCAAGAGGGTGGACAAACCGCTGGCCGCCAGCCATGATATTTTCTTCCAGCATGGAAAGGTTTTTGCAGAAAAACTGAAGGACGGCACCTTTTCTTACCTGTTAGGCGATTTTTCCGATGCCGAAGAGGCGAACAAGTTCCTCGGCGACTTCCTGAAGCAACGCTATCCTAAAGCCAGGGTTGTCGAATATGAAGCCGGGGAGCGCTTATATTAAATTGAAAACCATGCAGGAAACCGAATTCAACTGGCGTACCGGCGACGGCCTGAATATCTACGCCAAGGAGTGGAAAGCC
>JAGFJD010000447.1 GCA_024102975.1 Phaeodactylibacter sp. | reverse complement strand
TCCTTCTCCCTGCCCAACTTCCCCAACTACCGCCTCGGCCCTCTGCCGGGCAGCCCCTGCGACACCCTGCGCCTGCCGCCTACTGCCGCTTTCGGCTATGAACAGGATGGGGCTGCCTTGCGCCTCACCGACAGCTCCTATCACGATATCCGTAGCTGGCGCTGGGATTTTGGGGATGGGCAGACGGATACGGTGCCTTCGCCGGTGCATGTGTATGACAGTACGGGGGTGTATGAGGTGTGTCTGACGGTGGCCAACCCGAGGGGGGAGGATACGGTGTGCGAGGAGGTGGCGGTGGTGGTAAGCGGGAAGGCGGAAATCGGAAATCGGAAAGTTGGCATCCGGGTGTTTCCGGGGTTGTTCCGGGAGCGGTTTGCGGTGTTGTTGCCGGAGGGCTGGCTGCCGCAGTCGGCGCGTTTGCTGTTGTACGACGGGCTGGGGCGGCGGGTGTTGTCGCAGCGGCTGCGGGCGGGCGCCAATGAAGTGGCGGCGGGAGGCTTGCCGGCGGGTGTGTATTTTTATGTGGTAGAAGAAAGTGGAGTGGTTGTGGCGCAGGGGAGGGTGGTGAAGCAGTGATTTTTTGCAGGGGCTAACCATGCCGCCGTGTTTTGTGTATTTTTAGGCGAAACAGAAAATAATGGAAATGCAAACAAGGCTTGTGGGACAGTGCTTTTCAGTTGGGCCAAGCCAAGGATGGTTTGACCCTCGTGTAAATGAGAACCCTATACCTCCCTGCACCGCCCCCCAATGCAGCCTGGCCGGCTTCGACCCGGAGTCGCCCGACGCTCATATCATTGCCGAAGGGCAGCTCGAGGCGGGAGAATATACCGACGCCGTACGCTGGGCTTTAAACCGCTACCTATACAAAAAAGCTTACGGCCTGCCGCTGGAAAGCACGGCCATGCAGGATTTCTTCGACACCCACCTCCACAGCACCGTCGGAGCTTTCTACGAGCTGGACAGCGGGCTGGAAGCCCTGTACAATGCTAATGTAGAAGGCCTGGCTGCGATGGCTGTGGGGTTGGACAGCCTGGGCGCCGGGTTGGATGCTTTAGCGGATTTGGACGCCCAACTGCTGGATGTAGCAGAAGAAAACCAGCCGGCTTTGCTGGCCGCACGCACTGGGCTGCTGGGCGATATAACCGAGTGGGCCGGGGAGGCAGCTGCTTTATATGAGCTTATCGCCGAAGAGCGGGCTCAACTGGCCGGGCCGCTAAAAGCGCAGAACGACGGTATAAGCACTTCATTCATTTACGAGCAAAATGAAAAGGAGGCCAACACCATACTACTCAGTTATCTGGAACGAGGCGGGAGTAGCCTTGAAGCTGAGGAATTGCAGGCGTTGCAAGGCATCGCAAAATTGATAGTTAAACCTTGACCATAAACAATAGGGATGCCATGCGGCATCCCTTAATTTTTTCCTATGCGTTGTTTATTCTTAGCTTTTTTTCTAGTGGCCTTCATAAATGTTTGGAGCCAAAAGCAGGACTATCTATGGCTAACGGGGTATTCCAGCAATACCATTGATAGTTCTTTTGGAGGTACTGTAATAGACTTTATTACAGCACCTCCAGATATTTATTATGAATTTCGGGATATGGATCTTTGCCAAACCAACGCTAGCATATGCGACACGGCCGGCAACCTCCTGTTCTATACCAATGGCATTTACGTGGCCAATGCCCTGCACCAGCCGATGGAGAACGGCGGAGGCCTCAACCCGGGATCGCACGCCACCCAGCAGGGTAGCGGAGGCAGGGGCTACATCCTGGACCAGGGGGCCCTGATACTGCCCGTGCCGGAAAGCGACAGCCTGTATTATTTGCTGCACATGGATAAAATTGTGCCGGGCGACCCCAGTATCTGGTGGTTTAGTAGCGAGCATTTGTACTACACATTAGTAGATATGAG
>JAGFJD010000428.1 GCA_024102975.1 Phaeodactylibacter sp. | reverse complement strand
ACCTCCGATATTTCAATGAACCCGTTGCCATTAATATCGCTGAAAAAGATGCGGCTATTGCCCAGGTGGTCCTTTAAAACGTATTCGTGCCGCCAGGTGCTGCCCTGCTTGGCACCGCGCTATATTTCTTATCTTTGCCTGTTGAGGCTACGCCCAAATGCGGAATTTCATTCATACGGACTAATTTTTTACAGCTTGGACAAGCCATACGACTTCCTCCTCATCGGCCAGGGCCTGGCCGGCACCCTCCTGGCTCACTTCCTGGAGCAGGCCGGCCAAACGGTGCATGTCGTGGATCAGTACAATCCGCGTTCCGCCACCCAGGTGGCCGCCGGCATCATCAACCCCATCACCGGGCGGCGGTACGTCAAATCCTGGAGGGCGGACGAGCTGATCCCGTTTGCGAAAAAAACGTACCGGGAACTGGAAAACCGCCTCGGCATTTCCATCTGCCACGAACGCCCCATCCTGCGGGCGCTGTTCAACAGCCGGGAGGAGAACGACTGGCTGGCCCGCACCGCCGAACCAGGCTACGGGCAGTATATGCTGGATGCCGCCAGCCTGGGGAATTATGCTGAACAAACCGTCCCGGCCTACAGCTACGGCGAGGTGCGGCACAGCGCACAGGTGGATATCGGCAGGCTGGCCGGCGCCTACCGCGCTTACCTGCGGGAACAGCGTGCCATCACCGAAGAGGTATTTGACTATGGCAAACTGGAAGTCGCCGCCCGGGGCATCCGCTACAACGGCCTGGAAGCCCAAACGGCCGTCTTCTGCGAAGGCCACCGCGCCCGGCAGAATCCCTTTTTCAATTACCTGCCGTTCAGGGGGGCCAAGGGGGAGGTGTTGATCGTCCGCATCCCGGGTGCCTGCTTCGGCAAAATCCTCAAGCACCGGGTGTTTATCGTCCCCCTCCAGGATGGATTATACTGGGTGGGCTCGACCTATGGATGGAAATACGACAATGACGGCCCTACGCCGGAAGCCCGCGCCTTCCTGGAAGAACGCCTGGAAGACATCCTCAAAACTCCTTTCGAAGTGGTGGAACACCGCGCCGCCATCCGCCCTACGGTCAAAGACCGGCGGCCCTTCCTGGGAAGGCATCCTGAATTCCCTCAACTGGCCCTCTTCAACGGCCTGGGCACGAAGGGGGCGTCCCTCGGCCCCTTTTGGGCGAAGCACATGGCGGATTTTCTGGCAAAAAACAGTACATTGGAGGAAGCGGTGGATATTGGGCGGTTTGGGATGGAGTAGGGGGATTGTTCTACCGTCTTTGCGAGCCGGTTAAAATTGCTGGATCGCGGAGGGAAAGGGAGAGGGGAAACCGTTACAAAAAATGCGGACACACATTTCTGAACAACCACCAAGTAATGATTTATCTTTCTCCGACAGGATCCTGTCCAGCAAAATAACTTTAACCATTCAACCAATACCTACACCTTCACCCCATGCCAACAAAAAAAACACCCCCGATATGTAATTCCCCGTATAGCCGCATCGTATTTATACTGGCGAACGCGTGGTTTTGTCAGGAACAAAACCAGCGATGCCAGTATATACTGACCCGGCGGGTTTTGTAGTCGACAAAACCTGCCGTGCGTCAGTATAGTGGGTACATAAAACTATATGCTACTAAAGCGAAAAACTTTGCCGTTTTTAGCGTAAATTAAGAAGCTAACCAACAAACCATGAAGAACCGCATCTTCCCAATCCTTATCCTTCTCTGTTGCTCCACCTCGCTGCTGGGCTTTCAGAATAAACAGAAAAACCAAACCATGACGAAACAAGGCCCCTACGAGGCCGAGTGGAAAACCATCGACTCCCTCGAAAACGAAGGGCTGCCCCGCTCCGCCCTCGACAAGGTGAACGCGCTGTACGAACGCGCCAAAAAGGACGAAGAACCCGCACAGCTGGTAAAAACAATCATTTACAGCAATAAATACCAGAGCCAGCTGGAGGAATCCGGCCTGGCAAAGGCCATCCGGCGCATGGAAGAGGAAGCGGAAGCGGCGGCCTTCCCGGTGCAGCCCATCCTCTATTCCCTGGCGGGAGAATTGTACCAGAACTACGTCAGCCAGAACTACTGGCGGCTGGCCAACCGGACCACGACAACCGGCGCCCTGCCCGACGACCTGGAAACCTGGAGCCTGGACCAACTGGTTCAGCAGGCTTCCCGCTATTACCTCCTGTCGGTGGAGGACGAGCGGACAGCCGCCATCCCGGTCGCGGAGTTTGACGCCATTACCTTTACGTCCAAAGAAACGAAAAATACGGACGTACTGCGGCCCACCCTCTACGACTTCCTGGCCTACCGCGCCATCGGCCATTTTGCCGACGAACGGTCCTACCTCACCCAGCCGGCCTACCGCTTCTACATCGACCAGGAAGAAGCCTTCGCCCCGGCGGCGGATTTCGTGAAAGCGGCCTGGAACACCCGGGATACCCTCTCCTTCAAGTACCGGGCGCTGGAATTGTACCAAAACCTGCTCCGGCTCCGGCTGGCCGACAACAACGATGCTGCTCTGGCCGAGGCCGACCTGGCCCGCCTGAAATTTGTCCGCGACAACGCCGTGCTCGGCCATAAGGACAGCCTCTACCTGGGCGCCCTGAAGGTTCTGGAAGTCCGCTTCGCCGACAAGCCGCAACTGGCAGAAGTGTGGTCCGCCATCGCCAGCCTGTACGCCGAACAGGGTAACGCCTACGTGCCGGGAGAAGCCGAAAAACACAAATGGAAACTCAAAGAAGCGGTTGAGGTTTGCGATAAAGCCATCGAACGCTTCCCCGAAAGCTACGGCGCCCGCCAGTGCGGCCAGTTGCGCAGCCAGCTGCTGCGCGAAACCCTGGAACTGAAAGTCGAAGAAGTCAACCTGCCGCAGCAGCCGCTGCTCGCCTCCGTGGCCTACCGGAACGTCCCGAAGACGTTCTTCAGGGTCATTAAACTGGAGGAAAAGGAGCGGTTCGAACTCGACAACAACCGCCCCGAGGAGCTGTTCCAGGATCTGGCGGCCCGCAAGCCGCTTAAGGAATGGGATGTTGAGCTGCCGGACGACGGCGACCACCAGGAGCACGTCACCGAAATTGCCGTCGAAGGGCTGCCGTTCGGCTTCTATGCCATCCTGATCGCGGACAACAACCGGTTTGCCTTCTCCGAGCAGGCGGTGGGGTATCTTTTTACCAACGTTTCAGAACTAGGCCACTTCAGCCGCCACGGCTCCGAGGACGGCGTGGAGTTCCTGATGCTCCACCGGGAAACCGGCGCGCCCCTGGAGGGCGTCCTGGCCGAGTTTTTTACTACCAAATACAACCGGGAAGCGCGGCGGCAGGAACGGGTGAAGATCGGCCAGTCCCGCAGCGACAAGGAAGGCTTCGTCCGGCCCGACGTGTCCGAGAATACTTACTTCCAGGTGCGTTTCTCCAAAGGGCAGGACGTGCTCTTCTTCCAGGACGGCTTTTCCAGTTACCGCGGGTCGCGCAACCAGCCCAGGCGCAACCTGGCCACCCACTTCTTCCTCGACCGGGCCATCTACCGCCCCGGTCAGACGATCTACTTCAAGGCCATCGTGCTGGACCGGGACGACAAGAGCATCCCCTCCATCGTGCCCAAACACCAGTTTACGGTGACCTTCTTCGACGTCAACGGGCAGGAGGTGGCCAAACAGGAACTGACCACCAACGAGTACGGCACGGCCAGCGGTGCCTTCACCGCCCCCCAGGGAGGCCTGCTGGGCCAGATGCGCCTGTTCTCCGACGCCGGCAACGGCTTTCAGTATTTCTCTGTCGAAGAATACAAGCGGCCCAAGTTTGAGGTAGTCATGGAACCCCTGGAGGGCAGCCCCGCCCTGGGCGATACCGCCACCTTCAAAGGCAAGGCCACGGCCTTTGCCGGCAGCAGCATCGACGGGGCCGAGGTGCAGTACCGCATCGTCCGGGAAGTACGCTACCCCTGGTTCCCCTGGTGGCGCTATGGCGGGCGCGGCTTTCCCCACCCCGGCGAAAGCCAGGAAATCGCCACCGGCCAGCTGACAACGGCAGCCGACGGCAGCTTCTCCTTTTCGTTCGTTGCCCAGCCCGACCTCAGCGTCGACAAAGCCGACAAACCCGAGTTTGTCTTCACCGCCTATGTCGACGTCACCGATATTACCGGAGAAACCCACTCCGCCGGCAAGAGCCTGAACCTGGCCTACCTGGGCCTCAAGGCCGACGTCACCATCTCCGAAAGCATCGGCCGGGAGGCCGGGCTCATCCCGGTGGGCATCGTCACCCAGAACCTGGACGGGGCGCCCCTGCCGGCCGAAGGCACGCTCGCTGTCAACCGCCTGGAAGCGCCCAAACAGGTGTTCGTCAACCGCTACTGGAACCGGCCGGACCGCCGGGTGATTGACGAGAAAACCTTCCGGCGCGATTTCCCGCATTTTGCCTATACCAATGAAGACGAGCCTGCCAACTGGCCGGTTGGCAACAGCGTGCTCAGCCAGCCGTTCAACACGGCGGAAGAAGACACCGTGTTCGTCAACGTATCCGGCTGGCCGGTGGGGCATTATGTGCTGAACCTCCGCACGCAGGACGACAAGGGCAATGCCATAGAGGTGAAAAAGTTCTTCCTGGTCTACGACGCCAAAGAACGGGCTTTCCCCGGCGGCCTCGTCGCCTGGAAAAAACAGCCGGGCAGCGGCAGCTACCAGCCGGGAGAGGAGGCGTCCGTCCTGCTGGCTACGGCCGCCGGCGAGCTGAACGTGCTCTACGAGCTGGAGCGCCGCATGGAGGTGGCCGAGCGCAAATGGCTGCAGGTCAAGCCCTGGCAGGCCATCCGCCACACCGTGGGAGAGGGCGACAAGGGCAACCTCTATGCCCAGATGAGCTTCGTCAAATACAACCGCCCCTTCACCTGGGTGGAGACCTTCGCCGTGCCCTGGAAGGACAAGCAACTGAAGATCGAATACAACACCTTCCGCAACAAGCTGCACCCCGGGGAAGAGGAAGCCTGGCAGATCAAGGTCAGCGGCCCGGGCAACGACAAGGTGGCCGCCGAGATGGTGGCTACGCTCTACGATGCCTCTCTCGACCAGTTCCGGCCCCATTCCTGGGACTTCAGCCCCTTCCCGAACAACTACTTTGCGCGGGCCTGGCGCAGCCAGCATTTCAGCAGCGCCAGCAGCAATACGTTTTACTACTACCCGCAGTCGCCCTTCGACGCCCCCGGGCGCACCTACCGCAGCCTCAACTGGTTCAACTTCAACTTCTACGGCGGCGGCGGCGTCCGCTCGCGCGCCTATAACCTGGTGACAGCGGATGCCCCGGCCATGGCGGAAGATGCCATAGCCCTCACTTCCAGAGCCGAAGGGCAGGGCATGGCCAAAATGGCCGACTCGGCGGAAACGGTAGCGCCCCCGCCCGCCCCCGAACCCGCGCCAGGGCAAAAGGATGAAGCCGAAACGCCGCCCGCTCCCCCGGTGCGCACCAACCTCAAAGAGACCGTCTTCTTCTTCCCGGAACTGCGGACGGACGAGGAGGGCAATATCATTATCCGCTTCAAAATGAACGAAGCCCTCACCCGCTGGAAATTCCTGGCCATGGCGCACACCAAAAGCCTGCAGTACGCCCTCAGCGAAAACGAGGTGGTGACCCAGAAGGAACTGATGGTGCTGCCCAACCCGCCGCGCTTCCTGCGGGAGGGCGACGAGATCGAATTTACCGCCAAGGTGAGCAACCTCACCGACGAAAAGATGGCCGGCACGGCCGAGCTGATGCTCTTCGACGCCCTCAGCATGCAGCCCATCGACGGCCTGTTCGGCAACGACAAAAATACGGTTGCCTTTGAAGCCGACGGGAAACAGTCGGCCCGCCTGGCCTGGACGCTGAAGGTGCCCCGCGGGGAAGTCCTCGCCGTCACCCACCGCGTGGTGGCCAAAGCCGGCAACTTCTCCGACGGCGAAGAGAGCGCGCTGCCCGTCCTGACTAACCGCACCATGGTCACCGAAACCATGCCTATGCCGGTCAGGGGCGGCCAGTCCCGGGAGTTCAGCTTCGAAGCCATGGCCAAAGCGGGGAAATCCAACACCCTGCAGCACCATAACTTTGCCCTGGAGTTCACCTCCAACCCGGCCTGGTACGCCGTCAAGGCCCTGCCGTACCTGATGGAATTCCCCTACGAATGCAGCGAGCAAATCTTCGCCCGCTACTACGCCAACGCGCTGGCCGCCGCAGTGGCCAATTCCAACCCGGCCATCCAGCAGGTTTTCGAACAGTGGAAAAACTCCGACGCCCTGATCAGCGAGCTGGAAAAGAACGAAGAGCTCAAAACAGCCCTGCTCGAAGAGACGCCCTGGGTGCGGCAGGCCCAGAGCGAGGCCGAACAGCGCAAGCGCATCGGCCTGTTGTTTGACCTCAACCGCATGGGCTACGAGCAGGACAAGGCCCTGGCGCAGCTCGGCGAACGGCAATCCGGCGCCGGCGGCTTCTCCTGGTTCCCGGGCGGGCAGGACAGCTGGTACATCACCCAGTACATCCTGGAAGGGCTGGGCCGCCTGCGCGCCCTCGGCGTCCAGGACATCCAGCCCGGCACCCAGGCGTGGAACATCGCCCAGCGGGCCGCCGAGTTCATCGACGGTGAGCTGTCCGAACACTACGAGCGGCTGCTCTACGAGGTGAAACAAGGGCGGGCCAAGCTCGAAGACGACCACCTGGCCGGCATCGTCGTCCACTACCTGTATGCCCGCAGCCTGTTCCAGGATATCCCGGTGCAGGGCAAGGCGGCGGAAGCCCAGGATTACTACCTCGGCCAGGCCGACAAATACTGGCTCAGCAAGGGCATCTACCAGGAAGGGCTGCTGGCTATCGCAACCAAACGCCACGGCCAGCAATCCACCGCCGACAGGATCACCCGCTCCCTGCGCGAGCGTGCCCTCTACAACGACGAGCTGGGCATGTACTGGAACTACAACGCCGGCTTCTTCTGGTACGAGATGCCCATCGAGACCCACGCCCTCATGGTCGAAGTCTTCTCGGAAGTGGCGCAGGATGCCGATGCCGTCGAGCAGCTCAAAATATGGCTGCTGAAGAACAAGCAAACCACCCACTGGAAGACCACCAAGGCCACCGCCAATGCCGTTTACGCCCTGCTGCGCTTCGGCGACAACTGGCTGGAAAACACCCGCCTGGCCGAAGTGAGTTTCCCGCGGCTGGATGAAGAAACTTTCCAGCCGGCCCTGGTCGAAGCCCGGCGCTCCGCCGAGGCGGGCACCGGCTATTTCAAAGCCAGCTGGAGTGGCAAGGAGGTCACGCCCGATTTCAGCCGCGTGAAGGTCACCAATCCCAACAACAGCATCGCCTGGGGCGCTGCCTACTGGCAGTACTTTGAGGACCTGGATAAAGTCGATGTCTTTAAAGAAACGCCCCTGACGCTGGACAAACAGCTCTTCAAAGAGGTGATTGGCGACCGCGGCCCGGAGCTGAAGGCCATCACCGCAGACAGCCCCCTGGAGCCCGGCGACAAGCTCACCGTCCGCATCGAGCTGCGCGCCGACCGAGACATGGAGTACGTCCACCTCAAGGACATGCGCGCCAGCGGCCTGGAGCCCGTCAACGTGTTCAGCCAGTACAAATGGCAGGGCGGCCTGGGCTACTACGAAAGCACCCGCGACCTGGCCACCCACTTTTTTATCGGTTACCTGCCCAAAGGGAAGTATGTGTTTGAATACCCTCTGCGGGTGGTTCACCGGGGCGATTTCTCCAATGGCCTGGCGAGCATACAGTGCATGTACGCACCGGAGTTTACGAGCCATTCGGAAGGCGTGCGGGTGGTGGTGGAGTAGGGGGCCAGATAAATCAAAAATCATAAATCAAAAATCGCACATCGCAAATGCAAATGGCGCGCCCCCGGGGATTTGAGAGGTTTGATGTGCGATGTGTGATATTTGATGTGGCGCGGCGGCAGCTGCATGGCATATTGCAAATGGCGCGCCCCCGGGGATTTGAGAGGTTTGATGTGCGATGTGTGATTTTTGATGTGGCCCGGCGGCAGCTGCATGGCATATCCCCCGGATGTACAGCAAGGCTTAGGCGGGATACAGATAGCTCCCGGCGCTTCTTTGGCAATAACCGACAACATCCTTCAGTGTCACAGCCTGGAAACCATAACCAATCGCCCCATCCCGCCCCGGCAGCGCAGAACCCTTCATTCCCTCCTCCAATCCCCCCTTTTCGTCGAGAAAGCTTGCACAATCCGCCGAATGCCTTTAATATTGGAAAAATTTTGACTTTCGTGGAACCGAAGAAGCTAATTGACTACGCCGCCAAAACGATAAAGGACAAAATCATGAGCAACCAAACCGAGCGCTCCAAGCACGTCGACACCATCATCCGCAATCACGTCATCTGGTCTATGGGCGCGGGGCTGATTCCGATCCTCATCGCCGACATTTTTGCCGTCAGCGCCCTGCAGCTGGATATGATCCGGCAGATGTGCAAGGTGTACGACCAGGATTTCTCCGAGACCCAGGGCAAGGCCATCGTCACCTCCCTGACCAGCTCCACCCTGGCGCGGGTCACCGCCGGCAGCATCGTGAAAATGATTCCGGTAGTGGGATCCATCATCGGAGGCGTGACGGTCTCCGTTTTTGCCGGCGCCTCCACCTACGCCCTCGGGCAGGTCTTCAAGCGCCATTTCGAGTCGGGCGGCACCATCCTCGACTTCGACCCCGCCCGCCTGAAGAAACTCTACAAGGAGCAGTTCGAAAAAGGCAAAAAAGTGGCCGAGCAACTGCGCAAGGACCAGAAGGCCCGCAAAGAAGCCGAATCTGAGAAAAAGGCTCAGGAAGAGGCTGAGGCTAAGGTGAAGGCTGCCGCTGAAAAAACTGCCGAAAAGGCTGCTGCCGCTCCCGAAAAAGAATCATCGGTCATCCAGCGCCTCCGGGAGCTGGCCGAGCTGCGGGACAAGGGCGTGATATCTGAAGAGGAATTCCAGGAAATGAAGAAGAAGCTGATCCGGGAATTCTAACGCTGTTGCGTTATGAGGTTATTGGTTATTTCGCCATTGTCCGGGAGGCAGTTATTGGCTGAGGAACCCTGCGCAATAACTAATAACCGGGTGACGTAGGGCGTGAAAAAATAAACCCCATCCATCAATCCCCAATACTCCGCCAAGCCAACAAAATAACCATCTAACCCTACCCATCCCCCTCCTACACCTTCCACCTCGCCACCGGTGCCACCTCCTGCCCGGCAAACTCCCCTTTGAGGTATTTGTAGTAGCCTGTCACGGCGATCATGGCCGCGTTGTCGGTGCAGTATTCGAATTTAGGGATGTAGGTATTCCAGCCGTTTTCTCTGCCTGTTTTTTCCAGGGCGGCCCGCAGTTCCGAGTTGGCGGAGACGCCGCCCGCGATGGCGATCTCCCGGATGCCGGTTTCCGCCGCCGCCCGGCTGAGTTTGTTGAGCAGGATGCTGACGATGCGGGCCTGCACCGAGGCGCAGATGTCGGCCATATGCTTCCGGATGAAATCCGGGTCTTCCTTTTTCTGCTTTTGCAGGAAATAAAGAATAGAAGTCTTCAGCCCGCTGAAGCTGAAATCCAGCCCGGGGATTTGGGGCTCGGGGAAATCGAAAACGGGCCGGCCCTGCTGCGCCAGCCGGTCGATGATGGGCCCGGCGGGGTAGTCCAGCCCCAGCAGTTTGCCGGTTTTGTCGAACGCTTCGCCGGCGGCGTCGTCCAGGGTTTGGCCGATGACTTCCATGTCGAGGAAATCGCGGGCCAGGACGATCTGGGTATGGCCGCCGGAGACGGTCAGGCAGAGGAAGGGAAAGGGCGGTTTGGGATCTTCGGCGAAGTGGGCCAGCACGTGGGCCTGCATGTGGTTGGCTTCGATCAGCGGGATGCCGAGGCTGAGGGCGTAGGCTTTGGCGAAGGATACGCCTACGATGAGGGAACCGATCAGCCCGGGGCCGCGGGTGAAAGCAACGGCGTCGACCTCCTCTTTCCTTATGCCCGCCTGCCGGATGGCCAGGTCGACTACCGGGATGATGTTGATTTGGTGAGCGCGCGACGCAACCTCCGGCACGACCCCGCCGTATAACCGGTGGGCCTCCTGGTTGGCGGTGCAGTTGCTGAGTACCTTCCCGTCGCGCAGCACGGCCGCCGAAGTGTCGTCGCAGGAGGATTCTATGCCGAGGATGGTGATGCTCATGTCAGGAAAACGAGTTTTGAACCGAATGGATTTGGGGTTTGGGCGTATCGGTGTACGGTGTACGGTGTACGGGTCATGCCATTCCGGCCGGAAATCCGGGCAAAATGCAAAATTAACCGATCCGGTTAAAACCTCACGGTAATTTTCCCTAAATTGACCGGAGCCACGGTGTGGTAAGAATACAACCATTGGCCCCGGAGAGTTCGCTTCCAGGTTGCGCAAATTACAATTGACCATAAAACAGAAAAGAAATGGCTGCGATATCCATGCTTTCCAAACCGAAAACGAAGGCCGACAATGCCGAAGCGCCCCGGATGGCTGCCGCCCGGGGGAGCGACGCCAACTGCGTCGTGGCCAAAGGCACCCGCATCGAGGGCGATTTTTCATCGGCGGAGAGCATCCGCCTCGACGGCATCGTTGTCGGGCAGTTGAAATGCGACCGCCGGCTCGTCATCGGAGAATCCGGCAGCATAGAGGGCAATGTGACGGCTTCGGAAGCGGTGGTGATGGGCCGGGTCAAAGGCAATGTGGTAGCAGCCGGCACCCTGCACCTCATGGGGACAGCCCATGTCGAAGGCGATATTCAGGCCAAATTCCTTATCGTTGATGAAGGCGCCGCCTATATCGGCAACTGCCGGGTAGGAGCGAATTGATGCCTCCGCAACGGCCGGAACAGGCGCCCCCGGCCCGGAAAAGATGTTAAAAGGTTAGGGGCGGACTGTATTTTTCAGTGCGGTTTGTTTTTTCGTCTCAGGTAATTGTGTTAAAATTGCTTCAGCCTTTACCTAAAAATCTTTATTATTGCGTCAAAACAAACCGAAAAATGAGAATAATAATCAACTTAGTTCTGGCCGCTATTATCGTAGGGTTGGTGTGGGTGCTCATCAGCAGTATCCGCGAGCCTATCGCCTTCAAAGCCGAGAAGGAAAAGCGGGAACGTGCAGTGATCGACAAGTTGATGAAGATCAGGACTGCGCAGGAGGCCTTCCGCAATATCAAGGGAGGGTTCGCTCCGAGTTTCGACTCCCTGTCCTATGTCCTTAAAACCGACAGCTTCATGATCGTGAGTGTAATCGGGGACCCGGATGATCCGGACTTCACCGGAGAGATCATTTACGATACGACTTACATGCCGGCGATCGACTCCATCAAGGCTATGGGCATCAACCTGGATTCCATGCGTTTCGTACCCTATGGCGGCGGGGCTGTGTTTGATATTCAGGCCGACACCATTACCTACCAGAGTACCAACGTCCCGGTGGTAGAGGTAGGCGTTCGCCGCAAAGTATTCATGGGGCCGTTCAAAGACCCGCGATTTGCGCGTTACGACAACAGCTATGACCCCAACAGCATCCTCAAATTCGGGAATATGAATGCACCAAACCTTGCAGGAAATTGGGAAAGATAGTCAAGGATCTCATAGAAGATTCCTTTGTTAAAAAAAATACCAATATCTATGAACTGTCCATCCTGATGGGGGTGGACAGTTTTGATTTTATGGTTCTGGACAGCCGGCAACACCTGCTCGCCCTGCGGTCGTATTCGGTAGGGCCGCAGCTCATGGCGCAACCGTCTATCCTCCAGTCGCTGGTCCGGGGAGACGACTTGCTGTCCCAGCCGTACCGGACGGTAAGAGCCGGCTGGATCAACGAAAAGGCCACCCTGGTGCCGCAGCGGCTCTACAACGAGAAAAAAAAAGCGGCCTACCTGGAACACGGCGCGGAGATCGGCAAGGATGAGGAGGTGCTGGCCGATTCGCTTCCCGACTATGGCTTTCAAAATATCTATGCCGTCCCCCGGGCCATCGAGGCCTTTGCCCGCCAGGCTTTCCCGGGCTGCCGCTGGTTTCATGCCAGCTCGGCCCTCCTGCAGGGAGTCCGCAAACTGGCCATCTCCCGGGAGGGGCCACAGGTGTTTGCCCATCTCCGGAAAGGGCTGGTGTTCATCCTTGCTTTTGAAGGGTATAACCTCTTGTTCTCCAATGCCTTTTCCTGTAAAAGCGCAAAGGACTTCATCTACTTCCTGCTGTTGCCCTACCAGCAGTTCGGCTTCCGGCCCGCCGCCGTTCCGGCTTACCTGTCCGGACAGCTGGTGGAAGATTCGGAAATTTACCGGGAAGCCTTCCGCTATGTCAAATACATCCACTTTACCGAGCCGCCGGCCTTTTTCCAACACGGCCCGAAAACGGGCGGGGAGCCCGGCCATTTCCACTTCGACCTGCTGGGGCTGAGCCTTTGCGGGTGAGGGGAGGGATGGTTATATTGTTCTATTGTCATATTAGCAACCCAACCCCCATGCGCATCATCGGAGGAAAATTCAAAGGCAGGCGGTTCAACCCACCGGCGACAAACTGGCCGACCCGGCCGACCACCGACTTTGCCAAAGAAGGGCTGTTCAACATCCTGGCGAACCACTGGGACTTTGAACGCCTCAGGGTGCTGGACCTCTTCGGCGGGACCGGCAGCCACAGTTATGAGTTCATTTCCCGGGGGTGCTGCGATGTAACATACGTGGATAAGTTCCCCGGCGCCGTGGCCTTTGTGCGAAAAACGGCGCGGGAACTGGGCATCGAGGACTGCATCCGCATTGTCAAAGGGGATGTTTTTAAGTTCATCAGCTACGCCGGGGAGCAGTACGATTATATCTTCGCCGGGCCGCCCTACGCCCTGCCCGCCATCGACGCTATCCCGGGGCTTGTCTTTGAGCGCCGGCTGCTCCGGCCCGGGGGCTGGCTCGTGCTGGAGCACAACCCCAACCATTCCTTCCTGGATGCTCCCCACTTCTTTCAGGAGCGCAGTTATGGCAAAACCCTGTTCAGTTTTTTCGAAGAAGCGGCCGATGGGGAACAGTAACGGCATTTAATTGGTTGGTTTGTTTTATATGGATCAAAATATATGGTGTTATGAAGTTGTGGTTTTACGCCTTGCTGTTCTTTTTCCCACTGCTGGCAAGCGCCCAGAAAGACTTTTCCGGGGTATGGAAAGGCACGCTGACCCAGGAACCCGGCGGCTTCGCTCCGGTCTACGAATTTGAGCTCTATCTCCGGCAGGACGGCAATAAGGTCACCGGCCGCTCCTATGTCGCCATCGGCTCCATTTATGCTGTCATGGACCTTAAAGGGGTGCAGGAAGGCAATACCGTGCACCTGAAGGAGACCAATATCGTCAACCACTGGAAACGGGAAGACATGGAGTGGTGTTACAAAAAGGCCGACCTTACCATGTACATTCAGGGCAAACAAGTGAAGCTCGAAGGGCCCTGGTCCGGAAATACCGGCCACAACGATTGCATTCCCGGCAAAATTTACCTGAAAAAAGAAGTGCCGCGCGCCTGAAACCCGCGCCCAGGCGCCAACCCTATGCCCGAAAGGGGAAATATGCTGACGCATGCCTGGTTTTTGTAAAGCAAAGCCATCCGTGCGCCAGTATAATAATTAAAAAGTAATAAATTTGCCGCCCTGAAATATCAACAGACTTCCGACAGATGAATATAACGGACATCATACAAGACGGGGTTGTCAATGGCATTAAAGCCCTCTACGGGGCGGACATCGCCCCCGGGGAGGTGACGATGAACAGCACCCGCAAGGAGTTCGAAGGCGACTACACGGTCGTCGTCTTTCCCTTTGCCCGCGTGGCCCGGAAAAAGCCGGACCAGATTGCCGAAGAGCTGGGGGAATACCTCGTCCGGGAAGTGGCGCCGGTCGAAAAATACAATGTCATCAAGGGGTTCCTCAACCTGTCGCTGAGCGAGGCCTTCTGGCGCGGTTTCCTCTCCGGCATGTATCAGGACGAAGCCTACGGGCGGCAGCCCGCCAACGGGCAAAAGGTGATGGTGGAATTCGCTTCGCCCAACACCAACAAACCCCTGCACCTGGGGCATATCCGCAACATCCTGCTGGGCTGGTCTTCCTCCCGGATACTGGAGGCCGCCGGCTACGAGGTGGTGCGCGTACAGATCGTCAACGACCGGGGCATCGCCATCTGCAAAA
Organism: Phaeodactylibacter sp.; assembly: GCA_024102975.1. GTDB lineage: Bacteria > Bacteroidota > Bacteroidia > Chitinophagales > Saprospiraceae > JACJXW01. The sequence continues at coordinate 13,065 of JAGFJD010000428.1, read as the reverse complement.
GCATGCTGGCCTGGCAGCAGTACGGCCAGGGCGCCACGCCCGAATCGGCAGGGGAAAAGGGCGACCACTTCGTCGGGGATTATTACGTGCTGTTCGAGAAAAAGCTCCGGGAAGAGTATGAAGGCTGGCAACAAAGCGAAGAGGCCCGGGAACTGTTCGAAAAAAAGGCCGAAAACGGCCAGAGCGAGGAGGCTTTCTTCAAATCCTTTAAGAATACCTACTTCAATGAATACAGCCGCCTGGGCGCCGGGGCCAGGGAAATGCTCCTGCGCTGGGAGGCGGGCGACGAGGCCACCGTCAGCCTCTGGAAACAGATGAACGACTGGGTGTACCAGGGATTTGACGAAACCTACCGGCGCCTCGGCGTCAAGTTCGATAAGCTCTACTTCGAGTCGGACACCTACCTGTTGGGCAAAGACGCCATACAGAATGGGCTGGAAAAAGGAATCTTCTATAAAAAAGAAGACGGCTCGGTATGGATCGACCTCACCGGCGCCAACCTCGACCACAAACTCGTCCTGCGCAGCGACGGCACCTCCGTATACATGACCCAGGACATTGGCACGGCCCAGAAGCGCTACCAGGACTTCGGGGTGGATAAAATGGTCTATGTCGTCGCCGATGAACAGAACTACCACTTCCAGGTGCTGTTCGAAATCCTGAAGCGGCTGGGCGAACCGTATGCCGACGGCCTGTACCACCTGTCCTACGGCATGGTCGACCTGCCCACCGGAAAGATGAAATCCCGGGAAGGGACGGTGGTAGACGCCGACGACCTCATCGCCGAAGTGGTGGAAGAGGCCCGCAAGAATACCGCCGACCGGGATACCGTCAGCGGCCTGTCGGCGGAAGAGCAGGAGGCGGTCATCCGCCAGATCGCCATGGCGGCCCTCAAGTTTTTCATCATCAAGGTGCAGCCCCGCCGGCGCATGGTCTTCGACCCCAAAGAGTCGGTCGACCTCCAGGGCCAGACCGGCCCCTACGTGCAGAACGCCTACGTGCGGGTGCAGTCGGTGCTGCGCAAAGGCGGAGAACAGGACCTAAGCCCGGCAGCGGATTATAACCGGATCGAACCCCAGGAAAAGGAAATGCTGAACATGCTTCATGCCTTTCCCGGCCTGATACAGGTGGCGGCGGAAGAATACGACCCCTCCGGCATCGCCAACTTCTGCTACGACCTGGCAAAGGCGTATCACCGCTTCTACCACGACCTGTCGATCCTCAATGCGGACACGGCGGCGGCAAAGGCCTTCCGCCTGCAGCTGAGCCAGGCCGTGGCCAACGTCCTGCAACACGGCATGAACCTGCTGGGGATAGAAATGCCGGAGAGGATGTAACGGAAGGGAAGTAAGGTCCGTAAACTATTATTAAATGGGTGGATGGAAATGGGGAAATGGATGGAAATGGGTGGAAATGGGTGGAAATGGGTGGAGATGGAGTGACTATTCAGCATAAGGGGTGAAACGCTGCTGCCGCAAAATTTTGTAGGTTTTTCTTGGCTGGAACCCCAGGATGGCACACCACTGGACAAAATGGTTTTGGACACAGAGAGCGCTGAGGCCAATACAGAGTACACGGAGTGTTTCCCATTGATAATCAGACCTCTGTGTGACTCTGTGTCTTCTCGGCGTACTCTGTGCCCAGAAAAATGTCTAGTAGTGTGGAAGGATGGCTTACAAAATTTTGCTCCCGAGGCTAAAACATCATGATGCTGAACAGTTACGAGATGGATAGAAATATATGGAAATACATGGAAATACATGGAGATATATGGAGATACATGGAAAAATATGGAGATATATGGAGATACACAGGGATAGTCCGGTGCCTTTCGCCACATCACCATACCACCATATCACCACATTGCCACATCGCCATATCACACATACAATGATTATAAATCATGAGTGAACACAGTAAGAACGAAGAGACGAAGGAAAAAGAATCCCTCAATTTCATCGAGCAGATCATCGAGGAGGACATCCGCAACGGCAAGCACGGCGGCCGCGTCCACACCCGGTTCCCGCCGGAGCCTAACGGCTACCTGCACATTGGCCACGCCAAGGCCATCTGCCTGAACTTCGAGATCGCTCAGAAATACGGAGGAAAGACCAACCTGCGTTTTGACGACACCAACCCGACGACCGAAGAGACGGAGTACGTGGACAACATCAAGCGGGACATCCGCTGGCTGGGTTTCGACTGGGACGACCGGGAGTATTACGCCTCCGACTATTTCGAGCAGCTTTACGAGTTTGCCGTCAAGCTGATCAGCAAAGGGCTGGCCTATGTCGACGATTCCACGCCCGGGGAGATCGCCGAAATGAAGGGTACGCCTACCGTTCCCGGCAAGGAAAGCCCCTACCGCAACCGGAGCGTCGGGGAGAACCTCAGCCTGTTCCGGGGCATGCGGGCCGGCGACTTCCCGGACGGCAGCAAGGTGCTGCGCGCTAAGATCGACATGGCTTCCAGCAATATGCACATGCGGGATCCCATTATGTACCGCATCAAGCGCGACCATCACCACCGCACCGGCGACGAGTGGATCATTTACCCGATGTACGATTTTGCGCACGGGCAGTCGGATTCTATCGAAAAGATCACCCATTCCCTTTGCTCCCTGGAGTTCATCCACCACCGGCCGCTGTACGACTGGTTTATTGAGAAGCTGGAAATTTTCCCTTCCCGGCAGATCGAGTTTGCCCGCATGAACGTCTCCTACATGATCACCAGCAAGCGGCGTTTGCTCAAGCTGGTCAAAGAGGGGTACGTCAGCGGCTGGGACGACCCCCGCATGCCGACCATCTCGGGCATGCGCCGCCGGGGCTTCCCGCCCGCCGCCATCCGCACCTTCTGCGACAAGGCCGGGATTGCCAAACGGGACAACCTCATCGAGATCAGCCTGCTGGAGTTCTGCGTGCGCGATGAACTCAACCGCACCGCACCGCGGGTGATGGCCGTGCTCAACCCCCTGAAAGTCGTCATCACCAACTATCCCGAGGGCAAGGTCGAATATATGGAAGTGGAGAACAACCCGGAAGACGAAAGCATGGGCACCCGGACAATGCCCTTCTCCCGGGAGCTGTACATCGAACGGGAAGACTTCATGGAAGATCCGCCCAAAAAGTACTTCCGCATGGGCCCCGGCCGCGATGTGCGCCTGAAAGCAGGCTATATCCTGCGGTGCGAAGGCTTTGAAAAAGACCCGGCGACCGGAGCGGTCACCGAAGTCCGCTGTACCTATTACCCCGACAGCAAGAGCGGGGAGGACACTTCCGGCATCAAGGCCAAGGGTACGCTGCACTGGGTGTCGGCGGCGCACGCCAAGGAGGCGGAGGTTCGCCTCTACGATCGCTTATTCACCGACCCGCAGCCCGACAGCCACGAGGACAAGGACTACCTCGAATTTTTCAATGAAGATTCGCTTCAGGTCGTGGAAAAAGCTTATGTTGAACCAAGCCTCGCCGGGGCAAAGCCCGGCGACACGTTCCAGTTCCTGCGCCTGGGCTACTTCTCTGCCGACGCGGACAGCGCCGGGGAAAAACCTGTCTTCAACCGGACAGTCACGCTGAAGGACACCTGGGCGAAGATGCAGGGGAGGTAGGCGGGGCGGAGCGGAGGCTTGTGTGTATACGCGACGCGCATTTGTGTACGTGTTATCCAGGCCAGGGCTTGTTGGGCACCTTGTAAGTAGTCGGACAGTATTAATTAATAAACCGGGACGTTCGCGAGAGGCTCCACCTCCGCCAAGGCTAACGCCTCCGATGAGTAGCTTCCGCCGGCGGTCGTAGCCTTTGGCGGAGGACCGCAGCGCTCGCGGACGGCGGACAGGTAGTGCCTCGATGCGTAGTATTTGTCCAGTCTCTCTCCGGCTGCCGTGGGGTTGTGCAATAAGTATAGGTAGACAGGATTAACAAGATTTTCAGGATATGTAGGCCATTGTGGCGCAAGCCACTACATCATGTAAATCTTGTTAATCCTGTCTATTTTCGACCTTTTTGCACAACCCCATAGCGATGGCATGCGACTGGCGTAAATCAACATCTTTTGCGGCTCACGCAAGTCGGAGACTTGCTTATTATGCCGCATCGAGGCTACAGCCTCTCGCGAACGAAACGTAACCTAAATCGACTACTTAGGATCTGTTACGAATGCACAAATGTGCGTATGCACCTTAAAACCACTCCATCATGGCTACCGAACTCGACGGCTTACAGCACCAGGCAGAAACCCTCGTCCGCAAGATCAACTTCTTCCGGGAAGAGCTGGCGCGGGCGTATGACGCCGAAAAGAAGTTCGGCCTGGGCGAGGACATCCGGGAGGCCGAAGAGCAACTGGCTGCCGCCCGGCGGCGGATGAAAGAACTCACCGGACTGGATACGACATCCGGAGAATCCCTGCTGGATGATCAGATTCGGAATCTGGAAATCAACAAGGAGATCGGGGCGGTCTATCTGGTCAACTGCGACCGGGAGCCCAACGTCGACCAGTTCTGGGCCGCTTTTGATACCTACCTGGAAGGCGAGACGCCCTACCAGTTCTACTTCGTCCTGGCCTGCCCCACTCAGCAGCCCCACCGCTTTTCCGAGCGCATGACCTATGAGCTGGTTATCCAGGAACTGGAGGAAGAATACGGTGCCATCCACTACGTCCGGGAGCCGGACAGCCAGCGCGTCAGGATCGAGGATTTGCCCCTGGGCCGCAACCTGAAGGTGGCGCAGCGCGAGTTCCGCAAGTATTTTGGCCAGCGCTTCCAACTGGGCGAAACCTCCTTTGAAGAATACCTGAAGACGGGCCTGCCCCGCCTCGAATACCAGTACGTGGCCACCATCTTTTACGTCAACGACAGCCAATGGAAACAGGAGCTGATGCAGGAGTATCTGCAGTGGCTGGTCGACAGCTTCCGGCAGAGCGCCACCCATGAGGATGTGCCCACCTTCCTGTTCTTTTTTGCCGTCTATCTGGACCATGCCCATGTGGAGCCGGCCAGCGAATTTGTCCGGCAGTTTGAAGCGGATATCTCCGGCATCGTAAAGGCCAATCCCGATTGCAGCACCCTGATCAACCGCCTGCGGCCCGTGCCGGCCCACCTTCTGGCCGACTGGATCCGCGGCCTGGGAGAGCAGAACCAGACCCGGATCGACGATGTGATCAAAGCCCTGGCCAGCGGCCTGCCGGCAAATAAGAAGGAACAGTTCAAAAAAGATCAACTGCTGGATATGGCCGATATTGAGCTGTTTCAGCGGCGGGTTTATGAGATCGTTAATAAATAAACAACCATGAGCTTCTACGTCTACGGCAATGAAGACTTCCGCCGGCAGGAGCTGCCGGCCTTCGAATACAACCAGAAGCTGGACGACCCCTCCCGGTACCTGCCCTCCGAAGGGCTGACCGACGCAGTCAACGTCGCCCTGTCCCTGGGGCAGCCCCTGTTGCTGACCGGCGAGCCCGGCACCGGAAAGACCGCCCTGGCCCGCCACATCGCCTGGTTTTTCAACCTGGGCAAACCGCTGGTCTTCAACGCCCAGACGTCCTCCACCGCCACCGACCTGTTCTACAAATACGACGCCCTCGGGCACTTTCAGTTCAGCCAGAACAGCGCCCAGAGCCTGACGCCGGAGCAGGTCGAGGAGCGCTTCATCCGCTACCAGGGCCTGGGTGCCGCCATCCGCTCCGAAAAGCGGCAGGTGGTGCTCATCGACGAGATCGACAAGGCGCCGCGCGACCTGCCCAACGACGTGCTGGCCGCTATCGAGGAGCTGGCCTTCATCGTGCCGGAGATCGGCAAATCCTACGAAACGACGGCTGAAAACCGCCCCATCATCGTGATGACCAGCAATTCGGAGAAAAACCTGCCCGATGCTTTCCTCCGCCGGGTGATCTACTACCACATCCCCTTTCCGGACAGCGACATGCTGCTGGAAATCCTCAGCGGCAAGGTCGAAGGGTATGATAAGGACCAGCTGAAACATATCGTCGGGCACTTCGAAGCCATCCGCTCCAATACGCGCCTGAAGCTGAAAAAGAAGCCGGCTACCGCCGAGCTTATCTTCTGGGCCATGCTGCTCTACAAGCTCGGGTTCGACCCGGCCCGGCTCGGCAACGTCAAAGCCCTGGAGGGCGAAGCCCGCCGCCAGCTGCTGACGTCCTACTCCGTCCTGGCCAAAACCCAGGACGACCTGGATGCGCTGCAGGGGATGATGGAGAGCCGGCGGGGGCGGGGGATGTAATGTGTGATGTGCGATGTGCGAGGTTTGATTTTTGATGTGCCTGGCACTGGCCTCCCCAGCCGGAACCATCAAAGCAACGCCTCAAATCAAAAATCGCAAATCGCAAATCAAAAATCGCAAATCGCAAATCAAAAATCGCAAATCAAAAATCCAAATGCCCACTCACCTGCGCTACCAACTGCTCGCCGAACTGCTCGCTGCCCTGCGGGCGGACGGCTACCCCATGGGTCCGGGCAAGCACTTGCAGTTGCAGGAACTGCTGCGCAGGATACCGGACGATACCCCGCCGGAGCGCCTCCGGACCCTGCTGGCGCCCATCTTCGCCACCAACAAGCAGGAGCAGGCCTACTTTTACGAGGTTTTTGAAAAAAGCTGGGCGCGGGTGCAGGCGGCGCAGTTGCGGCCGGAAGCGCCGCCCCCGCCGCCGGATAAGGCGGCGCGCTGGCGTTATGTATTGCTTGGCACGCTGGTTGTGTTGACCGTATTTCTGGCCTTCCTTTTCCGGCAATATCTTTTCCCTCTGGAACCGGTGCCGCTGGAGCCGGAAACCTATCAGCTCACCGCCCGCCCGGGCGATACTGTGCGCCAGCAGGTCCGCCTGCTATATCCGGATTCCCTCTATTCCTTTACCTTTTGCGACAATCAAACCATTGGCGTCGACAGCTTCTTCGGGCACTACGCCATCGACAGTATGGGGTTGTTTAACTATGTGGCGCGGGATACAGTGGGGCCCCATATCCTCAACCTTTGCGTTATCGGGGAATATGCGCCGGAGGTTAAAGACACCAATTTCATAACCCTCCGCTTCCCCGCAGCGGCAGAGGAGCCGGTGCTGCCGGATGCCCCGGTCGCCGAGCTGGAGGTGCAGCCCTTGCCCTATCCCCGCACGCTCGACCGCCTGCGGATCGACCCGGCGCAGGAGAAGCGGGCGCAGCTGTACCGCGATTACGGCAACTGGGCCAAACTGGCGCTCACGCTGTTGCTGGGCGCTTTGCTCTATGCCTTTTTGCAGTGGCGGGAGCAGCGCCGCCGCAAGCTGGTGGCCGAGCTGGAATCCCGCACCGCGCCGCCTTATGTTTTTAATATCGAAACCAGGCAGGACGAACCCATCGCCTGGAGCGAGCAGTTGCAGAGCCTGCTCAACGTCCTGCGGCGGCGCGCCCTCGGGGAGGCCGTCCGGCTGGACCTGCCGGCCACCATCCACTCCACCGTGAAGCAGGCCGGGCGGCTGTCCTTCCGCTACCGGCAACAGACCCGGCCGCCGGAGTACCTCTTCCTGGTGGAACGCCACTCGCAGTACGACCACCGGGCGCGGTTGTACGACCTGATCTACCACAAGCTTCGGGAGAACGAGGTATACGCCCTGCGCTACTTCTACGACGGCGACCTGCGCCTGTGTTTCGACGAGCGCGCGCCCCACGGCGTCGGCCTGAAGGAGCTGGCCCAGAAGTACGGCGCCTCCCGCCTGCTTATCGTCGGCAGCGGCCACGGCCTGCTGAGTCCGATGACGGGCAAGCTCAGCAAGTGGACGAACGTGTTCAGCAGCTGGCGGCAGCGGGCCATCCTCTCGCCCCTGCCCTCCGATACCTGGGGCCGCCGGGAGGAGCGACTGGCAGAGCAGTTCCAGCTGGCGCCCGCCAGCCTGCAGGGGCTGGAGGCGCTGGCCGACCAGTTTGACGCCAAAGAAGCCAAAACTTACGATGAACTGCTGCCGCAGGTAGAGGATGCTCCCAAAGAACCCATCCTGATCGAAGGCGATTTCATCCAAAGCCTGCAGCGCTATTACCCGCCCCGCCTGCTCGACTGGATCGCCGCCTGCGCCGTTTACCCCAGCCTGGAGTGGGATTTGACCCTGCACCTGGGCGATGCGCTTTCCGGAGAGGAGGACAAGCTATTGACGGCGGATAACCTCTTCCAGCTTTTCCGCCTGCCCTGGTTTATCGACGGCAGGATACCCCAGGGCGCCCGCGAGGCCCTGCTCGGCTACCTGCGGGAGCGGGGGCTGGAAGAATACGTCCGCCGGAGTATCCACGCTTTGCTGGAAAGCCAGCAGCCCAACCCCGCCTCCGCCGCCTACGATGATTACCGAATGAACGTGGTGCTCAACGAGCTGCTCTTCACTAAAGATACACAGCGCAAGAAAGAACTGGAGGAAGAATTTGCCCGTTACCTCGCCGCCGGCCACCAGCCCGACTTCGTCACCTTCAAGTACCTGGAGCGGGAGCAAAGCCCGCTCGACCTGCTGGTGCCGGACAGCTGGAAAAAGTACCTCTACCGGGACGGCCTGCGACACCTGGGCTGGCAGCACTGGCTGTGGGCCCTGCCGGCCTGGCTGCTGCTGAGCGGCCTGCTCTGGTGGTGGCAGCCCGCCTTCGAGTTGTGCGACGGGCAGGAGGTGGAATACAAGGAGCAGCGCCTGTGCCTGCGCAGCGATGCCGACCGCCTGCTGCTGGCGGAATTCAGGGTGCGGGACCGGATACCGGAGGTGGCGCCTGAGGAGGTAGATAGCCTGGTTCGGATGGAAATAAATGCTGCCCGTTCAGCAGGCCAACAGTCAGTTGATACTTTTTACCGGAATGTTGCTGTTGCTTTTTACAATCAGGGGGCGGGGCTGTTCAACCAGGCTTTGCAAGCTGGTGCCGGGTTACCCTTCCCCGATTCCATTTGCGGGTATTTCAGTTATGCCGCACGGTATGATTCGTTAGCCAGCGACACGGCTGCTCTTTTCCTGCGGGAGGCGCTGCAGGCTTGTGTTTCCAGCCAGGACACAGCCTTAGCTGATGCGAAAGGGGGAGAAACGGATGTTGCCCGCCGGGCGCAGGCCCAACAGCAAGTTCAACTGCAAACAGAGATTTTTACAGACAAGAACGGCCAGAAGGGCCTGCGGCAGAAGGATGGCGCGGCCATAACCAAAGCGGAGTACCGGGAGCTGGACAAAGACCCGGAGACCGGGCTGTACCGATTCGCCAGAGATAATGGGCGCAAAGGGTATCTCAATTCCAGGGGGCAGGTGTTGTTTGAGGATGCATTCAGCTTTCTGGGCTATTTCAGCGAGAGCCTGGTTGTTGCGGCAAAGGACAGGTTATACGGCTACCTGAACAGCAGCGGGAAGCAGGTTATTCCCTATAAGTATTCTGCCGCCGAAGGTTTTAAAAATAACCGGGCAGAGGTAGTGGAGAATGTCGAAGGTAAAGCGTACCCTTACGTTATCAATAAGTTTGGGACTTGTATTCAGGGTTGCCTTTCGGTCTCGGATGCGCCTGTATTCCCTTTCCCTATTTTTCTTTATTTCGACGAAGGCCAACCATTGCCGTACAACAATCGGCCAGGTCAAACCAGGCAAAGTTTTCCGGATGCTATTACTTCATACCTTTCAAAAAGAGAGGAATATTTGAGAAACAATGATCCTTCCGAAGCTCGAAGGGTCAATGCCTTTTTTGACCGGGAAATCAGCAGTGGCTTAAGTACATTGGAAAATCTTTGCAAATCTTTGCTGGAATACACGAGTTTTATGGGAGGCGAAGAACAATTGGTAATAGAAATCCAGGGATACGACAGCCCACGCGGGACGCCGGAAGAAAGCAGGAATGTTACCAGGCGCAGGATACAATGCGTCAGGGCCTTTATTGAAAGTTATGCCTATGAAGGCTGGCGGCTTAAGGATTACATCGGCACTAAAATCATCATCAGGGAATTGCCGTTGGGTGAAACCCGTGCTTCCAGCACCTATCCCGATAACGACCCCAATTCCATCTGGGGCATCGCCCCGATGCTGGACCGGCGGGTGGAGATTATCGATTTATTCACGGGAGATTTATCAAAAGAACCCCCACAGCAAACCATTCCCAATGAAGGACCCGAACAAAAAACCGGCTCCGCAGAACCTGCCGCCAACTATGATTACGCTACATTGACCGACCCCCGCGACAACCAAACCTACCGTACGCTCTCCCTCAACGGCCTGACCTGGATGGCTGATAATCTCAATTACGCCGGGGAAAAGCAGTCTCTGGGTGTTTGTTACGACAACGACGAAAAGAACTGCGCTCGGTACGGCCGCCTCTACACCTGGCAGGAAGCCAGGCTGGCCTGCCCCGGCGGCTGGCGCCTGCCTACCTATGATGAGTGGCGCAGCCTGATCGCCTCCTTCGACCAACCCAAAAAGGCGGGCAGCCCGACCTACGAGGCGCTGTTGGAAGGAGGCGAAACCGGCTTCGCCGCCAAACGGGGCGGCTACCGCTACACCGACGGCAGCTTCGAATACCTCGGCCTGCGGGGCTATTACTGGACCGCTACGGATTACGGCCCGGACAATGCCTGGGGTTATGTTTTCGATGCCACTAAGGAGGAGGTAGAGCGGGTCAACGGGACGAAATCCTGGGGCTTTTCCTGCAGGTGCGTGAAGGAGTGAAGGGGTTGATATATATCATTTCTTCCTGGATATAAATAATGTACATTGCTTATTGCTAAACCCTGTATAACCCAATTCCTGCCTTTCGGCCGGCCTGACCTGCGCGGAATAGCCACTTCATTACCCTTACACCCTCCACTTCCCGGCCTCATTTTTTGAACTTCCCAATTTACAATAACCAATAACACGCTCCAGGGAATCCCTGTCAAATGATTATTTCATCCCCAAAAACAAATACTATGTTTACGGTAGATTTGAAATCACAAGTCCCACAGTATCCCTGCGCCAATCCGAACTGGGGAGGGGCCGCTTGCTGCCAGATGATCATGAATGGTTATCCTCCGGGCGCCGCCTCTTGCTACATCAACCAGACAACCATCTGGAACTACATTCAGGCACACAACAAAGAACCGGGCTATAACCCTGGCCCTGGAGGATGGGATTACGGTTGGTACGCCGACCCTTATGCCATTACCAAAACGCTGAATGACTTGTGCCCGCCTGAGTACCATTGGGTTGATGTTTCGGGCTTCAACAGCCAGGGAGTATTGCACACGCTGCTTAAGTATATGGCCAATTATGGTTATGCCTCCCTGATCTGCACCTGGGCGCATGATTACTGGACGCCTCTGGTTTATTATGAAACCTCCGACGACCCGCGGCAAAACCCCAATGCCACCTTAAACTGGATCGGTTATTACTGGCCACTGACTTCCTATGTGCAGTACAAACTCGTAGATGGGGCTACTTTTATGAATGCTATGGCCTATTGGGGGGCTCCATGCAATATCGCCAACTCTGCCGGCGAATCCATGTGCGGCAAAATCTGGAACCAGAAATGGATTGGTATTGGAGAACCTCCGGAGCAGGAGGGTGCCATTCAGGTAGAAAAGATCGTCCGTTCCGGGAGTATGTTGATCAAACCGGACGAGGTACGGAAGATCGCCCGGAGTTTTATGAACCAGCAGCGCAAAAACCCGGCATTCCTTTCCCTGCGAAAGCTGAGCGGCCTGAGCCCTGTCCGGCCGATGCTGGTCCGGGAACTGCCTGTTGCCCGGATGAAACAGGAGGACAGGAAGAATATCCACTACTACATCGTACCTTTCCAAAACAAGTATGACGTGGACGCTGCCGGCAATGCGCTTACCCGCCTCAGCGTCCTGGTCAACGCCTATACCGGCAGAGTGGAAGAAATGACGGTATTTTCAGAGCCGGTCCGGTATTTCTCCGAAAGAGACGTCATGCAGAACCTGGCGCGTGACCTGGGCCTGAGCCGGCGGGAACTTCGGAACATGGACTACGAGCTGGTCATCCGGCCGGGGCAGGCCGATATGTCCCCGGCCCGGCCGGCATGGAGCGTGGCCAACGGAGAGCTCTCTTTTTATGTGATGCCCGATGGAATGATACAGGGAAATTTTGAATACCTGAGCTTTAAAGGAAGATAAGGAAGGGGCGAAAAATAACTTCCCCGTTTCATTCTTGCGGTAATCCCCTTTGATACTTGCCATCTATCGAAATGGGGAAGTTATTTTTCTCTGACCCCAAGGCAAAACGCCGGTGGCCGGAATGCTGTCCGGCAACCGGGCTCTATTTCCCAATCATTTCCACCCATTTCCATATATTTCCCCCTCTATACTTCCCGGAAGCCCACATACACATTCTCTCCCCCTCACCACGGCAACACCACCCTTTCCATCCTCACCGGCAAGCTCACCTGGTTCTCCTCCGTAGCCACAACAACCCGCACCCGTTCCTGCCCGCCGAGCGGGGCATCGTACAGCTGCTGCAGGTGCAGCGCCCCCTGGCTGTAGGCCCGCCGGTCCTTATAGGGGATGGGTTGGCCGTCCGGGCCGATGGTTTCTACTTTAAGCACCTGCTTGTCGGGGTCGTCCAGCAGGAGATTGGTGTTTTCCGGGAAGAGGGGCTCTTCCAGGTACATGCCGTAGGCTTCCAGGAAATTGTTGAGGCTTTCCTGCCCTTCCGGGCTCATGCTGCCCAGGTTGGCCATCTGCTCCATCAGGCTCCGGCCCTGAGCGGCAAACACGAGATGGACGCCGTAGGGGAGGAGAGCCTCGTAGAGCGACTGCCAGTCTAAAGTGCTGAATTCCTGGATGGAATTAGGGTCACGGGAAGGAAAAACGGCGTCCAGCCGGCCGGCGACGGTGAAGTAGTCAACATCCCTTTTCGCATCTTCGATCCGCACCCGGAAGCGGGGGGCGGCCTCTTCATCGCCTTCCTGCCGGAGAAGGCGGTAGTCCCGGTGCAGGCTTTGCTCGCCGGCAGAGACGGGGAAGGAACTGGCGTTGTAAATCCTGCCGTGGTTGTCCTTCACCTCTATCCCTTCCAGGCGGAAGCCGTAGGCCCCGGCCAGGGCCTCCGCCGGCAGGGCAAACTCCAGCATGCAGAAATCCCGGACGGTGGTGT